>NZ_JBDZDJ010000006.1:0-333732 GCF_040049135.1 Gordonia sp. VNK1 | reverse complement strand
CTTCATATGAGCGATGCGCATGGTGGGTTGCGCGATCCGCAGATCGTAGTTCAGAAAATTCGACAGGCTGACTTTGCCGACCTTGCGGTGCACACCACGATCAGAGATTTCCAGGATCGCGCGGTCGCCTTGGAAGTGGGTACGGGTGGCGATCTGTTCGGACAGTTTCGCCGCCTCCACCACCTCGAGGTCGGAGCAGGCGGTCATCGGAGTCTGGGCCAACTCGTCGAGCAACGCGTTGATCTGGTGCATCAGTGCCAGTGGCCGTGACATGGGAGTGTCGGTGGTGTCTGTCATGCTGATGTCACCTCCCCCGAGAAGGCCGTTGTGGCGTATGCGTTCGATTATAGCCGATCATATCGAAACTCGCAAGTATTTTCTATCCACAGGTTATGTATGTCCCAATGGGATTGGGGTGGTTGAGTTTTCGGCGTCGGCTTGCGAGGTCTCGACTCGGGCTTCGTTTCGACGGAGCTCAACGCGGCGGCTAGCGCTCCGCCCGGCTCGACCAACGAATTATGGGGCTTTACCGACGGGATAGCGGCTCGACCGGCGGGATGAGGGGCTCGGTCAACAGACTGGGGGCTCGAGCGGGATGGGGTCTCGACCGGCGGGATGGTTCTCGCCCAATGGATTTGGGATCGTCTGGCGGACCACGGGTGGCGACCGACGGTCAGTCGGTGCCGCTCGAGTCGGAGGCGGAGTCGTCGATGCTGTTGAGTGCGCCGGCGATTGGGTGTGCGGTCAGCGTGCGTTGCCAGCCCCGGGCATCCCCGGCGGCCAAGCGCTCGTTTACCGCTTCCGCGGTGACCGGCACGGGCAGTCCTTCCCAGCACAGCTGCCGAACGAGTTCCGGGTGGAGCAGGTTCTCGGCGGGGAGATCGTTGGCCTCGGCGATCTCCTTCACCAGCGGACGCACTCGTGCGGCGCGCGCGGCGGCCTCGGGATTGCGCTGCTCCCATCGGCTCACCGGAGGCAGACCCGTCGTGGGGGTCTTTCGCGGGGGGAGTTCGGCTTCTGGCATGTCGCGTGCGCGCAGCAGGGCAGACAACCACGTTCCCGACTGCTTGCGTTGGCGTGGCCCACCGAACACGGGTAGACGCGTCAGTTCGGCCGTGGACTGCGGTCCGGCCGCTGCGGCGGTCACGATCGCCGAATCGGGCAACACGCGTCCCGGCGCAACATCGCGTCGTTGCGCGATCTCCTCACGCGCCGTCCACAATTCGCGGACGGCGGCGAGGCCGCGCGCGGTCTTGATCGTGTGGATGTTCGCCGTCTTGCGCCAACGATCCGTCCGTGGCGGCGGTGCAGGTCGCGCCAGGACGTACGCGAACTCCTCGCGGGCCCACTCCTGCTTTCCGGCCTCCGCCAAGGCCGCATCCATGGCGTCCCGCAATTCCACCAACACCTCGACGTCGAGTGCGGCGTAGTTGAGCCACTCGTCGGGTAGGGGCCGACGTGACCAGTCGGCGGCGCCATGCCCCTTCTGCAGGCCGAGGCCGAGGAACTGCTCGACCATCGCGGCGAGGTTCACTCGTGTGAGTCCGAGAAGTCGGCCCGCGAGTTCGGTGTCGAACAGTTCCCGGCCCCGGAATCCGACCTCACGCAGGCAGGGGAGGTCTTGATCGGCGGCATGCAGAACCCATTCCGGTCCCTCGAGAACGTCGATGAGCGGGGTGAGTGCGTCGGGATGTTCGATGGGATCGATGAGAAAACTGCCGGAACCGTGACGACGGATCTGGATGAGGTAGGCCCGCTGGGAGTACCGGTATCCCGACGCGCGTTCGGTGTCCAATGCGACCGGACCGTCGCCGGCCGCGAGTTGCTCAGCGGCGCGGGCGAATTCCGCCGGACTAGTCAGTACCGCCGGCACTCCGTCGCGCGGTACGAGCAGCGGCGTCGTGGCCGGCCGGTCATCGTCGGGGCCGTCGGGGGTATCAGGTGGGGCCGGATCGTTCACGCGGACCCGAGTTCGGTGACCCCGACCGGTGGAAGGCCCGCGGCCGAGGCCAACACATCGCAGAAGGCCTCGAGATGACCGCCGAGACCGTCGGCCGTCGGTGCCGTCCATGACGCCCGCAACTCCAGTTGGTGGGCGCGCGGTGGACCGGCGATGTCGCCGTAGCGGACCGAGCTGGTCGACGTCACGGTGCCACCCAACGCGGTCACGCGCACGGCCGAATCACCCGGATGCCCGTCGTCGGACGTGGTGTGGCCGACCGGCACGCCGAGCGCATCGGACAACCAACTCCACGCGACCTCGGGCAGCAGCGGGTCCATCGCGAGAGCCGCCTCCATCTCTGCCTGGATGTAGGCGACCAGGCGCATCGTGCCGTTCCACGCGTCCTGACCGTCGGGGTCGTAGAGCAGGATCAAACGGCCGAAGGCGCTGCCCTGCGAGTCGGTGTCGACGTCGTCGGAATCGGGTGGGCTGACCTCGGCACCGACGGCATAACTGAAGGGCGCGAGACGCTGGGGTGGGCGGATGGGTCCGACCTCGATGTCGCGGCGGATGCGGGCGGAATGCAGCGACTCGACCGCGATGCGGAAGTCGGCAGGCTCCGTCGGAGCTCCGGAGGAGGTCACGCTCCCGACGGTATGACGAGGACCACGCCCGGCGGTGGAGGCGCGCCGGGTGATGACCCGACCGCAGGGTCCGATCGATCGGGCTCCGCCGACCGGTTTGTCCTGCGGACATGGCAGAGTGAGTACCGATGTCGCACACACAAGCAACGCGCCGTACCCACACCCGAATGCCGCTGGTCGCGGCCGCACGCGGCCAGACACCGACGCGCCGACCGGTGTGGTTCATGCGGCAGGCCGGCCGTTCGCTGCCCGAGTATCGCGCGATCCGCGCCGATCACGGGATGCTCGAGTCCTGCTTCGACCCCGAGCTGGTCTGCGAGATCACCATGCAACCGGTCCGGCGCCACGACGTCGACGCGGCGATCCTGTTCTCCGACATCGTGGTTCCACTTAAGGCTGCTGGCATCGACCTCGACATCGTGGCCGGCACCGGACCCGTCATCGCCGCGCCGGTGCGGACATCGGCCGACGTCGAGGCACTCCCGCGACTGGAACCGGCCTCGGTGGGTGCGGTGGCGCGGGCCGTGCGCCTCATCCTCGACCAGCTCTCCGAGACCACCGCGCTGATCGGATTCGCCGGTGCGCCGTTCACCCTCGCGTCGTACCTGATCGAGGGCGGACCGAGCCGGAACTACGTCCACACCAAGGCGTTGATGCGGTCCGAGCCTGCGACCTGGCACGCGCTGATGGGGCGTCTCGCCGACATCACCATCACCTTCCTGCAGGTGCAGCTCGACGCCGGGGTCGACGCCATCCAGGTCTTCGACTCGTGGGCGGGAGCGCTCAGCGCCTCCGACTATCAGGCCTACGTCGCGCCGCACACCGCCCGGGTATTCGCCGAGGTGGCACCCTACGATGTGCCGCGCATCCACTTCGGGGTGGGCACCGGCGAACTCCTCGCCTCGATGGCGGCGCCCGCCGACGTCATCGGCGTCGACTGGCGGGTACCCCTCGACGAGGCCGTACGCCGCGTCGGACCCGGTAAGGCGGTGCAGGGGAATCTCGATCCGACGGTCCTGTTCGCCGGCCCGACCGTCGTCGAAACAGAGATCAAGCGCGTCATCGACGACGGCACACGTGCACTGGCCGCCGGCGCGACCGGCCACATCGTCAACCTCGGTCACGGGGTTCTGCCCGACACCGATCCGGACGCGCTCACCCGCGCCGTCGAACTGATCCACACGCTCTGACGATGGCGGTACGCATCGCGATCGTCGGCGCCGGGATCTCCGGCCTGGTTGCGGCGCTGCGCCTGCGGCAGGGATTCGGTGCCGACGCACAGATCGACGTGTACTGCGACGATGACCGCCCGGGCGGCATCCTACGCACCGTGGACGTCGGCGGATCACCGGTGGATGTCGGCGCCGAGGCCTTCATCGTCCGGCGACCCGAGGCACTCGATCTGGTCACCGAACTCGGACTGGCCGACCGCGTCGTCTCGCCGACCACCCGCCGACCGGCGATCTGGTCCGCCGGCACGTTGCATCCGCTGCCGGCGCCCGCACTGATGGGGATACCGCGGTCGGCGACGGCGGTCGAGGGTCTTGTCGATCCGGTCGACCTGAGGCTCATCGAGAGCGAACCCACCCGACCCCTGCTCTGGCATCCGGGGACCGATATGAGTGTCGGCGAATTGGTCGCGGGGCGGTTCGGTCTGTCGGTGGTGGATCGCAGCGTCGACCCGATGCTCGGCGGGGTGTACTCCAGTCTTGCTCGTGATATCGGTGTGCGCGAGGCGATTCCGGCTCTGGCGGCGCGCCTGGACGCGGGAGCCGGGAGCCTCACCGAGGCCGTCGGTGGCCTGCTCGACGAGAGTCGCGGCACCGGACCCGTCTTCGGCACACTCCTGGGCGGGTATCAGGTGCTCGTCGACGCCGTGATCGACGCAGCACGCCCGCGACTCATCACCGGATGTGCGCTCGCCGACGTCACCCCCGTTGACGGCTCCTGGTCGGTTCGCACCGCCGCGGGCACCGACCCCGGACCGGTCTACGACGGAGTCGTCGTGGCGGTCCCGGCCTGGATCGCCGCGCACCTTCTGCGCGATTCGGTACCCGCCGTCGCACCCGGACTGCGCGCCGTCGAACCCGCATCGTCGGTGGTGGTGTCGATCGCCCTGCGGCCGGGAACCGAGCTGCCCGACAACTCCGGGGTGCTGGTGGCCACCGGAGAAGACCTGCGGGCCAAGGCATTCACGCTGAGCTCACGCAAGTGGGCGCACTTGGATTCACCCGACCGTCCGGTGTCGGTGCGAGCGTCCTTCGGTCGCTACGGTGCGCCGATCCCCGGCGAGGACACCGAGCCGGGCATCGACGACCTGTTGCGGGTGTGGGCGCTCGAGGATCTCGACCGCGTGTGCTCCGCGGCCGGCGTCCCGGCACCGTCGTCGCGGGTCGTGGCGACGTATCTGCAACGGTGGACGGGCGGTCTGCCGCGCTACGCCCCGGGCCATCTCGCCCGGATGACGCAACTGGTCGAGGAATGTCCGCGCGGGCTGGTGCTGGCCGGGTCGTCGTATTCCGGTGTCGGGGTGCCGGCCTGTATCGGACACGCCGGGCGTGCGGCCGCCGCACTGCTCGACGACCTCGGCTGAGCATCCCTGGCTGCCGGGCACATCGGCGACGGTGGCACGATTGACGGCATGAGCCGCCTGGATTACGCCGCACTGAACTCCACCATCCGTTACCTGATGTTCTCGGTCTTCTCGGTCCGGCCCGGAGAACTCGGCGACGACCGGGACGCCGTGAAGTCCGACGTCACCGACTTCTTCAAGTCTCTCGAGGACACCGACGTGGTGGTCCGCGGCGTCTATGACGTCTCAGGTCTTCGGGCCGACGCCGACTACATGATCTGGTGGCACGCCGAGAAGCTCGAGGATCTGCAGGCCGCCTACAACCGGTTCCGTCGCGAGACCCTGCTGGGACGCGCGAGCAACGCGGTGTGGAGCAATGTCGCGCTGCATCGTCCTGCGGAGTTCAACAAGAGCCACATCCCGGCCTTCCTGGCGGGGGAGGAGCCCGGCAACTACATCTGCGTCTACCCGTTCGTGCGGTCGTATGAGTGGTACCTGCTGCCCGACGAGGAGCGGCGCACGATGCTCGCCGATCACGGCAAGGCCGCCCGCGGCTACAAGGACGTCCGGGCCAACACCGTCGCATCCTTCGCGCTCGGCGACTACGAGTGGCTCCTGGCCTTCGAGGCGCCAGAGCTGCACCGGATCGTCGATCTCATGCGCGATCTGCGTGCCACCGAGGCCCGCATGCATGTGCGTGAGGAGACCCCGTTCTTCACGGGTCCGCGGATCGAGCCGACGGCGCTTGTCGACGCACTTCCGTGAGACGGCGGCGGTCGTGGTTGGCGTTGGCGGTGGTCACCGGCGCCGGTCTGGTCTCGTCCGGGTGCGCCGTGGGAGTCGACGGAACCCCGGTTGCCGCCGAGTCCGTCGACCGGGCCGAAGTCACGACATGTGAGTACCCGACGGAGCCCGGCGGTTTCGACAGTGTGCCGACCACGCCGCCGCCGCAGATGACCGACCCCGGCCAGCGGACGCTGTATCAGCAGCAGATCGATCGTGTCCTGGCCGGCCGGTCGAAGCAACGCTCGTCGCCGGAACCTGCAGCGCAGCAACCGAAGTCGGGGATTCTGAAAGTCACCCTCACCACCGATCAGGGATCGATCCCCATCGTGGTGGACCGAGCCGACGCCCCCTGCAATGTCGCTGCCGTGGTGAGTCTCGCCGAGCACGGGTATTACGACGACACGCCGTGTCATCGGATGACCGACACCGCGGACCTGAAGGTGATCCAGTGCGGCGACCCTACGGGTACCGGTATCGGGAATCCCGGATGGACCAGCCCTGACGAACCGCCGACCGGTCTGCGGCCCAGCGGCCCGGTCGACCCGACATCCGGTGCACAGACCGTGATCTACCCCCGGGGCACCGTGGCCATCGCCAATCGCGGTCCGCGGCCCGACGCGCAGAACTCCGGTGGCGGCGCCCAGTTCTTCATCCTGCAGTCCGATGGGACGCTGCCTGCGAGCTACGCGGTGGTCGGCACCGTCGATTCCGCCGGGATGTCGGTCGTCGACAAGGTGTTTGCGGGTGGCATCGTCCCCGGGGTGGGAGTCGATCCGGTGACCGGCCGCCACCGTCTCGATCCGCAGGACGGTTCACCGAAGAGTCCGCTGACGATCGAGTCGGTGACGGTGTCGGACTGAGACGGGGTCGGACTGATCAGCCCTCGTCCGGCTCCATCGTGAGGCTGATCGAGTTGATGCAGTAGCGCAGGTCGGTGGGGGTGTCGTAGCCCTCGCCGGCGAAGACGTGACCGAGGTGGCTGCCACAGTTGGCGCACAACACCTCGGTGCGGCGCATGCCCAGCGAATCGTCGGATCGTTCGATGATGGCGTCCCCGGCGAGCGGGGAGAAGAACGACGGCCACCCGCAGTGCGAGTCGAACTTCTGCTCGCTGCGGAACAATTCGGAGCCGCAGGCGCGGCAGCGGTAGACGCCGATGGTCTTGCTGTCGGTGTACTCACCGGTGAAGGGGGCCTCGGTGCCGGCCTGGCGAAGGACGCGGTACTCGGCGGGGGACAGGCGTTCGCGCCACTGCGCGTCAGACAGGTCGGCGAGATCGGCAGGACTCTGGGCGGGCGTGTCGGTCATGTCGTCCACGGTACGAGGCGACTGCCGGTGCCGCCACGACGGCGTGGTCCGAACAGCGCCCCCAGACCAGGACACGAGTCGTTCAAGTGTCCGAGGCGTGCGCGGATCACCCCTCGGGAGGGCTTACGGTCGTCCGGTGCAGGGAACGACCTCGATGGGACAGGACTGGTCCGTCACCCGACGAGTCATGGCGTGGAAACCGCGGATGTCGACCGACTCCGACACCATCCCGGTCGTCTGGACCGATCAGGCGCGGCGTCAACCGGTGCCGTCGCCCGTCAACCGTCCGACATCCGAGCGAATCGATGAACGTCGGCGCGACGTGCGTGACACGTCGTCGGGTGGCGGCGGCCGCGTCGGATGGATTCTCCTGCTTGTGGTGTTCTGGCCGTACCTGGTGCTCGAGGCGATCGTCACCGTCCTCGT
Source organism: Gordonia sp. VNK1 (assembly GCF_040049135.1). Lineage (NCBI taxonomy): Bacteria > Bacillati > Actinomycetota > Actinomycetes > Mycobacteriales > Gordoniaceae > Gordonia > Gordonia sp. VNK1. The sequence goes on along the minus strand of NZ_JBDZDJ010000006.1, from coordinate 326,054 downwards.
CCACGGTGCGTTCTACGTCATCTCCGGTGTGCTCAGTGTGCTGTGCACACCGTTTGTGCTGCTCGCCCGCTGGACGGGACTGGCCCCCTGGCGGATCGATGTGTGGATCGACGGCACTCTCGTCGACAAACAGTTCGTGCGTGGCCGTGCCGCGTCCTCGGCGCGGATGAGCGACATCGCACGATCACTCACCGACGAGTGCTTCCGCACGACCGCGGTCGCCGAGCCGCAGCATGCCCAGGGCTCGTGACCCGGGGATTACGCCGAGGCCGACTCGGGTGATGTCGTGGGGGACACCGCCCTCACGTCGCCCTCAGCCGACGGTGACCACTGGTTCCACCGTCCCGCAACACCGTCGCGGCGCATGTCCAGATAGCGGAACAGCAACGCGCAGAACACCGCGATCATCAGCAGCGACCAGCCCCAGGTGACCTTGTTGTACTCGAGTTGCCGGCCGAAGCCGTCCCATCGGGTCGACAGGAAACTGTCGAGGGTGAAGCAGCCGTACACGCCGAGCCAGGCGGGCCAGTTACGCATCGCGGAACCGGGGATCAGCACCGTCATCAGCAGCGGGAACAGCAGCATCGAGTAGTAACCCTGGCCGAGGGACCCGACCAGGAACGTCGTGCACAACAGCACTCCCGACGACGTGGTCATCCACAGCAGTTCGTTGGTGTGCCGGTAGTAGCGGTAGAGGAACCACAGCGAGAAGATCGCCATCAGCGTGAACGCGATGCGCAGGACGATGATCAGCCAGTCGGCCACACCGAAGTACGCGCCGTTGCCGGAAATCGAGCTGTTGTAGTAGTCGCGGGTCGAACCCAGATACGGGACCGTGTGGGAGAGGAACGACTTGGGGTCGGCCGACACCGGCCACGCCAGAATCGTGAGCAGCACGGGAATGCCGATGGCACCCACGAATATCCGCCACTGACGAGTCAGCAGGGGAAGCAGCAACAGCGGCGCGAGGACCGGTTTGACCGCCAGCGTCAGGCCGATGGGCACACCGGCCCACCAGTCATGGTTACGCAGCATCAAGATCATGAACGCGAGCATGCCGAGCAGGACGAAGCCGTTGAAGTTGGTGAAGATCAGCGTGTGCGCGACGGTCTCGGTGCTGAAGAAGAAGAACAGCACCGTCGGCATCACCCAGGTGTTCACGCCATACCCGAACAGGCGCGTGATCAGGTAGGCGCACGCGATCAGCGCGATCACGCTGACGGCGATGAACAGCCAACGGGAGCGCTCGGGATCGATGACCGCGATCGGCGACATCAGCAGCGTGCCCGACGGCGGATACAGATAGTGCGGGTCGACGGTGTCGAGGTTCTCCGCGTACACCGGCCGATGGTTGAGAAAGGCCAACGCGGCGTTGTAGACCGGTTTGAAATCGTCGGTCCGGTCGCCGTTGACGCCCAGGATCACCGAGCGCTGGAAGATCATCAGCACGCTCAGCGGCCAGAGCACCAGCGGCACGATGCGTTGCGCGGGCATCTGCGGGTAGAGATACCTGTCGAGAATTGCCACCCGCGAACCGTACTACGTACCGCACCCGGAATACGATCAGCCCCGCGCGGGCACCCCGCCGCGGTGACCGGGGTGGATCTCGTTGACGGCCGTCAGCTGGGGCACCCACGGTCGGCGGGACCGGTGAGCGGGTACTTCTCGACGTACTCGGCGACGAGGTCGGCGACGCAGGTGCTGCGCGACACCGCCGAATACCCCAATCCGGCCCAGCTGACGGTCACCGGCTGGGCCTGGGCTCGGGCGAAGATGGGGTCGAGTGCCGCGGCGCCGGTGCCGCCGTTGATCGGGTCTCCGGGGTTGTCGAGGATCAGCGGCACCACCGGGAAGCTGTTGGGCGGGTTGACCGCCTCGGCCGGTGCCCAGCCGTTGCACCGCATCAACGACAGCGCGGTGTCGGTGCCGGTCAGCGGATTCTGTTTGGTCCAGGTCGTGATGAGGCCGTTGATCTCGTTCTGGCTGACGGGGCCGCTGACGTCGTTGCATTCGGCGACGATCTGTCCATCGGTCAGACGCAGTGCCTCCGACCGCGTGGCCAGATCACGGAGTGCGCCGACGTCACCACGGTTGGCTGCGGCGATGGCGGTGGCGACGCCGCCGATCCCGTCGGCGGTGCCGGGTGCCAGCGCGATCCCGGTGGTGATCGCGGCGAGCGCCTGGGCATCGGACAGCCCGCCGAGGTCGCCGGTGCGGCCCTTCGCCAGGACCGAGGCGATGGTGTCCGCGCCGTCGGAGCCGAGCGCGCAGGCCGACCCGAGCGCCGCGCACCGTTGTGCGAACGTGGTGAGGGCGGCCTGGACACCGGTGGCCTGCGCGGCGCCGGTGTCGCGGGCGTTGGCGCCGAACGGAACGGGGGTGTCGAGGATCATCCGGCCGGTACGGCCGCCGTACAGGGAGGTGTAGGCGATCACCACGTCGGACCCCTCGCCGAGCCCGATGAGACCGAGCTGGGGGACATCCCAGGCCTTGCGCAGGGTCTCGAGGTCGGAGGCGGCGCCGGCGACGCCGAAGGCCAATTGGTCGGGGGACAGGGTCTCGGTGCAGCCGTCGGACGCCGACGAGGCGGCGGTGGCCAGCGTGGCGATGCGGCGGTCGGTGGTGGCGCCCGGGGTGAGACCGTTGTCGGCCATGGTGTCGCGTTCGGTGCGGGTCAGGCAGTCCAACGCGGTGCTGCGGGGGATCCCGCGGCGATCGATGGCAACGATCGGATGCTTGTCGACGAGCGAACGTCCCGGACCGGATGCGAGCAGCATCAACGCCCGCGACGACGGCATGTCGACGCCGGAGGTCAGGACGAGCGGTGCGGCATCGGCGGGGGTGGCGCCGGTGGTGATGCGGGTGGCGGCGACGGTGAGTCCCGAATTGGACTGGTCGGGATCGATGGGCGAGGTGTACTTCGCGCAGTCGACCGTCACACCCGACGGCACGGTCACCGCATAGGCGTCGGCGATCGCGGGTCCGCACGCCGACCACGAGAGTTCCTTCGCCGGCTTCTGCAGGGTGGGGACGGGCGGAGGTGCACTCGAGGTGGCCGGCGCCGCGCCACCTTCTCCGCCACCCGGAACGAGATCCGGTCCCGGGTTGGGGCCGACGGCGCAACCGGCGACGCCGAGAACGACGACCGTCGCCGCCATCAGCTGCCAACGCGCTCGACGCCACATCCCGCGCCGGCCCATCTCGGCTCGCCGGGGTGACGAGGCCGGTCGTGAATGTGCGTCGCCACCTGAACCCATGACGGCGAGCCTAGTCATCTCCGCACACCTGCTTGGTCACCGATCAGTTCGCGCGCGTCCAGCGGGTGTAGAGGAAGCCGTCGTCGTCGCCGAGGATGTGGTGTGGACGCATCGTCGGCGGCGTGTCGACGGGCGCGGGTCCGTGCGCGATGCGTGCGGCGTCGCCGGCGGCGAGGGTCGGGCTGATGGTGAGGCACAGTTCGTCGAGGAGGTCGTCGGCGATGATCGACCCGAGCAGGCTCGGACCGCCTTCGCAGAGGACCCGCAACAGCCCCCGCTCGGCGAGATGGGCGAGGACGCGGCCGAACTCGACCTTCTCGGTTCCGCAGTCGACGAGGGTCGCGCCGGCGTCCATCAAGGCCCGGCGGCGGTCGGCCGGTGAGTCCGCGCAGGTCAGGACGGTGGTCGCCGCGTGGGACAGCGGCGGGTAGTCGGGCCGGATCGACAGGGAGTTGCTGATCAGGACCAATTCCGGTGCCGGCGATTGGCCGAGGTCGCTGCGTGCCGCCGCGAAGGCCTCGTCGGGTTCGGGCTGGTGATAGTTCTCGGCGGTCGCGGTACCGGCCCCGACCACCACGACATCCGCCAGGCCCCGCAGGGTCCGGAAGATCGCGCGGTCGATGTCGGACCCCAACCCGCCGGACTTGCCGTCGACCGACGACGCCCCGTCGATCGAGGCGACCATATTCGCGCGGACCACCGGGCGGGTGAGGTCGTCGGGGTAGGGGTAGTGGTTGCTCAGGACGCGCAATCGGGCTGCGTCGTCGAGTTCATCGGATGTGACCTGGGTCGCTTTATGCTGATAGAGCATTATTCCTCGTGGTCGGCACTGACTAGGCTTGCGGTCCATGGTGGCACGTCTGTCCGACCGGAACCCGGTGGTCCCTCCCGAGCAGTTGATCGAGGAGATGGTCCCGCCGTCCACATTCGACGACGTGAGCTTCGACAGCTACATCCCCGATCCCAACGAGCCGTCCCAGGCGCAGGCCGTCGCCAAGGCCCGCGCCTTCGTCGAACGGGCCCGCTCGGCACGCGGCGGCAAGAAGGGACTCTTCTCGCGGAAGAAGGAGCCGCAGGGGATCGGCCTGTACCTCGACGGTGGCTTCGGTGTCGGCAAGACTCACCTGCTCGCGTCGATCTACCACGCGATGCCCGCACCGAAATCGTTCGCCACCTTCGTCGAACTGACCCACCTCGTCGGCGCGTTGGGCTTCATGAACGCCGTCGAGCGACTGTCCGAGCAGAACGTGCTGTGCATCGACGAGTTCGAACTCGACGATCCGGGCGACACCATGATCGTGTCGCGGCTGCTCACCGAGCTCACCGCCAAGGGCGTGTCCATCGCCGCCACCTCGAACACCCTGCCCGGACAGCTCGGCGAGGGCCGCTTCGCCGCGCAGGACTTCCTGCGGGAGATCAAGAAGCTCTCCGCCATCTTCGAGACCATCCGCGTCGACGGTCCCGACTACCGGCACCGCGACCTGCCGCCGGCCCCGGACCCCAAGACCGACGCCGAGCTGACCGAGCTCGCCGAGTCGACGCCGAATGCGACGCTCGACAACTTCGACGACCTCTGCGCGCACCTGGCCAAGCTGCATCCGTCGAAGTACAAGGATCTTGTCGAGGGCGTCTCGCTGGTCTGCATCTCCGACGTGCATCCGGCGTCGGATCAGTCGGTGGCGCTGCGCATCGTCGTTCTTGCCGACCGTCTCTACGACGCCAACATCCCGGTCACCGTGTCCGGCAGCAAACTCGACGAGATCTTCACCGAGGAGATGCTGCACGGCGGCTACCGCAAGAAGTACCTGCGTGCCACCTCGCGCCTGCTCGCGTTGTCGCGGTTCGCGGAGTCGTCTGTCTGACCGACCCTGATTTTCGGTCGCAGGGCTAGTGTTGTCAGGCCGAGGGTGATCTGACGAGGGGGCGTCGCCGTCAACGAATACGAACTGTCCGAAGCGGATTCGGCGGCCTTGGCCAATGCGATCTTCTCGCCATGGACCGTCGACGAGATGGATATCAGCCAGTACGGATCACTGGCGAAGGCGTTGGACAAGTTGGGTCCGGAACCCGAGTGGGATAGGGCGGTCTTCACTGCGGTGTTCGACGAGGATCGGGTCAGCAGGGGTCTTGATCTCCGCACTGGTCGAGGCCGCATCGGGTGGCAGCTCAGTCGGCGACGAGTGCCGGACAGAGTGTGGGAAATCGCGGCTTCGATCCACTCATCACTGATGGCCGTCGACCCAGTGGTGGTTGTCGTCATCGCCGAGAAGCATCCGGAGATCCCACTCGGGCCGCGAACCATCCGAGCGATGACGAGCATCGGCCAAGGCGCGTGCTTCTGGACCACGCACGGGGAACCAGAACGTCGTGAGCGGCTTGCGATGCTGTTCGGAGAGCTGGTCGACCTCAATGATGACTGGCGAACTGTGCTCCCCGAAGACGAGATCTTGTACGGTCGCGTGATCCGTGTGGAAGGTACACCGTGTGACGGAAAGGGAACACCGGTCGCGCTACCGCCGAGCCACGGCGGCCTGGGGCCTGACCGATACATCGCCGTCGAACGTGCTCCATTGGTCACCGGAGATCTGGCGATTGTTCCCGAAGGTGTCGATTCACCAACCGCGGTGCGGGTGCGCATCGACCAGCTTCGCGTGCGTCAATCGCCGCCGGAAGTTCGCGTCGGAGCGTTCCGCCAGCCGGTCGCAGGAACCTGGCGGCTCGTGCGTGTCGGTCACATCGAGTTGGAGTACGACGAAGATGCCGACATTTCTGCATGGCTTGACGGTCGTGCGGACCCGTCTGCAACTCTGCTGCCTCGGTACTCGGCAGGACCGACAGACGTCGATCTTCGAATTGAGCTGACGATACGCCCGGACGGGTCGTTCTACGAACTCACCGACGGCCGGGTGGATGCAGAGGCCCTCGCGTACTCGGGTGAAGACTATTGCCTGGGAAGTGTCTTCCACGGCTACGTGTTCGTCCATGACGGACGCGACTACCTGCGTTCTCCCGATGAGGGCTGCGATTGGGGGTCGGTCGGACGGAATATGTATCCCGACATCGTCGAAGAACTCATCCTCGGTCCCGACAACACCCTGACCCGAGTGCAGAACGTGGTGGATGACGGTATGTACCGGATTCGCGTCACTCTCGAGTACCGGCGTTTCGGTGAGCCGGGAGCCGAGCACGCGTCCAAGTAGTTCGGCGCGCGGTAGGCACAGATTTCCCTTCTTGTTCCATGTGTCATTGACCACAGGCCCCGGACCTGACTAGCATTGATCACAGGTCGTGTGTGACGAGCGGGGATGGAGTCGAAGACGTTGGCGGACAATGGCGTTGGCTCCTCGGGTGGTGATCTCGCAGCGGCCGACGACTTCTACGACCGACCCACCGTCATCGAACTGCTGGGCGCTGTGCGTGAGTTCCTGACCGGTCCGGTGATGGCCGAGACCTCCGGTTCCACCCGCTTTCACGCGCGGGTCGCCGCCAACGTGTTGGCCATCGTCGAGCGACAACTCGCCGCCGACCCCGAGGCCATCGACGACTTCCACGCCGCACTGTCCGAACTCGGTGTCACCGACGCCGCCGGGCTGGTCGACGGCATCCGCGACGGCACCCTGGCCGACGACGCCCGTGTCCATGCGTTGCTGACCGCGTCGGTGGAAGCCAAACTCCGCGTGGACAATCCGACGCTGATCGAGAAGAGCTGATCGAGAAGAAATGAACGGGGACGACAGATGACCTTCGAGGTACCCGAACACGTCCGGCCGCTGCGCGATCGCGTGTACGAGTTCATGGTCGAGTTGGTGGAACCGGCCGAACCGGAACTCGATGCCGGCGGACCCGACGCCGAGAAGATCATCGCGGAGTTGCGCGCCGAGGCCAAACGCCGCGACCTCTGGGCGTTGGGACATCCCACCGAGATCGGCGGTGGGGGATTGCCGTTCCTGGACTACGTGTACGTCAACGAGGTACAGGGTCGCAGTGAGTACGGTCAGCTCGCCCTGGGCACCTGGACGCTGCAGGACTCGATCATGCTGAACCGCCACGCCTCCCCTCGCTGGCGTAATGCGTATCTGGAACCGCTTGTGCGGGGCGAGATCTCGCCGAGCTTCGGGATGACCGAACCGGACGTGGCCGGCTCGGATCCGACCGGCATGCAGACCGCGGCGGTACTCGACGGCGACGAGTGGGTGATCACCGGCCGCAAGTGGTTCACCACCGGTGCCGCACAAGCCGCCTACACCACGGTGATGTGCCGGACCGAATCCGACGCCCCGCCCCACCGCGCGTTCTCGATGATCATCGTGCCCACCGACAACCCCGGGTACCGGATCGTCCGCGACACGCCGGTCCTCGGCTTCGGCGGACACCATTTCGAGGTGGCCTACGACGACGTGCGGGTGCCCGCGGAAAACCTTCTGGGGCAACGAGGCAATGGCTTCGTCATCGCACAGGAACGTTTGGGTCCGGGACGGATCTTCCACGCCATGCGGTGGCTCGGGCAGGCGCAGCGGGCCTTCGACCTGATGTGCAACCGGCTGATCGGGCGCACCGCCTTCGGCGAACCCCTCGCCGACAAGCAGCTGATGCAGCAACATGTCTTCGAGTCCTACAACGAGATCCAGGCCGCCCGACTCCTGACGCTCAAGGCGGCCGAACGCATCGACGCCGGAGATCAGGCGCGGGTGGAGATCGGCGCGATCAAGGTGTACGGGGCACGGATGCTGCACAACGTGATCGACCGGGCCGTGCAGGTCCACGGTGCCGCCGGCCTCACCGACGACACCCCGCTCGGCAAGATGTATCGCAACGCGCGTTCGGCCCGCATCTACGACGGCCCCGACGAGGTGCACATCTCGACCGTCGGCCGTCGGATTCTGAAGGAATACCGCAACGGCGGCAACTGGGAATTCGGTACGCGCTGAACAGGTCTCGAGATCGGTCGGGGTGATTGGACCGACTCGACGCCGCGTTCACACGTGCGCGCCGAGCAGGTTCAGCAACTCCCACTCGTTCTCGCTGACGCGGCGACCGATGGCGGCCAGTTCCACCGACCTGGTGGCTCCGGACAGGTGGCGCTGTGCCTGGTGCACGCAGATCAGGCCCCATCGCAGCGTGCCGTACACCTGCCACCAGAACACCGCGTCACGGTCGACGGTCGCTCCGCTCCCGGCCTCGTAGGCACCGACGAATTCGTCGAGATCACATAATCCGCCGACCACTCCGGCGCCGCCGAATCGCCACGCCTTCACACACATCCAGCCCAGATCCTCCAGCGGATCACCGACGTGCGCGAGTTCCCAATCGAGTACCGCGGCCAGTCCGTCGTCGTCGACGATGATGTTGCCGACCCGGTAATCACCGTGCACCAGTGCGCGTCCCGACTCTTGCGGGCGTCGGTTGGCCAGCCAGGCGAGAGCGAATTCGAACGTGGGTAGCGGGCGGTCGATGGAATCCAGTTCCCGCTGCCAGGACTCGAGCGGATCCTCGTCGGGCAGACCCGGAATCGTATCGGGGTCGATGCGGTGCAGGCGGGCCAGGCTGTGCCCCAGTTGCGCACCCAGCCGCGTCCGCGCCGATGCGAATCGCTCGTCGCGCAGTATCTTTCGGGGGATGGTCTCGCCGTCGACGCGATTCATGACGACGAAGTCGCCGCCGATGTCGGGGTGATCCTCTCCTGCGGCGAGGACGGTCGGCGACGCCACGCCGGCGGCGCCCGCGGCGCGCATCAGCGCAGCCTCACGGAGGAGTGACGAATCCTCGCGCGCACCAGGGAGATCGAGCCGCAGGATGAGCGGGTGCGCCCGATCGTCAATTGTGGCGGTGAACGCCCACGTCTGCCGGGAGGCGCCGGCGGGAACGCGCGTGAGGTCGGTGACGGTGACGTCGCCCGCGCCGTGGACATCTGTCAGGACGTCGACGAGTCCCGACGAAATGCGTTCGGCCGGTTCGGATTGACGGGAGTCGGTCGGCGTCATGGGTGCAGTCTACGGGGCCGTCGGCGCATATCGTGGCGGATTCACCCCCGCAGGGGTACCCGAAAACCCGGGTGGATACGGGGGTTTACCCGGTGCCGGCTCCGACCCGACATTCGTAGTCTCGGTGTCACCGCGAACTCGTCATCTCGAGTTCTCCTGATACGGAAGGATACTCATGTCCGCCACGAAGTTCGTCACCGGGCGGTACACGGTGATCGCGCTGACCTGCGTCGCGGTCGCCGTGATGGCGCCCGCGCCGTATGTCGGCTCCCGGATGAGCGAGTTGGCGGCGAGCGACACCGGCCTGGCCGCGCATTACGCGACGCAGCCACAATGGGTGATCACCGTCCTCTACATCCACATGGTCACTGCCGGTGTCGCATTAGGGATCGGTCCGCTGCAGTTCTCCACCTACATCCGGTCGCGGTGGCTGAGGGGACATCGCGTCGTCGGGCGGGTCTACGTCCTCGCGGTCCTCCCGGCCGGGGTCTCCGGTCTCATCGTGTCCGCCTTCAGCGCCGCGGGTCTGGCGGGTCTCTTCGGTTTCGGCACGTTGGCGTTGCTGTGGCTGACATTCACGGCGCGTGGCACGCTGTGGGCATTCCGCGGCGACATCGCGCGCCATCAGGCCTGGATGATCCGGGGGTTCGCGATGACATATGCCGCTGTCACGTTGCGGGCCTGGCAGATGGTGCTGATGGGCGTGATCGAGGCGTCCGGCGGCTCCGGCGACGTGTTCGCACGCGCGTACGCCCCGGTGCCGTTCCTGTGCTGGATTCCGAATCTGATTGTCGCCGAGTACCTGATCTCACGGCGGGGGCTCCCGGGATTGCGGTATGTGGTGCCGCGCCCGACGGCTGCGGCCGTCGCGTCGCCGGTGTCTCAGACGAGTGGCAGCGTCATCACGTAGTCGTGTTCGACGCTGCCGCCGAGGTCGAAGGTCTTCACACCCGCGCGAGCGAACCCGAACTTGCCGTAGAAGCGTTGCGCCCGAACGTTTTCCTGGTTGACGCCGAGCCAGACGACGGCGCTGCCGCGTGCTCGTGCCCGATCGATCGACGCCCGCATCAGCAGGTGCGACGGGGGATCGGTACGCGATCGGCCATGGTGGTCGGGGAGCACGTACATCTTCGAGATCTCCGAGCAGGGGCGCTCGGTGACCACCGCCCCGACGTCCGGATCCGTCGGAGCTCGATGATGGACGAGCGCATAGCCGAGGAGACCGCCGTCCGTGGTGCGCGCGGCGAGGACATCGGAGTCCGGAGAGGTGACGTGGCCGGCGAAGGCGGCAGCGGACAGGTTCGCATCGATGAAGCCGACGATGTCGTCCGGTCGGGCGTGGGGCGGACATGCGAGCGGGAACGTGGCCGCCGCGACGTCGGCGAGTGCCGGGGCCGACGCAGGATCGGTGATCACGTCGACGGTGATGGACGGCGCCGTCATGCCAGGGGCCTCGCTTCGCGCAGATAACCCCTCGCGTGACGAACGACGCGAGGGGATCGGGGATGGGGACTACTTCTTGCCGCAGGTGCAGTTCTCGCCGCATTTGCAGTCGGGGCCGCAGGTGCAGTCGGGGTTGTCGCAGGCCGGGGCGTTCACATTGCTGATCATGCATACAACGTTACGACGACGGTGATCGAAAGGACACCGTCATTGGTCCCGAGTTGGCGTGACCACCGCCGATTCCGAGGGATCGCCCGCCTCCCGGCGAGCCCGGGTGGCCCGCGCGTCGCGTGCGACGGCGTTGCCGATGACCTGACCACCACTGGTGAGCAGGGCACGTCGCCAGGGGAGAACCCCCTCGATCTCGATCTGGATCGACATCGACAGGATCGTCCGGATCAGGACGATCATTCCCAGGATGGCGGCGTCGGTGATGGACGGCTTGGAGGTGATGGTCCGGATGAGGTCGGCGGCCACCAGGATCTCCAGCCCGAGCAGGATGGCGCCGCCGAGGGTGGTGCGCAGCACGGCGAAGGCGGCCGCGCCGCCTTCCTTGCGGACCAGCGACCGTGCGCTCAGCACGGCGGCCGTGGCGAATCCGACGATCATTGCTGCGGCCCCGATGGCCTCGAACGCCACCGCGATGTCGGAGAACGTCTCCTCGATGGTCATGCGGGCACCTTACCCAGACCAGGCTCGCCTGGTGCTGACTCGGTCACCGGCGGAGCAGCAGGTGGATGTGGGGAAAGCGATTATCGTTGTCGGGGCGGCTGATGAGGCGCCATGCCTCGGTGAAGCCGGCGGTGGTGGCGTCCTCGGCCAACGCATCCGGATGCCAGCGCCACGCCCGGGCGACGGCGTGGTCGAACTCGTGCACACCGGGGTCGTCACTGCTCTGCAGAGCGAGCAGCACGGTGGCTCCGGATGGCAGCCGCCGATGCCAGCTGCACAGCACCGCGCGAACGTCGTCCGGCGGCAGATGAATCAGGCTGAAGCGTGCGATGAGGCCGGTGACGTCGGCGAGATCGACGTCGCGCAACCACGCGTCACCGACGTCGAACGAAATGCCCGGGTAGGCCCGGCGGGCGTGTGTCAGCATCTGCTCGCTCGGATCGACTCCGCGGACCTCGAATCCGCGACCCCGCAGGTCGGCGGCGACATGCCCTGTCCCACAACCCACGTCGACGATCCGCGCGCCGGGGCCGGGCAACTCGTCGGCGAATATCGCGATGGCGTGTTGTTCGAGCGGCGAGGTGTAGGCGGTGGGGAAGCGTTGCGCGTAGACGTCGGCGAGCGCGTCGTATCCCGGTTGGGCCCGGTCTTCGGAGGTGGTCATGTCTGATCGGGGTGTCGTCAGTCCTTCACAAGTCCGCCGTCGACCACCAGGTTCTGTCCGGTGACCGCCCGTGACCAGTGTGAGAGGAAGAACAGGACGGCGTCGGCGAACTCGGCGGGTGTGGTCACCGACCCCAGCGGCGTCGTCGCCGCAATCGCGTCGAACACCTCCGCCGGCGTGGCCGAACTGGCGTCCGTGGTGCGCAGCAGCCCGCCGGAGACCATGTTCACCGTGATGCCGTCGGCCCCGAGGTCGGCCGACAGGGTGCGGGTGAGCGCCAGCAGCGCGGCCTTGGCGGCGGTGTAATCGTGGTAGGGGACAACGGGATTCTGTACCAGGTTGGTGCCGATGGTGACGATGCGGCCACCGCCGACGGCGCGCATTCCCGGCAGCGCGGCCTGGGTGGTGTTCAGGGCTCCGCCGACGATGCCGCGGAACTGCGCGTCGAGTTCGTCGACGGTCAATTCGTCGGCATGGGACCGGGCATCGCCGTTGAAGGAGTAGTCGGGCAGGGCATTGTTGATGACCGCGGTGACGGGATGCCCGAAATACGTTGCGGCGCGCTCGATCATCGAATCGACGGCTGCACGGTCGGTGACGTCGGCGGGAAGGGCGACGGCGTTGTCACCGAGTGCGGCCGCGAGTTCGGTGGCAGCGTCGGCGCTGCGTCGGTAGTTGATGACCACCCGCGCGCCCTGCGCGGCGACCGCTCGGACGATGTGTGTGCCGAGGCCTCGGCCACCGCCGGTGACGAGGACGACGTGTTCGGAAAACGGCGATGCCACAGGCATTCTCAGACCATCCCTTCGCCAGTACTAACTGGAGCAGGTTCGACGGGTGTGCTCTCAGCCGGCCGGTCGCCGGCACCCCGTGTCGATGGTCATCGAATCGTATTGCCGCGCCGGATGCAAGCACGCCGCGGCGGTCGACTCAGTTCGCCGTGCGATCGGGGGACAGCGCGGCGAGTAGGAGGAGGAGAACCTCAGACGCCGACGAGGCGACGCGATTCGATCCGTGCGACGGCGGCACGGAGTTCCTCGTCGCGGATGTCGAGGTCGTCGACGCGGCGGGTGATGGGAAGCAGGTCGGTGATCACCTCGGCTCCACTGACGGCAACATCGTGGGTGGTCACCCATTCGAGGGTGTACTGCAAGGCGGCGCGGTCCATGGTCATCACTGATCTCGGGTAGCGGGTGGGCTGGGATCTTCTCGGGTCGTGCGTGCCCGGATGTGGCACGTGCGACCCAGCAAGAAACCCACTGCGATGAGTGGGTTTCTCTCGTGCGCGATACAAGGATTGAACTTGTGACCTCTTCCGTGTCAGGGAAGCGCTCTCCCACTGAGCTAATCGCGCGGGCTATGAAATTGTGACCGAGCGGATGACGGGATTCGAACCCGCGACCCTCACCTTGGCAAGGTGATGCGCTACCAGCTGCGCTACATCCGCATGACGGCACGCGTGAAACGCTCACGACGTGCTGCGCAACCATATTCGATGCCGTGGTGATAATCCAAATGCGCAGGCACCGGCATCACGGTCGGACTCGCGGCAATGAAAAAACCCGCCGATTCAGGCGGGTTCTCGTGGTGCGCGATACAAGGATTGAACTTGTGACCTCTTCCGTGTCAGGGAAGCGCTCTCCCACTGAGCTAATCGCGCGGGCTATGAAATTGGCGTGGAAATGACCCTCTTGGAGGTGGCGACGGGAATCGAACCCGTGTGCACGGCTTTGCAGGCCGTTGCCTCACCACTCGGCCACACCACCAGAGGCGAGCTTGCTCGCACCGAGCGGATGACGGGATTCGAACCCGCGACCCTCACCTTGGCAAGGTGATGCGCTACCAGCTGCGCTACATCCGCATGCCCCGCGAGCGATCTTGTGGACCGTTGTGCTCGCGATGCGGGACAGAACATTATCCGAACGTTACGGAGATGCCAAATCGCCTGGTCAAACAGTCGAGGGGAGTATGTCCGTGGAGCGGGGGCAGCGTTGTCGGAGTGGTTGATGGGGCTCGGGGGACCTCAGGTGCGGCGCGATCAGGAGAGCCGGTCATGCCGGTGTCCATGCAACAGTCGTGGGCGTCTGCCTCTCGAGGCGATTTGGGTAACCCGGGAGTGTGCGTGTACTGTTCCTGCTCGTGCACCGACGCCGTTGAGGGTCGGAACACGGTCCCGTGGCTCAGTGGAAGAGCGTCCCGTTCACACCGGGGAGGTCGCTGGTTCGATCCCAGCCGGGACCACCGCAATCGGGTGGTCGGCATTCGCCAGGCGCCACCGAAAACCGCAGATCGCTCGTCTTCTGAGCGCTGTGACTCTCTCCGCGGTACCGGGCATACGTCGCAGAGCCATAGGCGGGCACCGGACTCGTGGGCCGATGAGCCGCTCGATACTCGTCCCGGGGACCCGGTATTCAGTACTCCGACACCGACAACATCGTCATCGGGCTCATCGTCGAGCAGATCACCGGCGGAATCCATGACGCCGCGCTCGCGGACGAGGTCTACCGCCCAGTCGGTCTGGGCCCGACCTCGATCACCTTGCCGGAAACCTACATTCGCGGATACACCGACGCCGGCGAGCCCGACGACGTCACCAAGTACTCTCAGTCCCACCGGTGCGTCGGCGTCGGGAGGCATGCTGCCCACCGCCTCCGATCCGAATACGTCTACGGTCACACCGGCAACGTTCCGGGCTACACGGCGTTCCTCGCCGGCACCGATGACGAGACGAGATCGGCTGTGGTGCTGGCGAACTCACAGATCAATGATGCACAACCCGACGTCTTCGCGTGGCTGTGCGCGGTCTTCGACGCCGCGGTCTGGGCACTGAGCCCCTCACGAGTCCGCGAGGGTAGCTCCCGGGCGTCGGCAGGGGCGCAGCAACGCCCACTCGACGGGATGTGGCGCCCACTCGACGGGATATCGGTCAGTGCCTCGACTGCCGCCGGAATCCGTACAGGGCGGCCCGATAGCCGCGTTCGTAGCTCTGCTTGATGTCGGGAATGCAACCGTCGGCCAAGGCTGTCGACGCGTGATGCACCGCCCAGGTACGCGGCATCGACGCGAGGTAGGTCGATGCGTCGTCATATCCGCGCTGGAACTCCACCGGATCGACGGTGGGATCGGCCAGCGTGGGATCGGGCAGGGTCCGATCGGGGATGACCGACTCGGCGGGGACTGCGGTCGGGAAGCGCAGGACGCGGGGCCCGCTGATGGTCATCGTGTGGTCCTCTTCTCGGCGAGTGTTCGGTAGAGCGTGGCGCGGCTGACCCCGAGGGTGGCCGCGATTGTCGGTACGGGATCTCCGTTGGCGCGCATACGTTTTGCGAGTTCCACCTGGTCATCGGTGAGAACGCGCGGACGACCGAGCGAGGCGTTGCCATGACCCGGCCCGCGGATCCGGGTGCGCCGGCGTCCGGCGTCGGCCTCCTCGTTGACGACGGCCAACGACGCCAGGACGCCGACGATCATGGCGCCCGCGTCGTCGGTGGTGGTCAGTCTCTCCCGCAGGGCGCGGACCCCGAGTTCGCGGTCGGCGAGCGTGCGCAGCGTCGACAACACCTCCGGCGTGGTACGGCCGAGGCGGTCGATTCCGACGACGACGACGGTGTCGCCGGTTCGTGCGTAGTCGAGCAGCGCGTCGAGGCCTGTCCTCGGTGCGTCGGGGGCATCCGTGCGCGTCTGGTCGGTGTAGACGCGGGCGGGTGGCACGCCGCTCTCGATGAGTGCATCGATCTGGGATTCGAGAGTCGGGTCATCCGAGGACGTGTCTCCACCCGCGCGCGCATAGCCGAGCATCATCCCGGCAGGCGTCGACGGGCCGATCGAGGTCATGACGGGAACACTATCTCGAAAAGGGTGGAAGAGGTATCGCGACACGACGAAATTATGAGACAGATGGAGGGTTATCGTCGCCTTTGCCTTGGCACGTCACTGCGACGGGTTGTGGAGCGTTGTGGCGCATCAAATCATGCATGTAGACCAAGATGGGCAACAGTGTTGACCGCACGATCGGGAGTGGGTGCCGCGGCCGCCTGGTGCCGGCGCGTGCGCGTCGCATAAATCCTCGCGGAGTTACGAGACTTTATGAGATTGCCGAGCTGAGTTCAGTCCGCCGGTTGATCGGATACCGCGATCGTCTGCCACATCGAATGTGTGGCGCCCGCCGGTACCGACACGGCGTCCGGACCGACGTTCGCCGCTTCCACGCAGACGAACTCACGCCAGTGCGCACCCACATCGCCCATGGTCGCCGCGCCCGCCTCACCCGGGTTCCAGACCACCGCGCTGCGCGCTGACCGCGCCGCCACCGTGATGGTCCGGCGCAGATCAGGATCGATGAGCCGGTATCGCCCGCCGGAGCCGGAATACACCCGGTCGCTGCGCGGGAGGTCGTGGGGGAGTGCCCAATCACCCTGCTGCTCATGGGTTCTCATGTCATCGAACTTGTCCAGATAGGGCAATCCGGCCAGGCCCTCCACGTGAACATCGGTGGCATCGGAGACGCGGAAGTAGTTGTGGAAGGCCTCGGTGATGGTCGCCGGCTCGTCGCCGGGGTTGTGGGTGTGCAGACCCATCTCGAGGTGCGTGCCGACGTGGACGGTCATCCGTAGGCCGACCGCGAGATGGTCGAGTCCGAGGGGTTCGAGCTCCAGGTCGACGCCCGCGTCGGTGCGGGCGCCGCCGGTGAGTGTCCACTCCGCCGTCCGCGCATAACCGTGCGACGGGACATCTCCGCTCTGGCCTTCGCGGGCGAAGTACGGCCAACACACCGGGACGCCGCCTCGAATCGGGGTGGGCACAGCGGCGAGTTGCGGTGAGACCCACAGCACGTCGGTGTCCGATCCTGCCGGGACGAACGAGATCACCTGACCGCCGAATACCGAGATCGCCGCCGTGGAGTGGCCGCTCTCGATGATGACGGCGTCGAGGCCGTGCACCGTTGCGCGTCGCACACCGTTGATGTCCACCGATTCGCTCACCGACCCAGCGTGGCACAGGCTCTCCGCGATCGGCGCCTGCCGACCGAAAAGTTCGCGTAGCGTCGGTCGACGTGACCCAAGCCGACGTCCAAGCTCCCGTGGTGACCACCTCCACCGGCCGGGTTTCCGGCCTCATCGAGGGGGGCATCTCGTCCTACCTCGGAATCCCTTACGCCGCACCACCGATCGGTCCCGCCGCGTTCGCGGCACCGGCGCCGGCCGCGGCGTGGGAGGGAGTGCGACCGGCCACCGCGTACGGCCCGACGGCCCCGCAGGTCGGATACCCCGCACCGATCGCGGCGCTCCTCGACAACGTCATCGTGCCCGGCGACGACTACCTGAACCTGAATATCTGGACACCGGACCCCGGTGCGGGTGGACTGCCGGTGATGGTGTGGATCCACGGCGGGGCATTCACCCGCGGCTCCAACCGTATCGAGATGTATGCCGGTGACACGTTCGCGCGTGACGGCGTCGTCTGCGTCGGCGTCAACTATCGCCTCGGTACGGCCGGGTTCGCCTCCATCGACGGGGCGCCGGAGAACCGTGGGCTGCTCGACCAGCTCGCCGCGCTGCATTGGGTACGCGAGAACATCGCGGCCTTCGGAGGCGATCCCGACGCCATCACGGTCTTCGGCGAGTCGGCCGGCGCGATGAGCGTCGCGTCGCTGCTGTCGTCGCCCCGGGCGACCGGACTGTTCGCGCGGGCGATCATGCAGAGCGGCAACGGATCCGCGGCCGCCGATCCGGGCGATGCCCGCACGATCACCGCCCGGATGGCGGCGATCCTCGGCGTCGACGCGACGGCCGACGCATTCGGCGCGATCGGTGCCGACGATCTGCTGTCCGCCCAGTCGCAGGTGGCCCTGGAACTCATGGTCAATCCGGATCCCGCGCTGTGGGGCGAATCCGTCATCTCCGTCGGGATGGGCATCATGTCGCAGTTCCCGGTGGTCGACGGCGAGGTGCTCACCGCCGTCCCGCACGAGGCGATCGCGGCCGGCGCCGGCGCCGGGGTTCCACTGGTGGCCGGCTGGAATACCGACGAGTTCCGCTTCTTCATGGTCGCCACCGGCGGCGCGGCGGCCGTCACCGAGGACGCCGCCGCGGTGATCCTGAGTCGCGGACCCGGCGGATCGGAGTTCCTGCGGGCGCGCCTCGCCGACGGGGCGAGCCCGGGGGATGCAGTGAGCGAGGCACTCACCATGCGCGGATTCTCGCTTCCCACGACCGCCATCGCGGGGTCCCGCCCGGCCGGGTCGACACACCTGTACGAGTTCGGCCATCAGAGCCCGCAAGCCGACATCCGCGCCGGACACGCGGTGGAGATCCCCTTCGTTTTCGATCACCTCGCCGATGCGCATCCGCTGGTCGGACCCGAACCGGATCAGCGACTCGCGGACGCGATGCACCGGGCGTGGGTCGATTTCGCGGCCACCGGAGATCCGGGGTGGGCGGCGTATCAGAATTCGAGTGATATCAAACACTTCGACTGACATTCGCCGGGGAAGCGGTCCCGGATGCCGCGACAATTCCAGCATTTCCGACTATTTCCACCCCGAAATTCCCGACATCCGGGGCGCCACGACGGTATGTGCTCTGAGCTGCGTCGGAACCGTCGTACGGTGATGGCATGTCGGTCGATCGCACCACAGCGACCATCCCGGCGGATCGCCGATCCGTCGGGTGGGGATTGGTGGTCGGTGCCGCGGTCGTCGCGGTCGCCGTCGTGATTTGGCAGATCACCGTCATTCCCCACGGGAATCCGTTCTACGGCCTGTTCCACAACATGACCGACCTCAAGGTGTATCGCGCCGGCGCAGGCACCGTGCTGCACGAGAGTTCGCTGTACCAACATGCCGTGTGGGCCCACCTGGAGTTCACCTATCCGCCGTTCGCGGCGGTGGTGTTCGTACCGTTCGCGGTGATGCCCCTGTCGGCGGCCAAGGTGGTGTGGTGGGTGGGGATCTACCTCGCCCTCGTGGCCGTCGTGATACTGGGATTCCGGTCGCTCGGCTACCGCGCGGACCGTCGTCTCTGGTTGTTCGCGCTGTGCGCGGGTGTCGCGGTGACGGCTCTCGAGCCGGTGCGCACCACCATCTGGCTGGGGCAGATCAACATCTTCCTGATGCTGATCGTGCTCGCCGACCTGGTCTTCTGCGATCTGCGCCGACCTCGGTCGTGGTTGCGGGGCGCCGGTGTGGGCATCGCGGCCGGGCTCAAACTGACCCCGGCATTCATGGTGGTCTACCTGCTCGCGGTGCGCCGGTTCCGTGCCGCGGCGGTGGCGGTGGTCGCGTTCGTGGCGACCGTCGTCGTCGGGTTCATCGTGATTCCCGGCGACTCCCGCGACTATTGGGGCGACTACGTCGGCGGGGCCTCACGGGTCGGGCGGGTGGATTCGCCGGCGAATCAGTCGATCAACGGGTTCATTTCGCAGCTCCTGGCGTACTTCGACATCAGTCGCTTCCGCCAGCCGTACCCCGATGGCGGCACCGTGTACGAGGCACCGGCGTGGTTGTGGATGCCGATCGCGGTGATCGCCGCGGTGCTCGGACTCTGGGCGGCGGTCGTCGCGTACCGACGGCAGTGGCGTCTGCTGTCGGTGACGATTGCGGCGATGACCGGTGCGGCGGTGTCGCCGTTCTCGTGGGGACATCACTGGGTGTGGTTCGTTCCGCTGCTCGTCGTCGCCGTCGAGGCCGCCTACCGGGGGACGCGCGCCCATCGAGGTCGCTGGTGGTGGTGGCTCGGCCCCGTCGGCATCGTCGTGTGCTCCTTCGCGTGGTCCTACAACTGGTGGAACAGTGGGCCCTACCGCGCCTCGGATCACGCCATCGCTATCGGTGTGTTCATGATGCCGCGGTGGGCCGATGTGCACTGGTACGACTCCCTTGCAGTGGTGGTGTATTCGGGTGCCTATCCGGCAGTGCTGCTGGGCACGATCATCGTCACGCTCGTCGTCGCACACCGCGGCGCTTCCGGTCGTGTGGGCGCCGAGTCCGGTGAGGCCCCGAAGCCCGACGCCACCGACGATCCCGGTCGCTATCCTGGAGACCCCACCGCGACACAGGAGGACAGCCGACAGTGCGGGCCTGGCAACGACTCAGGATCTGGGCGCGCAAACGCCGCTACATCGTCCGGCGCGATCCTCGGCTGAATCTCACCTATCGGATCTCCGTCGGGGTGGTCGGTGCCCTGGTTCTGGCCGTCGGCATTCTCGCGATCCCGTATCCCGGTCCCGGTTGGGTGATCGTGTTCATCGGTCTCGGCATTCTCGCATCGGAATTCGAGTGGGCGCACCGCCTCCTGACCTTCGCGCGCGCGAAGTACGACGCCTGGATCGAGTGGATGAAGCGACGGCACTGGTCGGTTCAGGGTCTCGTCGGGCTGGGAACCTGCGCCGTCGTGGTCGGCTCACTGTGGATGCTCGGCGTGTTCGGGACGCTCGCCGGATTGTTCGACGTCAATGCCGGGTGGGCGGAGAGCCCCATCCTGTGAACCCGGCCCGTGGGCGAGTGGGTCGGGTCGGTGTCGGGTACCGCGGCTGGTGAATTCCGCCCATCCGGTGGCAAACCGGGGTACCTCACGCGGATACGATCAACGTCGAACCCGCAAAGCCCGTCGGTGCGTGAGTGAACGTACCGGCCTGTATCGAGGAGCGTCCGCCGTGCCCGACGATGTCACCGTGAGTCACCCAGCCACCGTGCGTGTGCCTGCCGGGACCACCGCGGGCACCGCGCTGCGTGAGCACGATCTGCCCAACAAGGGGCCCGAGGCCATCGTCGTGGTGCGCGACGCCGCCGGCGACCTGCGGGATCTGTCGTGGACGCCGGAACTCGACACCGACGTCGAGCCGGTCGCCGCCAACACCGAGGCCGGGCGCAGCGTCATCCGTCACTCGACCGCCCACGTCCTCGCGCAGGCCGTGCAGGAACTGTTCCCGGAGGCCAAGCTGGGAATCGGGCCGCCGATCAAGGACGGCTTCTACTACGACTTCGAGGTCGCCGAACCCTTCACCCCCGACGATCTCGCCGCGCTCGAGAAGAAGATGAAACAGATCATCAAGTCGGGCCAGCGGTTCTCCCGCCGCGTCTACTCCTCCAAGGACGAGGCGCGGATGGAGTTGGCCAAGGAGCCGTTCAAACTCGAGCTCATCGACGACAAGGGTGCCGCCGCCGACAGTGAGGTCATGGAGGTCGGCGGGGCCGAACTCACCGCCTACGACAACCTGAATCCCCGGACCGGAGAACGCATCTGGTGCGACCTGTGCCGTGGCCCGCACGTTCCCACCACCAAGTACATCGCGGCGTTCCGGCTGACCCGCAGTTCGGCGGCGTACTGGCGCGGTGATCAGGCCAACGCCGACCTGCAGCGCATCTACGGCACCGCGTGGGAATCGTCGGAGGCGCAGGACACCTACCTCGAGTTGCTCGCCGAGGCCGAACGGCGCGATCACCGCAAGCTCGGTGCCGAACTCGACCTGTTCAGCTTCCCCGACGAACTCGGATCGGGGCTGCCGGTCTTCCATCCCAAGGGCGGGATCATCCGCACCGAGATGGAGGACTACTCGCGGAAGCGGCACATCGAGGCGGACTACGAATTCGTCAATACCCCGCACATCACCAAGGGCCACCTGTACGAGGTGTCCGGGCACCTCGACTGGTACTCCGAGGGCATGTTCCCTCCGATGCAGCTCGACGCCGAATACAACGAGGACGGCTCGGTCCGCAAACCGGCGCAGGACTACTACCTCAAGCCGATGAACTGCCCGATGCACAATCTGATCTTCCGCTCGCGCGGACGGTCCTATCGTGAGCTCCCGCTCCGGCTCTTCGAGTTCGGCACCGTGTACCGCTACGAGAAGTCCGGCGTGATCCACGGATTGACGCGGGCTCGCGGTTTTACCCAGGATGACGCGCACATCTACTGCACCCGCGAGCAGATGCGCGACGAATTGCGTTCGCTGCTGACCTTCGTGCTCGATCTCCTCAAGGATTACGGGCTCGACGATTTCTATCTGGAGTTGTCGACGAAGAATCCGGATAAATCCGTCGGTGACGACGCCACCTGGGATGAGGCGACCAACACCCTCGCCGAGGTCGCCCGGGAATCGGGGTTGGATCTGGTGCCCGATCCGGGTGGTGCGGCGTTCTACGGACCGAAGATCTCGGTGCAGGTGAAGGATGCCCTCGGGCGCACCTGGCAGATGTCGACCATCCAGCTCGACTTCAATCTCCCCGAGCGATTCGGTCTCGAATACACGGGTGCCGACGGCGCGAAGCACCGCCCGGTGATGATCCACCGCGCCCTGTTCGGCTCGATCGAACGATTCTTCGGCGTGCTCACCGAGCACTATGCCGGCGCATTCCCGGCCTGGCTCGCACCGGTGCAGGTGGTGGGTATCCCGGTCGCCGAGGCGTTCGTCGATCACCTGCAAGCGGTGATCGCCGATCTGAAGAAGCGCGGCATCCGCGCCGAAGTCGATTACTCTGACGACCGCATGCAGAAGAAGATCCGCACCCACACCACCGGAAAGGTGCCGTTCATGCTGCTCGCGGGCGAACGCGACGTCGCCGCCGGCGCGGTGAGCTTCCGATTCCGTGACGGTACCCAGATCAACGGGGTGCCGACGGCGCAGGCCGTCGACGTCATCGCCGACTGGGTGGCATCGCGGCGCAACGAGTCACCGACGAAGGATCTGATCTCCGCCGGCGAGGCGGGTGAGAGCACCGATGGCTGACGACGCGGGGGAGCCCGGGTCGACCATTCGGGACTGCGGCACCGGCGATCCGGATCGGCTGCAGCGGTTGTGGAGTCCGCATCGGATGACCTACATCACCGCCGATCCGCCGTCGACGACCTCGACCGGGCATCCGTTCCTCGACATCCCGACCATGAGCGACGAGGACGGGTTGATCGTCGCCCGCGGTGAGCACGTGTACGCGGTGCTCAATCTGTATCCGTACAACCCGGGACACACCATGATCGTCCCGTATCGGCAGGTCGCCGATCTGGAGGCACTGACCCCGGGGGAGTCGGCGGAGTTGATGGCGTTCACGCAGCGGATGATCCGCACGATCAAGTCGGTGTCGAACCCGAACGCCTTCAACGTCGGACTCAACCTCGGGTACGCGGCCGGCGGGTCGCTGGCCGAGCATCTGCATCAGCACATCGTGCCGCGGTGGGTGGGTGATGCGAACTTCATCACCGTCGTCGGTGGGGCCAAGGTGATGCCGCAGTTGCTGCGTGACACCCGCGCCCTGCTCGCCGACGCCTGGATCGCGCACGGCTACACCGCGGACGCGGGAGAACAGCGATGAGACGCTCGCGTCCCAGGGCGCAGGGAGCGGATCGGTGCTGAGCATCCTGGGCCGCGCTTCGGTGTCGAAGGTGACCCTGCCGATCGGTCGCGCCCTGCTGCGTACCGGGCTCACCCCCGACATGATGACGGTGATCGGCACCGTCGCCACGATCGCCGCGGCGGTGACCCTGTTCCCGATGGGGCATCTGTTCATCGGCACCTTGGTCATCTGGCTGTTCGTGATGTTCGACATGCTCGACGGTGCGATGGCCCGTGCCCGCGGTGGTGGCACCCGATTCGGTTCGGTGCTCGACGCCACCTGCGACCGCATCGCCGACGGCGCGATCTTCGCCGGCCTGGCCTGGTGGTGCGTGTGGACCGAGCCGCATCAGTTGCTGTTCATCGCCACGCTGATCTGCCTGGTCACCTCGCAGGTGATCTCCTATGCGAAGGCCCGCGCCGAGGCGGCGGGACTGTACGGCGACGGTGGTCTCATCGAACGGCCCGATCGCCTCATCATCGTGTTGGTCGGTGCGGGATTCACCGGTCTGGGTCTGTGGTGGGCGATCCACGTGGCGATGTGGCTGCTCGCCGTGGGCAGCGTGATCACGGTGGGTCAGCGGATGTTCTCGATCGCCGCCTCGCCGGGGGCGCGGGAGTTGATTCCGCTGGCCGCGCCGGCCGATCCGGACAGCGATGCCGGGGACTCCGGCGGCACCGGCACCACCGGTACCGCGGGCACCGACTCCACCGGCGCCGATGCTTGAGCGTGTCCGGGCGGAACTGACCGACCTGGGGTATCGGGCCGGCTGGGCGGGCGTGCGCCACGCACCCGACGGTCTCGCGCGTGCGTTGTTCGACCGGGGCGGGGCATTCGCCGGGCGCCGCGACGGCGGCCCGGAACAGTTGCGGCGCAACCTGGCCCGCGTGATCGGGACGCCCCCCGAGCAGGTGCCCGACGACCTCGTCGAGGACGCCATGCGGTCCTATGCGCGGTACTGGTACGAGGCCTTCCGGCTACCGGCCCAGGATTTCGCCGCCACCGCCGCCACGGTCGACGTACCCGCCGACGACCAGGTTCGTCTCGACGCCATTCTCGATCGCGGAAAGGGCGCGATCCTGGCGTTGCCGCACACCGGGAACTGGGACATGGCCGGGGTCTGGCTGGTCCAGAATCGGGGCAGCTTCGCCACCGTCGCCGAACGCCTGGAACCGGAGTCGCTGTTCCGGCGGTTCGTCGAGTACCGCGAGTCGCTGGGTTTCGAGATCTTTCCGCTCTCCGGCGGTGAGCAACCCCCGTTCGGGTTGCTCGCCGAGCGTCTGCGGGCCGGCGGCGTCGTCTGTCTGCTCGGTGAGCGTGACATCGCCCGCCATGGTGTGCCGGTCACCTTCTTCGGTGAGCGCACCCGGATGCCCGCCGGGTCGGCACGGTTGGCGATCGAGACCGGCGCCGGCCTGCTGCCGGTGCATCATTGGTTCACCGAGGCGCCGTATTCACAGATCAGCTGCGGTCAGGAGATCGACGTGTCGGTCGGCGTCGAGGCCGCCACCCAGGCGCTGGCCGACGCCTTCGCCGCCAACATCGCCGCGCACCCGACCGACTGGCACATGCTGCAGCCCCTGTGGGAGGCCGACTGGACCGACCGCCAGCGGGCCCGGGTGCAGGGGGCCACATGAGAATCGGGATGGTGTGCCCGTACTCCTTCGACGTCCCCGGCGGTGTCCAGGCCCACGTCGTCGAACTGGCCCAGGTGTTCATCGAGCGTGGCCACTTCGTGAGTGTGATCGCGCCGACCGATCATGCCGACGAGCTACCCGACTACGTGGTCCCGGGCGGGCGGGCGCTGGCGATCCCGTACAACGGGTCGGTCTCGCGAGTGAACTTCAGCCCCAACGGATATCGGCGCCTGCGCCGCTGGATCGCCGACAACCACTTCGACGTTCTGCATGTGCACGAACCGAATTCACCCAGCCTGTCGATGATGGCGCTGATGGTGGCATCCGGTCCGATCGTCGTGACATTCCACACCTCGACGTCACGATCGTTGTGGCTCAGCACTTTTCAGGGTGCCCTGCGCCCGTACCACGAACGGATCGCGGGCAAGATCGCGGTCAGTGAACTCGCCCGTCGTTGGCAGATGGAATCCCTCGGCTCCGATGCGGTGGAGATCCCCAACGGCGTCGACGTGGCGTCGTTCGCGACTGCCCAACCGCTCGACGGTTACCCGTGGCCGGGGCGCTCAGTCCTGTTCCTGGGACGCTTCGACGAACCCCGCAAGGGCATCGACATCCTGATGCGGGCGCTGCCGACGGTCGTGGCTGCCTTCCCCGACCTGCGGGTGCTGGTGGTCGGCGGCGGCAACCAGAAGGCGTTGCGCCGGCGCGCCGGCGACCTGGCCGATCACCTCGTGTTCCTCGGGCAGGTCGACGACGACACGAAGGCCCGGGCGTTGGCATCGACCGACGTGTACTGCGCCCCGAATCTCGGCGGTGAGAGTTTCGGCATCGTGCTGGTGGAGGCCATGGCCGCGGGCGCGGCGGTCGTCGCGAGCAAGCTCGATGCGTTCCGGCGGGTGCTCGACGACGGGCGGGCAGGCACCCTGGTCGGTGTCGGCGCCGCCGACGAACTGGCCGAGGCCATCGTGGGCCTGCTCTCCGACGACGACGCCCGCGCCGCGCAGGTGGCGGCCGGTCGCGCGCGAGCGGATCGGTACGACTGGTCGCGGGTCGCCGATCAGATCATGCGCGTCTACGAGACGGTCACCGTGGGCGCCGGGTCCGTGGTGGTGTCGGACTGATGTGCGGTGATGATGATGTGCGGTGATGATGTCGCGGCGGCTCATCGCGGCGCGACCCGGATGCAGGGAGGGCGATCATGTCGACGGCTGTGACCGTGCTCCTCGTCGTGGCGGCCATCGTGGTGGTGATCGTCGGTGGCTGGGCGTACGGGCGGGCCAATCGACTCGACCGGCTCAATGTCCGCGTCGACCTGGCCTGGCAGGCATTGGAGGCGGCGCTGGAACGACGGACCGTCGTCGTGCGGGCGATCGCCGCGTGGATGGACGATTCCGATGACGCCGACATCCATGCCGCGGCACGAACGCTGGTCGCGCGGGCCGACGCCGCCGAACACGCCGCGCGGGATCAGCGCGAGGACGCCGAGAACGAACTGTCGGTGGCCCTGGGACACCTCGATCCCGGCGCGCGCCCACCGGCGCTGGTGGCCGAACTCGCCGACGCCGAAACCCGAGTGATGATGGCGCGACGCTTCTACAACGACGCCGTCCGTGACACCCGCAGCCTCGCCGACCGTCGGCTCGTGCGTCTCCTGCGACTCGGGGGCACGGCCAAACGACCCGAGTACTTCGAGATCGTCGAGCGGGTCCCCCCGAGCTGAACCCCCCGAGCTGAACCTCTGCGCTGTTTCCCCGATTGCGTCGGCACCGTCGTCCGGCGTCCGGACCGGCGATCATCATCCGATGACCCTCGCCTATCCTGGATCGGAGACGTTCGCGGCGCGCGGACATGCGAGAACGAGAAGCAGGAGAGCATCAGTGAGCCAACCGAACACCCCCATCACGGAATCCGGTCTGGGGACTGCCCGGGTCAAGCGGGGAATGGCCGAGATGCTCAAGGGCGGCGTCATCATGGACGTGGTCACCCCCGACCAGGCCAAGATCGCCGAGGATGCCGGTGCGGTGGCGGTCATGGCCCTCGAGCGTGTGCCCGCCGACATCCGCGCCCAGGGTGGGGTGTCGCGGATGAGTGATCCGGACATGATCGACGGAATCATCAGCGCGGTGTCCATCCCGGTGATGGCCAAGGCGCGCATCGGGCACTTCGTCGAGGCACAGATCCTGCAGAGCCTCGGCGTGGACTACATCGACGAGTCCGAGGTGCTCACCCCGGCCGACTACGCCAATCACATCGACAAGTTCGCCTTCACGGTTCCGTTCGTCTGCGGTGCGACCAATCTCGGTGAGGCACTTCGACGTATCACCGAGGGCGCGGCGATGATCCGCTCGAAGGGCGAGGCCGGCACCGGCGACGTGTCCAACGCGACGACCCACATGCGCAAGATCCGCGACGAGATCCGTCGCCTGACCTCCCTGCCCGCCGACGAGCTCTACGTCGCGGCGAAGGAACTGCAGGCGCCGTATGAGCTGGTCGTCGAGGTCGCGCGAGCCGGCAAGCTGCCCGTGACGTTGTTCACCGCCGGCGGTATCGCCACCCCGGCCGACGCCGCGATGATGATGCAACTCGGTGCCGAGGGCGTGTTCGTCGGTTCGGGCATCTTCAAGTCCGGCAATCCCGCGCAGCGCGCGGCGGCCATCGTGGCTGCGACGACCTTTCACGACGACCCGGATGTGCTCGCCAAGGTCTCCCGGGGCCTGGGGGAGGCGATGGTCGGCATCAACGTCGACGACATCCCGGCTCCGCATCGTCTCGCCGAGCGTGGCTGGTAGCGGCGCCGGTCGGATGAACAGCGTCAACTCGGTGTGGCCTGCTGACTGTTTCGGTGTCGGCGCCGGTAGGATCTGCTGACCATGGATTCGGTGAGCATCGTCCGTGATGCGGCGACGGCGGGCACCCATTTCGTCCAGAATTTGCGGCTGGAGTGGGCGGTGCGCTGCAGTGTCGGTCGGGTGCGGGAAACCAACGAGGACGCTGCGCTGGTGATGCCGGGCAAGTACCTGCTCGCCGACGGTATGGGGGGCCACGACAGCGGTGAATTGGCCAGCGAGGCCGCCCTGCTCACCTTGTCGGCGGCCGACGGTGCCGGGGAACTGATCGAGACGCAGAAATCACTGATCGATCTGCTCGACGAGGCGCAGACGCGTATCTCGGAGATCGAGACCTCGTCGGAACGCCGGGCCGGGACCACCACCACCGGGGCGTTGCTGGTGACCGTCGAGGGTGAACCACACTGGCTGATCCTCAACATCGGGGATTCCCGGACCTACCGGTATCAGCACGGCACCCTGCAACAGCTCACCCGCGATCACTCGCAGGTCCAGGACTTCATCGACGCGGGTTTCCTGACGCCCGAGGCGGCGCGGACCGATCCGCGCCGCAACGTGATCACCCGTGCTCTCGGTGCCGGGATGATCGATCCGGTGGCCGACTACTTCAGCACCGTCGCCCTGCCCGGTGACATCCTGCTGATGTGCTCGGACGGGCTGACCGGGGAACTGCCCGACGACGAGATCGCGCGGATCCTCGGTGACGCCGACACGGCCGAACGTGCCGCCGACGACCTCGTCGAGGCCGCCCTCGAACTCGGCGCCCACGACAACGTGACCGTCATCGTCGTCGAGGTCCACGAGTCGGTGGCCACGCTGCAGATACCGATCGTCGACGGGGAGGAATCGGAGGCCGGTGCGTCGGATGCGTCCGACACGCCGACCACCACAGACGACGCCGGGTCGGGCGACACCGAGCAGGACGACACCGGGCCGGGCGAAACCGATTCGGCCACCCCGGATTCCGAGGCGGCTGCCGACGGGACGGATGATTCCGACGACGACGCACCGGACACCGCGCCGACAACGGAGAAATGATCGGGTCGAGTTGAATGGTTCCTGAGTACGAACCCACCGGGAGCGGCACATCGGTACCGCCGGGGATGACGTACGTCGACTACTGCGGCGAGCGGTTTCCGCTGCCCGGGGACCGTCGATTCACCATCGGTCGTGAGGCCGATCTCTCCGTCGACGACAATCCGTATCTCCATCGTCGATTTCTGTTGCTGCACAACGAAAACGGGCTGTGGTGGCTCACCAATCTCGGGAGTCACCTGTCGGCGAGTGTGTCCGCCGGCGACGTCGGATTCTCCGCGACCCTCGGGCCGGGGGCGCGGATGCCGCTCGTGTTCGGGGAGACCACCGTCGTGTTCACCGCCGGGCCCACCACCTACGAGCTGATCGTCTACGCGACGGCGCCGCAGGTGCGTCCGGTCACCGAGCAGTCCTTCGCCGTCGGACGCACCACCGAGGGCGTGCCGATGCTCACCGAGAGTCAGAAGCTGCTCATCGTGGTGCTGGCCGAGGAGATCCTGCGTCGTGAGGGCACCGGTGCCAGCGCGATCCCCTCGTCGGCGAAAGCCGCTGCCCGACTGGGCTGGCCGCTGACGAAGTTCAACCGCAAACTCGACAACGTCTGCGACAAACTCGATCAACTCGGGGTCAGCGGGATGCGTGCCGGTGGCGGAAAGCTCGCGAGCAATCGTCGGGCACGGCTGATCGAGTACGCCATCTCCTCGCGCATCGTGACCCGCGACGATCTCCCGTTGATCGACGAGGAAGCGGCCCGCAACGCCGCGAGCTCACGGCGCTCTCAGCCACGTTGACAGCGCTTTGTACCACGCTGACAGCGCTCGCCACGTCGTTGACAGCGCTCAGGCTTCCTGAGGTTGGGCGCTGTCAGTGACCGGGTGAGCGCTGTCAGTGACTCGGTGGGCGCTGTCAGTGACCTGGTGAGCGCTGTCAGTGATGCGACGGTCCCGTGTCCCCGAGTCGGGGGAATGACAGGGGAGTGCGGTGGGTAGTCGCGACGGGGACCATGGGTAGAGTCCGGGAATCTCGTCCGTGCACCCCCTCTGAACTGCACGTATTCCATGGGTAGAACTACCCATGGGCAGGGGAGTTCTCCCCATCGACCTTCTTGCGAAACGCCCATAACGTCTTGTGCATCGGGTAACCGAGCCCACCAACCAGAAGACACACGACACGCACAGGAGCACACGATGACCGCAGTTGTTTCGCACATCCCCGCCGGCAACCTCGCCCAGGCCGCCCGTCGTCGCGCCGAGGCCGATCGGCGTCGCACCGAGGCTCTGGCCCGTCTGGCCGCACGGCGGATGCCGCTGCCCGGTCAGCAGGCCGCTCCCGTCGCCGAGCCCCGGATTCACCTGGTTCCCGAGGCCCGCGAGCCGCAGGCCCCCGAGGTCCCGGAGTTGCCGCGCCCGAACCTGACCACCCGTGAGGTCGAGGTGCTGCGCACCTGGCTGATGGTCGACTCCAAGCCCGCGGTCGCGCAGGAACTGTTCATCTCCCTGGGCACCGTGAACACCCACCTGACCCGCATCCGCGCCAAGTACGCCGAACTCGGCCGCACCGCGCCGACCAAGGCGGCGCTGGTGGCCCGCGCGGTGCAGGACGGACTGGTTCGTCTCGACGAGCTGTGACAGGGACGCGGCGTCGCAACCTGGTTGACGCCGCGTCGCAGGGTCCGGGCACGGTGCGCGATACTTGTCCGGTGGCAGACATCGAGGACATCCTGCGCGTCGAGCGCATCGAGACCGACATCTACCGGGGTGGGGCGTTCGAGAGCCACCTCCAGCGGACCTTCGGCGGACAGGTTGCCGGGCAATCGTTGGTCTCGGCCACTCGCACCGTCGGCGACGAGTTCGCGGTGCATTCGCTGCACGGATACTTCCTCCGCCCGGGCAATCCCGACATCCCCGCGGTCTTCCTCGTCGACCGCGTCCGCGACGGACGGTCCTTTGCCACCAGGCGCGTGACCGGAATCCAGAACGGCGAGGCCATCTTCACCATGTCCGCGTCCTTCCACGTGACCAGCGATCACGGCATCGAACACCAGGACCGGATGCCCCCGGCGCCGAATCCCGACGAATTGCCGGATCGCGCAGACGATCTGAGCGTCGAGGAACAGGCGGTCCTGCGGGAGTGGACGAACTTCGACATCCGGGTCGTGCCGGCCGAGCAGATGATCACCAACGAGTATTTCGCCGCGCAGCAGCGGGTGTGGTTCCGCTACCGCCATCCCTTGCCCGACGACCAGACGATCCACGTGTGCACGCTGGCCTACATGAGCGACATGACTCTGCTCGGATCGTCACGGGTGCCCCATCCCGACGTGACGCCGCAGGTCGCCTCCCTCGATCACGCCATGTGGTTTCTGCGCCCCTTCCGCGCCGATGAATGGCTGCTCTACGACCAGACCTCGCCGTCGGCCGGCGGTGGGCGAGCCCTCACGCAGGGACGCATCTTCGACCGTGCCGGCCGGATGGTCGCCGCGGTCACCCAAGAAGGGCTGACCCGACTCGGGCGCACCATGCCCGCCGACCAGCACGCGCGGCAGGAGCGGTGAGCGCGCCTCGCATCGGTGTTCTGGCTCTGCAGGGGGATGTGCGTGAGCACCTGGCCGCGCTGACCGAGGCAGGTGCCGACGCGCTCGCCGTCCGCCGACGCGCCGAACTCGACTCCGTCGACGGCCTGGTCATCCCGGGCGGGGAGTCGACGACGATGAGCAAACTGCTCGGGGTGTTCGACCTCTACGATCCGCTCCGGCGGCGTCTTGCCGACGGCATGCCCGCCTATGGATCGTGCGCCGGCATGATCATGCTGGCGTCGTCGATCCTGGACACCCGGGCCGACGCGCGCCACCTCGACGCTCTCGACATCACGGTGCGGCGCAACGCATTCGGACGTCAGGTGGAGTCCTTCGAGACCGATCTCGAGGTCGCCGGGATCACCGACGCGACCCCCATGCGTGCGGTGTTCATCCGGGCACCCTGGGTCGAATCGACCGGCGACGGCGTCGAGGTCCTCGCCCGTGTTCCGGACGGTCCCGCGGCCGGCCGGGTGGTCGCGGTACGCCAAGGTGACGTCCTCGCCACGTCCTTCCATCCGGAGGTCACCGGCGACCGACGTGTGCATGCCTACTTCGTCGACATGGTCCGCCGGTAGACTGACCTGTCAGGTTGTGCGCCCACGACCGTGATTCGGGTCACGGGTGGGGTGGCGCACTGAGTGATCGAGAGTTGTGCACGTCAGTGCCGGAAGGATCGGGTAGAGCGTATGAGCGGCCATTCCAAATGGGCCACCACCAAGCACAAGAAGGCCGTCATCGATGCCAAGCGCGGCAAGATGTTCGCCAAGTTGATCAAGAACATCGAGGTCGCGGCGCGGACCGGTGGTGGCGATCCGGCGGGTAATCCGACGCTCTATGACGCGATCCAGAAGGCCAAGAAGAGCTCGGTACCCAACGACAACATCGAACGCGCACGCAAGCGCGGCGGCGGCGAGGAGGCCGGCGGCGCCGACTGGCAGACCATCACCTACGAGGGCTACGGGCCCAACGGTGTCGCGATCCTGATCGAGTGCCTCACCGACAACCGCAATCGTGCGGCCGGCGAGGTGCGCACGGCGATGACCCGCAACGGCGGCAACATGGCGGATCCGGGTTCGGTGGCGTACCTGTTCACCCGCAAGGGTGTGGTCACCCTCGAGAAGGCCGGGCAGTCCGAGGACGACGTGCTGATGGCCGTCCTGGATGCCGGGGCCGAAGAGGTCAACGATCTCGGTGAGACCTTCGAGGTGGTCAGCGAGCCCACCGATCTGGTGGCCGTACGCACCGCACTGCAGGACGCCGGCATCGACTACGAATCCGCCGAGGCCGATTTCCGGGCGTCGGTGGAGGTCCCAGTGGACGCCGAGGGTGCCCGCAAGGTGTTCAAGCTGATCGACGCGCTCGAGGACTCCGACGACGTGCAGAACGTCTACAGCAATGTCGACGTGAGCGACGAGGTGCTCGCCGAACTCGACGCCTGACCCGACCGGCGCGCGCTCGACCCGCACCCGGCGATGCCGGACTCCCGGTGTCACCGGATGGCGATGGCCGGTCGTTCGGGATGGTCGTAGCGCACCTCGATGTCGGGCAGCGGCCCGAGTTCCTGCTGCTCCATGAGCGCGGCGATCGTCCAGTGCTCGTCCGGCGGCAACCGTCGACGCAGCGTGGGCGGGCTCATCCGCAGTGCGATGCCCAGATCGAGGTCGAGATCCTCGCGCAGCACCATGGGGCCGGCGACGAGAAGTATCTGGTCGTCGGTCGCGTGCTGCCGTTGATCGCGAAAAGATCTGTCGGAGTGGCCATCCCAGAGTCGCGGCAGCCACCGTCGATGGTGTCGGAGACCGTCGAGCACCTCGCGGCGCAGGGCCGGGTAGTCGTACCACGACGTCCGGAAGCTCTCGACGTCGTGGGCACCCCACTCCAGCCGGAGGGATGCGGGACGGAGGTAATCGATCACCCGGATCACCGCGGCGGCACGGCCGCGCGCCCGCAGAGTCGCCGCGATGGCCTCGGCGATCGATTCCGGCCGGGCCGGCGACGCGCCGTCGACGCCGACGATCGACGCGCCGTCGAGGTCCAGGCAGGTCTGCGCGCACATCTCGACGAGACCA
Organism: Gordonia sp. VNK1; assembly: GCF_040049135.1. Taxonomy (NCBI): domain Bacteria; kingdom Bacillati; phylum Actinomycetota; class Actinomycetes; order Mycobacteriales; family Gordoniaceae; genus Gordonia; species Gordonia sp. VNK1. The sequence continues at coordinate 292,546 of NZ_JBDZDJ010000006.1, read as the reverse complement.
TCGGGATCGATCGGGGTGTAATGCGTCATCACCGGACATTCTCCCCGGCGCGAATCGGGGTCGTGTCGATCCGTTGCATTGTCGGTGGCCGCCGGTAGCATCTCGAACAGCTGTTCGTCTTGCGGAGAGAGGTGTGTGACCGTGCGGGTGATGGGCGTCGACCCGGGCTTGACCCGGTGTGGCATCGCGCTGGTCGAGTCGGGGAGTGGTCGGCAGGTGACCGCCCTCGACGTCGACGTGGTGCGCACGCCCACCGACATGGACCTGGCGCAACGGCTGCTCGCGGTCTACTCCGCCGCCTGCCATTGGCTCGACGTCCATCAGCCCGACGTGGTCGCGATCGAGCGGGTCTTCGCGCAGAACCAGGTGTCCACCGCGATGGGTACGGCGCAGGCGGGTGGGGTGATCGCGCTCGCCGCCGGACAACGTGATGTGCCCGTCCGATTTCACACGCCGTCGGAGGTGAAGGCCGCGGTGACCGGCAACGGCCGCGCCGACAAATCCCAGGTCACCTCGATGGTGACGCGCATCCTCGGGATGCAGACCAAACCGCGTCCGGCCGATGCCGCCGATGCCCTGGCCCTCGCCATCTGTCACTGCTGGCGTGGCCCGATGATCGAACGCATGGCGCAGGCGCAACAACGCGCCGACGAGATCGCCCGGACGCACCGTCGCCGGGTGGCGGCGGCCGAACAAGGGAGGAAGCGATGATCGCCTCGGTACGCGGGCCGGTGCTGGAGGTGGCACTCGATCACGTCGTCCTCGACTGCGCCGGAGTCGGCTATCGCGTCCTGGCCACCCCCGACACGTTGTCACGGCTGCGACGAGGCGACGAGGCGACGCTGCTGACCTCGATGATCGTCCGTGAGGACTCGATGACCCTGTACGGGTTCACCGAACCCGACGCCCGAGCCCTGTTCGCGCTGCTGCAGACCGTCACCGGGGTCGGGCCCCGACTCGCGATGGCGACCCTCGCGGTCCTCGAACCCGACGCGCTGCGCCGCGCGTTGGCCGACTCCGACACCAAGGCACTCACCTCGGTCCCCGGAATCGGCAAGCGGGTGGCCGAACGTCTCGTCGTGGAACTGCGCGACAAGGTCGACCGGCCGGTCGCCGACACCGCGACGGCGTCGGGTGTGGCCGGCGCGGGTGGGGTCGCCGGGCAGGTCACCGAGGCACTCATCGGGCTCGGATTCACCGCGGCGCCCGCGGAGAAGGCCGTCGCATCGGTGCTGGCCGAGTCACCCGACGCCGACGCATCCGCGGCGCTGCGCCGATCGCTGGCCCTGCTGGGGAAGACGGCATGACCGGCGAGTACCCCGAGGAGGCGGGAACCGACGACGAACGCGAGGTCAGCGCGCTGCCGGTGCGCGCCGACGGCGACTTCGACGCCGGGTTGCGGCCGCGGTCCCTGGCCGATTTCATCGGGCAGCCCCGGGTGTGCGAGCAACTCGAACTGGTGCTGCACGGGGCGAAGAAGCGGGGGAGCACCCCCGACCACATCCTGTTGTCGGGGCCACCCGGGCTCGGCAAGACCTCGCTGGCGATGATCATCGCCGGGGAGATGGGATCGGCGATCCGGGTGACGTCGGGGCCCGCGCTGGAACGCGCCGGTGACCTCGCGGCGATGCTGTCGAACCTCGTCGAGGGTGACGTGCTGTTCATCGACGAGATCCACCGCATCGCCCGGCCGGCCGAAGAGATGTTGTATCTGGCGATGGAGGACTTCCGGGTCGACGTCGTGGTCGGAAAGGGCCCGGGGGCGACCTCGATTCCGCTCGACGTCGCACCGTTCACACTGGTCGGCGCGACGACCCGATCGGGATCGCTGACCGGGCCGCTGCGTGACCGCTTCGGGTTCACCGCGCACATGGAGTTCTACGAGACCGATGAGCTGGTGCGGGTGCTGCGGCGGTCGGCCGGCATTCTCGGTCTCGACCTGCAGGCCGATGCGTCGTCGGAGATCGCGAGCCGGTCACGCGGCACCCCGCGCATCGCCAACCGTCTGCTCCGCCGGGTCCGCGACTACGCCGAGGTACGGGGCGACGGGATCATCACCGTCGACATCTCGCGCGCGGCCCTGGCCGTCTACGACGTCGACGAACTCGGCTTCGACCGCCTCGACCGAGCCGTCCTCAACGCCCTGATCAGGGGATTCGGCGGTGGGCCCGTCGGCGTGTCGACGCTGGCCGTCGCGGTCGGCGAAGAACCGGCAACCGTCGAGGAGGTCTGTGAACCGTTCCTGGTCCGGGCCGGGATGGTGGCCCGCACCCCACGCGGGCGGGTGGCCACCGCGGCCGCCTGGCATCACCTCGGCCTGACACCGCCGGCCGGCGCGCTCAACGCCACCTTCGGCGTTCGACCCCGCGACGGCGGAACCGCGTCACTGTTCGACGAGCTGTGATCGGGCAAATCCGGCACCCCGACGGCGGCCACCTCGACACGGCGGCCCTAGGGAAACCGGCGATGGCCATGGCACACTGGACAGAGTGCATGCCGACACACACTTGTCGGCACCCCCGCGACCCGTGGTTCCCACGCAGCGTCGCGGGTGACATTCTCGATACGACAAGGACGATTGTTTCCTGATGGAATCTCTGTTTCTCCCGTTGCTGCTGGTCTTGATGGTCGGTTTCATGGTCTTCTCGATGCGCAAGCAGAAGAAGCGTGCGGCCGAGATGCAGGACATGCAGAACTCGGTGCAGACCGGAACCCGCATCCAGCTCTCCAGCGGACTGTTCGGCACCGTGATCGACGCAACCTCATCGGACTACGTCGACGTGGAGATCGCCACCGGCCTGGTCACACGGTGGAACCGGCTGGCCGTCATGCGTGTCGTCCCGACCGACGAGGCCGCCGCCACCTACCCCGGCTATGTCCCGCCGTTCGCCCTCGAGGATGACGATGATCACGACCTCGACGACGCGGTTGCCGACGACACCACCTCGGACACCCCGAACCTCAACAAGTCCTCCGACGACAAATCGGCCGATTCCGAGAAGTAGGACATCGGCGTCGCGTGACCCGCGACGCACCTGCCCCGCCCCCGGGATTCCCGGGGGCGGGTGTCTGTGTGCGGGACGCTACAGTGGCCGGGATGATCGCGCGTTCCCGCCGACACCGCGCTGATCAACGTTCGTATCAAAGGAGATCGAGTACGTGAGTTTTTCCCGTGGGGCCGAATCGAAGGGAGCCTCCACCGACGGAACCGGTGCGAGCGGTCCCACACCGAGCGGACCCGATCCCCGGACGACCGGACCGAAGGGCTCGCGTCGGCGGCCACGTCCCGACTCGGATTCGGCGAAGCCCACCACACGCAAACGGGCCCGGTCGTCGGCGCGTGAGATCCCGCCGTGGCAGCCGCTCACCGCGTTCGTGGCGTTGCTGGCCCTGGTGTACCTGCTGATCTTCTTCACCGGGGGTGGTTCGCCGGAACCCAAACTCGGTATCGACCTGCAGGGCGGCACCCGCGTCACCCTGACCGCCCGCACCGACAACGGTCAGGCGCCCAACCGGGATCAGCTCAACCAGGCCAAGCAGATCATCGAGCAGCGCGTCAACGGACTCGGCGTCAGCGGCTCGGAGGTCGTGGTCAGTGGCAACAACCTGATCATCACCGTGCCCGGCAAGGACGGCGCGCAGGCCAAGTCGCTGGGCCAGACGGCGCGGCTGTACGTGCGCCCGGTCGAACAGCAGACCGCGGCCACCCCGCAGCCCGCCGATCAGCAGCAGGATTCCGAGAACTCCGAGGATCTGCCGGCCGATCAGGTCGCCGCCCAGATCGCCGAGGCGAAGAAGAACCGGCAGGCCCCCGCGAACTCCAACACCGAGGCCCTCGCGGCCTACATGGCCAAGATGGACTGCTCGCCGAACGCCAGCGATCCGTTGCGCGGCAACGACGATCCCTCCCAGTACCTGGTGGCCTGCTCCACCGACGGCAACACCGTGTACCTCCTCGGACCGGAGATCATCGACGGCCGTGACATCAAGTCGGCGAGTGCCGGTACCGAACCGCAGACCGGTGAGTGGATCGTGAGCCTGGAGTACAAGGGCGACGCGGCGAGTTTCTGGCCCACCTACACCGCACAGAACGTCGGCAAGCAGACCGCCTTCACCCTCGACACCCGGGTCGTCTCGGCGCCGGTCATCAACCAGGCGATCACCGGGGCCACCCAGATCAGCGGCAACCCGTTCAGCGAGTCCGAGGCCACCGACCTGGCCAACGTGCTCAAGTACGGATCGCTGCCGTTGTCGTTCTCGACCTCCGACGCCGAGACCGTGTCGGCGACGCTGGGCTTGTCGTCGCTGCGCGCGGGTCTGCTCGCCGGCGCGATCGGCCTGATCGCGGTGTTGATCTATGCGCTGGCCTACTACCGGATGCTGGGCTTCCTCACCGTGGCGTCGCTGCTGCTGTCGCTGGTGATGGTCTACGGCATCATCGTGCTGCTGGGGCGCTGGATCGGCTTCACCCTCGATCTGGCCGGTATCGCCGGTCTGATCATCGGCATCGGCATGACCGCCGACTCCTTCGTCGTCTACTTCGAACGCATCAAGGACGAGATGCGTGAGGGCCGGAGTTTCCGGTCGGCGGTACCCCGCGGCTGGGCATCGGCGCGGCGCACCATCTGGTCCGGTAACGCGGTCAGCTTCCTGGCCGCCGCGGTCATCTACATCCTGGCCGTCGGCGAGGTCCGCGGATTCGCCTTCACCCTCGGTCTGACGACGATCCTCGACATCGTCGTCGTCTTCCTGGTGACCCATCCGCTGGTCGTGCTGGCCAGCCGCTCGGAATTCCTGTCACGACCCGGCGTCAACGGTCTGGGTGCGGTCAGTGAGGTGGCCCGCCGGCGCCGCACCGAACGCGCCGAGCGGGTGGGCGCGCTGACCGGTGCCGGCGCCCGGGGTGCTGCGACCACCGAGACGACCTCGGGGTCGCCGAGCCTCACCAAACAACCCGGCAGCGCCGGATCCGGGACAGATCACGCCACCGGTGACGCGCCGGCCGGCGACGCATCGGCGAAAGGATCGTCGAAATGACCAGCCCCAACCAGACCGCCACCGACACCGACGGCGCGACGACCACCGTGGCGGCCCCGGCGACCGGTAGTGACGCCGACTTCACCGCCGACACCTCGCGATCGTTCCTGTCGCGGCTCTACACCGGCACCGGCGCCTTCGAGGTCATCGGCAAGCGCCGTCAGTGGTACATCGTCACCGCGGTGATCCTGGCGATCTGCGTGATCTCCATCGGTGTGCGTCAGTTCAGCTTCGGCATCGACTTCGAGGGCGGCACCCAGATCTCCATCCCGGTGTCGCAGGGCATCAGCAGCCAGTCCGTGGAGGATGTCGTCGGCAAGGCACTCGGCACCGCACCGGATTCGGTGCAGACCGCGGGATCAGGTTCCAGTGAGACCGTCCAGGTCCGCACCGACGCGTTGACCCTGGAACAGGCGCGGACGGTCACCGTGGCGCTGACCGACGCCTACGGGCCCGAACTCACCGCGCAGGACGTCAGCATCTCGGAGGTCAGTTCCACCTGGGGCCGCGAGATCACCGAGAAGATGCTCATCGCGCTCGCGGTCTTCCTGGTGATCGTGTTCATCTACATCGCGATCCGCTTCGACCGGGAGATGTCCATCGCCGCGCTGGCGACGCTGTTCTTCGACATCATCGTGACCGCGGGGGTGTACTCGCTGGTCGGATTCGAGGTCACCCCGGCCACCGTCATCGGTCTGCTGACCATCCTCGGTTTCTCGCTGTACGACACGGTGGTGGTGTTCGACAAGGTGTCGGAGAACACCCGTTCGGTCCTGCAGACCACCCGCCGCACCTACGCCGAGCAGGCCAACCTGGCCGTCAACCAGACCCTGATGCGCTCGATCAACACCACCGTCATCTCGGTGCTGCCGATCATCGCGCTCATGGTGATCGCGGTCTGGTTGCTCGGCGTCGGCACGCTCAAGGACCTCGCACTGATCCAGCTGGTCGGTGTGGTGGTCGGTGCGTACTCATCGGTGTTCCTGGCCACGCCGCTGCTGGTCACCCTGAAGGAACGCCGCGAGGACATCTCCCGGCACACCGCCCGGGTGCTCGCGCGCCGCGCCGCGATCGAGAAGGGGGAGGACCCCGACGCCGGTGACTCCGCGGCACGACGACGCCCGGCCCGATCACCCGGGACGCGCCGGTCCGGGGGAGCGCGGCAGGCCGCCGCCGACGACACCCCCGCCGTGCCGAGCGGAAAACGGCGCCGCACGCGATAGTCTCGGCACTCGTGACGAGGGGTTCGCGCACCACGCGCGGGGAGGATGCGCGGTCGGTGCGCCGCCGGTCGATGGTGATACGGCTGCTGGTCGTGATGGTGGGTGCGGCGCTGGCGGCGACGCTGGTGTCGGCGTGCTCCGACCCACCACCGCCGACCATCGACTATGCGGTCGACGCCAAGCTGAGCACCTACAACGCCAACACCCGCGAGGGCAACGCCAACGGCGTGCTGATGGCCACCACCCGTGTGCTGCCCGGTTTCAGTTACCTCGGCGATGCCGGGCAGGTGACCCCGGACCGTGACATCGGAACCGTGACCCGCGAGCCGGGTGGCCGATTGACGCTGCGCTACGACTTCAACCCGAAGGCCACGTACTCCGACGGCGTCCCGCTGACGTGCGATGAGATCGTGCTGGCCTGGGCCGCGATGAGCGGCCGGTTCGACGATTTCACGCCCGCGACCACCGCCGGCTACCGCGACATCGACTCGGTCGACTGCACCCCCGGTGCCACAACGGCCACGGTCACCTTCGCCGCCGGGCGTGACTACCAGGACTGGGCATCGCTGTTCGGTGCCGGCACCCTCCTGCCGGCACACGTCGTCGCCCGCGACGCCGGGGTGGCCAACATCGTCGACCCGATCCGCGCGCGCAACCGTGCGGTCATCGAACGGATCGCGAAGTCCTGGAACACCGGGTTCGACTTCACTCCCGGAGACTTCGATCGCAGTCGGTTCCCGGCGTCGGGGCCCTACCGATTCGAGAGTTACTCCACCTCCGGCGGCCTCCTGCTGGTGGCGAACGACACCTGGTGGGGTGATCCTCCGGCGGCGTCACGGATCACGATGTGGGGCCGCGGCAACGACGTCGCCCAACGCCTGGCCGACGGTGCGTACGACATCGCCGACGTGACGGCCGGTCTCGCCGACGGGGAGAACGTCCCACGACCGACCGACGGGGCCGAATCGCAGGCACTGGCCGTCGAGGGGCTGGTGCTGTCGGGGCGTGGCGTGTTCGGCGACGTCAGGGTGCGTCGGGCGTTCGCATCCTGCGTGCCCCGCGATGGGTTGGCACGGCAGTTCGGCAGCGGTGCGCAGATGTGGAACATGCGGGTCCTGGCACCCGGGGACGAGTTGGCCGCCTCGCTGAACGGCGAATTCGGGCGCGAGTACCAGCGTCCCGACCTCGGGCGCACCCGAACACTGCTGGCGGAGGCGGCCGGTACCGCCGATGACGGCACCCCGCGCCGGGCGTCGCGCACCGTGCGTATCGGCTACCTGGCGCCCACTGGGCGCTGGAACCAGATGGTCGCCGCGATCAACGCGTCCTGTGCGCCGGCGGGTATCACGGTGACCGACACCGCGTCGTCGGTCACCGGCGTCGGCGGGCTGGGATCGCAGGCGGATGCACTGCTGGTGGCGAGCGGCGCCTCGTTCTCCGCCGCGGGGTCCTCCGATCCGATCCGCGACGCCTATCAGCTGCGTGGCGGCGATCCGCTGAATCTGACGACCCTCAACAATCCGCAGGTCAACACCGCCATCGATCAGCTCGCCGTGGCGGATCTGGAGGCCGAGCGACTCGGCCTGGTCCGCACCATCGAGACCGGAGCGTGGGCGCAGGTGGCCTCGATCCCGTTGTTCGCTGCCCCGCGCGTGCGGCACTGGAATGATCAGGTCGACAATGTGGTCGCCGGATTGGGGCGCAACGGGACGGGATGGAACATGGATCGGTGGATGCTGACGTGACGACACTGACAACACCGCACACCTGGGAACCGCAACGCCGGGGATCGCATGGGGGTGGACCCGATGACCGATGACGTCTCCGACGACGCGGCCCGGCCGATGGTCGACGGTGACATCACCGCCGACGCCCTGCGACGCGCCCGGATCGCCATCACCGAACACGGCCGGATGGTCGCCGACTTCCCGGAACCGGGAATCGACTTCAAGGACCTCACACCGGTGCTCGCCGACCCGGACGGGTTGTCCTCGATCGTCACCGCACTCACGCACGGCTGTGCCACCATCGACCTCGTCGCGGGCATCGATGCCCGCGGGTTTCTGCTCGGCGGCGCGGTCGCACGGGAACTCGGGGTCGGGGTGCTGGCGGTCCGCAAGGGCGGCAAGCTGCCACCACCGGTCCACGGGATCGATTACGACCTCGAATACGGGCGGGCCCGACTCGAGATCCCGGCCAGCGGGATCGACATCACCGGCCTGCGGGTCCTGCTCGTCGACGACGTCCTCGCGACCGGCGGAACCGCCGTGGCGGCGGCCGAACTCCTCGAACGCGCCGGCGCCCGGGTCCTCGCCGTCGCGGTGATCATGGAGCTGAGCGCCCTCGGTGGCCGGCGGCGCATCGCCGACGGTCTCGGCGAGATCCCGGTGCACTGCATCGCCACCGACTGATCCGGACACACCTCCTCGAACGGTCGGTGGGGTCGGGCGGTGGGGTCGGGCGGCGGTGCACATCGGGTTGGGTGCGGCCCGCGGATTAGACTTGACGAATAGTCCGTTGAGTCCGAGATGGTGTCCGCACCGGTCGCCGGTCCGGATTCGTGTCGCTGAATGGAGGGTCGCATGGCCGACGAGCCCAACCCCGGCCCGGTGAATGCCACGGCCACCGAGGACGCGGCACGCTCTCGCGATGACACCGCCGCCGCTGCCCGGCCTCACCCGGCCGCCACGCAGGTGGTCGGAGCCCACGCCGACGGCGGCGCGACCGGCGCGAGCACATCGGATGCGCCCGCGCCCGAGAAGGTCGCACCGACGACACCGTCGGACGGCGCCGACGCCACTGCGCCGGAGACGAGTGCGATCCCGCCGCAGCATTCCTCGGCGTCGCGTCGCGTCCGGGCCCGGCTGGCACGGCGGATGACCGCGACGCGGTCACCGGTGCGCCCGGTGCTGGAGCCGCTGGTGACGCTGCATCGGGAGATCTACCCGAAGGCCGACGTCGCGCTGCTGCAACACGCCTACGACATCGCCGACGAACGCCACAGCGGGCAGACCCGGAAGTCGGGGGATCCCTACATCACCCACCCGCTTGCGGTGGCGACGATCCTGGCCGATCTGGGGATGGACACCACCACGCTGGTGGCCGCCCTGCTGCACGACACCGTCGAGGACACCGGGTACTCCCTCGAGGCGCTGGAGAAGGACTTCGGTGCCGAGGTCGCCCACCTCGTCGACGGCGTGACCAAACTCGACAAGGTCGCGCTCGGCTCTGCGGCCGAGGCCGAGACGATCCGGAAGATGATCATCGCGATGGCCCGCGATCCGCGGGTGCTGGTGATCAAGGTCGCCGACCGGCTGCACAACATGCGCACCATGCGGTTCCTGCCGCCCGAGAAGCAGGCGCGCAAGGCGCGCGAAACGCTGGAAGTCATTGCGCCGCTTGCTCATCGGTTGGGAATGGCGACGGTCAAGTGGGAGCTGGAAGACCTCTCCTTCGCGATCCTGCACCCCAAGCGCTACGAGGAGATCGTGCGGCTCGTCGCCGACCGCGCGCCCTCGCGTGACACCTACCTCGCCCGGGTGCGCGCCGACATCAACAACGCCTTGAGTTCGGCCAAGATCACCGCGACCGTCGAGGGCCGGCCGAAGCACTACTGGTCGATCTACCAGAAGATGATCGTCAAGGGCCGCGACTTCGACGACATCCACGACCTCGTCGGCATGCGGATCCTCTGCGACGAGGTGCGCGACTGCTATGCGGCGGTGGGCGTGGTGCATTCGCTGTGGCAGCCGATGGCCGGACGGTTCAAGGACTACATCGCGCAACCACGGTTCGGCGTCTACCAGTCGCTGCACACCACGGTCATCGGTCCGGAGGGCAAGCCCCTCGAGGTGCAGATCCGGACGCACGACATGCACCGCACCGCGGAGTTCGGGATCGCCGCGCACTGGCGCTACAAGGAGGGCGGCTACAAGGACCGCAAGGGCCGCCGCACCGATGTCGCCGAGGTCGACGACATGGCCTGGATGCGTCAGCTTCTCGACTGGCAGCGGGAGGCCGCCGACCCGGGCGAATTCCTCGAGTCGCTGCGCTACGACCTCGCCGTCAAGGAGATCTTCGTGTTCACCCCCAAGGGGGATGTGATCACGTTGCCGGCCGGCTCCACGCCGGTGGATTTCGCCTACGCCGTGCACACCGAGGTCGGCCACCGATGCATCGGCGCGCGGGTCAACGGTCGTCTCGTCGCACTCGAACGCCAACTCGAGAACGGTGAGGTGGTCGAGGTCTTCACCTCCAAGGCGCCGAACGCCGGACCGAGCAAGGACTGGCAGAACTTCGTGGTGTCCCCGCGGGCCAAGGCCAAGATCCGGCAGTGGTTCGCCAAGGAACGGCGCGAAGAGGCCCTCGAGACCGGCAAGGACGCCATCGCGAAGGAAGTGCGACGGGGTGGACTTCCGTTGCAGCGCTTGATGAGTGCCGATTCGATGGCCGCGGTGGCGCGCGAGTTGCGCTATCAGGACGTCAGCGCCCTGTACACGGCGGTGGGGGAGAATCACGTGTCGGCCCGGCACGTGGTCAACCGGTTGGTGGCCGCGCTCGGCGGGATCGACGCGGCCGCCGACGAGATCGCCGAGTTGACCACCCCGTCGACCATGCCGACCCGATCCCGCCAGGGCGGCGACGCCGGTGTGGTGGTCGAGGGCGTCGACAACGTGCTCATCAAACTCGCCAAATGCTGTACGCCCGTACCGGGCGACACCATCATGGGTTTCGTCACCCGGGGCGGCGGGATCAGCGTCCACCGCACCGACTGCACCAACGCCGCGGCGCTGCAGGGGCAGGCCGAACGGATCATCGACGTGTCCTGGGCGCCGTCGCCCGAGTCGGTGTTCCTGGTGGCCATCCAGGTCGAGGCGCTCGACCGGCATCGGCTGCTGTCCGACGTCACCAAGGTCCTCGCCGACGAGCGGGTGAACATCCTGTCGGCGTCGGTCACCACCAGCCGAGACCGGGTCGCGATCAGCAAGTTCACCTTCGAGATGGGTGACCCCAAGCACCTCGGACATGTGCTGAACGTGGTGCGCAACGTCGAAGGCGTCTACGACGTCTACCGCGTCACCTCGGCGGCCTGACACCGACTGACCGACCCGTCACCGGCCGCTCGCTCGGGCGTCGATCGACGCCGATGGCCCGCCACCTGGGGTGACGGGCCATCGGTTGTCTGTTATCGCGATCGCGAGCGGAGTGTCAGGACACCACCGCGGTCTCCACGGTCACCGGGATCTTCGGCGCGCCGTCGTCGGTCTTGCGTTCGAGTGCCCCGGTCATCTGGTTGGTGCCGATGCCGGGTTCGACGCCGCCGGCGTACACCTTGTCGATGACCTTCATTCCCGCGGCGTCGACGGTGCCGACGACGGCGTAGTTCGGGGGCAGTTGGCCATCCTGGATCAGGACGAAGAACTGCGCGGACCCCCCGGAATTGGCCTCACCCTGTTGGGCCTGACCGCTGTTGGCGATGGCGACGGTACCGCGCGGGTAGGTGACCACCTGCTGCTGCATGGCCGAGGCCTCACCGACCGGTTTCAGATTGGTCGGCGGCTCGTCCGGGCTGGTCCAGCCGGGCGACCCGAGGCCGCTGCCGGTGGGATCACCGCACTGCAGGACCTTGAGGTCGGCCGTCGTCATCCGGTGACACGGGCTGCCGTTGTAGTACCCGTTGTCGGCAAGGGAGATCACCGCGGCGGTGTTGCAGGGCGCGCCGGTCCGGTTGAGGTCGATCGGAATCGCACCCTGGTTGGTGTTCAGGGTGAGGGTGGCGGTCCCGTCCTTGGGCTGGGTCGAGTCCGGTTTCGGCGACGTCTTCTCGTTGCCCTTGCCGGCGTTGACCTTGTCGATCTGCTCCTGATACAGCGCGCGTTGCGCCGGATCGGTGACCTGGGCGGGTGGGCTGGTCGGCACGTCGGCCAGGTTGCTGGCCTTGTCGGTGTAGGTACACGTCGTGTGCGCGGCGTTGAACCGATCGGTCTGGATCTTGTCGACGATGAAATACGTCGCGGTCGCCACCACGGCGATCACCACCGCACCGGAGATGGTCCCGATCATGATCTTGCGCTTGCGCTGTGCCTGCCGTTCCCGCTCCAGGCGCTCCTCGAGCTTGCGTTTGGCGGCCTCGCGTCGCTGCTCATTGGTCAGCGCGCGGCGGGTCGCGGCGTCGGTCGCGGTCGACGTGTCGACGACCGCGGTGTCGTCGGCCGGATCTGATGAGTCTTGGGATTCCGGCTTGCCGGGCTCGTTGTCGCTCGCCACGCTCTGCACGCCCTCCTCGTCCTGGTGCTGCGATCGTGCTGGTGCTGGATTGACCTGGTGCTGCGGTTCTGGAATGTCCGGGCGGCCACCGAACACCCCATGCAGTGTGCCAGTATCACCTGTGAAGTCACTGCACCGGGTCTTTGACACTCCCCGCACGTGACGGTCGTGAGGAGATCGCCGGTTCCGACAGGCCACGCAAACCGCCTGGATCCGATGGGCCACAATGGAGAGCATGCTCATCACCGGCTTCCCTGCAGGGATGTTCCAGACCAACTGCTACATCGTGGCCGCCGGTCCGGGATCCGAGGCCATCATCATCGACCCGGGCCAGGATGCGGCCCCCCGGGTGCGGGAAATCCTGGCCGAACACCAGCTGACTCCGGTGGCGGTGCTGTTGACCCATGGGCACCTCGACCACACCTGGAACGCGACCGAGTTGTGCGACGAGTTCTCCATCCCCGCCTACATTCATCCGGATGATCGACCCATGCTCGCCGACCCGGCGCGGGGCCTCGGGCCCGCACTCGGTCCGATGATCGGTTCGCTGACCTTCCGTGAACCGGAGAAGGTCGTCGATTTCGTCGACGGTGAGGACGTCGAGGTGGCCGGCCTGCGCCTGGCCGTCGACCACGCGCCGGGACACACCGCGGGATCGGTGTTGCTGACCATGGACGTGCCGATTCCCGATGAGCAGTCCGGCGACGGGGCCGACGCCGGGGCCACGGTGCCCGTGTGTTTCTCCGGTGACGTACTGTTTGCCGGGTCCATCGGCCGGACCGACCTGCCCGGCGGCAGTCATCAACAGCTGCTCGAGTCGATCGGTGCGCGGCTGCTGACCCGTTCCGACGACACACAGGTGCTGCCCGGCCACGGCCCGCAGACCTCGGTCGGCCAGGAGCGGCGCACCAACCCGTTCCTCGTCGACGTGGCAGCCGACCCGTCCGCGCGGGCCGCGGACGACACCTCGACGAAGGGATCTCGACGACTGTGAGCGCCGACTTCTCCGCGCCCCGCGGAGTTCCCGACTACTACCCGCCGCGTTCGGCCGACTTCCGTCGTGTCCGCGACACCCTCACCGAGGCCGCGCGCCGCGCCGGTTACGGCCACATCGAGTTGCCGGTCTTCGAGGAGACCGCCTTGTTCGCGCGCGGCGTCGGCGAGTCCACCGACGTCGTGAGCAAGGAGATGTACACCTTCGCCGACCGCGGTGAGCGGTCGGTGACACTGCGGCCCGAGGGCACCGCGGGGGTGATGCGTGCGGTGATCCAGCACGGCCTCGACCGCGGACAACTGCCCGTCAAACTCTGCTACGCCGGACCGTTCTTCCGGTACGAGAAGCCGCAGACCGGTCGTTATCGGCAGTTGCAGCAGGTCGGCGTGGAGGCCATCGGCGTCGACGACCCGGCCCTGGACGCCGAGGTGATCGCGATCGCCGACGAGGGGTACCGGCGGCTCGGGCTGTCCGGCTTCCGCCTGGAGATCACCTCACTCGGCGATGACGAGAGTCGTCCGCGGTATCGGGAGGCGTTGCAGCAGTTCCTCTTCGGGCTCGATCTCGACGAGCCGACCCGCGCCCGCGCGCAGATCAATCCGTTGCGGGTGCTCGACGACAAGCGACCCGAGATCAAGGCGGCCACCGCCGATGCGCCGCTGCTGCTCGATTATCTGAGCGACGACGCGCGCGCCCACTTCGACACCGTGCTCGCGCACCTGAAACGGCTCGGGGTGCCCTACGAGATCAACCCGCGTCTCGTCCGCGGTCTCGACTACTACACGAAGACGACCTTCGAGTTCGTCCACGACGGACTCGGGGCGCAGTCGGGCATCGGCGGCGGTGGACGCTACGACGGACTGATGCGCCAGATCGGCGGCAAGCAGGACCTGTCCGGGATCGGATTCGGTCTCGGCGTCGACCGGACGATGCTCGCGCTGGAGGCCGAGGGCGTCGCCGACGCCGACGCCGCGCGGGTCGAGGTGTTCGGGGTGCCCATGGGTGCGGAGGCGAAGGCCGAATTGGTCTCCGTCGCAGGACAACTGCGGGCCGCCGGGATCAGCGTCGACCTCGCCTACGGCGATCGCGGACTCAAGGGCGCGATGAAGGCCGCCGACCGTTCCGGCGCGCGTCTCGCGCTCGTGCTGGGGGATCGCGAACTGGCCGAGGGGAAGCTGGAGATCAAGAACCTCGGCACCGGTGACCAGCATCAGGTGGAGCTGGCGCGCGTCGTCGACGAGGTGAGTGGGTTGCTGGGTCGCTGATTCCGGGGGCGTCTGTCGAACGGAGTAATCCCGGCGCAGTGTGTGATGTGAATCACATATGGCGGGCATGCTGTAGCGATCGGATTGCAGCGACTCCCGGAGGTTGCCATGACAGGTCACGGCACACGAGGTCATCGACGAAGCGCGATAGTCGGCGGCACCGCAATCCTTGCAGTCGGCGCCCTCGCCGGTGCGTTGTCCGGTTGCGGGCTGCCGGTCATCGGAGTCGGTGGCACGCCCCAGGCCGAGGCGTCGTCGGAAACCACGGAGTCGTCCACCTACGCAACGCCGACCTACACCTCGCCCACTTACACGACACCGTCTCCCACGATTCCGTCTCCCACGACCCCGCCTACGAGTTCATCCTCGCTACTGGGTGCGCCTGTCGGCCTTTGCTATCGCTTCACCTCGGGAGTGGGGCTCTTCCCGACGAGTTGCCATCCCGGCGCCTTTCGGATCATCAGCGACCGTGTTGTCGGTGGTGAAATCGCTTGTCCGCCGGAATATACCCACGTCTACACCACGGATGACTCCTCCGATCCGCATTACCCGACCGCCTGCCTGGTCGAGATCACCTGACTCAGGTCACCGTCGCGCGGTCACCCGATCGAGTGCGCCGACCAGGTGCCGCCACCCCGGCCCGGCCGGATCGGCCCACGACTCGTGGCCGATGCCGTCGACCACCTCGAGTGACACGTTCGAGTCCCCAGATGGCTTCGCTTGTGCCACATACCGTTCGGACAGTTCGACCGGGACATCGACATCGTCGGCGCCGTGCAGGATGTGGACGTCCACAGCCGGTGCGAGGCGGACCGGGTCGGCGACGGCATACACCTCGGGGATCTCTTCGGGAGTGCCGCCGAGGAATTCGGCGACCGCGTCGTCGCCGAGACGGAGTTCGGCGGCACGGGCCAGATCGGCGATCGGCGCGAGCGCGACCACTCCGGTGATGGTCGGATGCTCTGTGCGCCAACGGTTTCCCTCGGGCAGCGAAGCGCGACCGGCCACCCAGAGCGCGAGCTGGCCGCCGGCCGAATGGCCGACCAGGGTCGTCACCCGCGGCGCGTCGTTTCCTATGGTGAATTCCCTTCCGCTGAGCCCGATCTCGTCGATCGCGCCGATCACGTCGTCGAAGGCGTCGGCCCAGCTCCCCGGCCCACGGCGGTATTCGACGGCCGCGGTGAGATGTCCGGCGCCGGAGAGTTCGCGTCCCACCGGCCAGGTGCGGGTGCGGTCGGATTCCCGCCAGAATCCGCCGTGCAGCAGGATCACCAGCGAATCGGTCGGTTCGGCGGGCTCGAAGATGTCGGCGAGCTGGGACCGGGTGGGCCCGTAACGCACCGACGCATCCGGATAATCGGCGTCGGTGGCCGGAATGGATTCGGTGGGGGCGGAATCGGCCGTCATGGGCTCACGGTACTCGGGAGTGCCGGGGCGCCACCGGGGTTCGTCTCAATCGTCCCAACTGGAGAATTGCTCCCCGGACGAGTGCGCCGCGCCACCCCGATAGGCCTCGCGGTAGTGCCGCTCCCACAGCGGCCACGCCATGAACCGGTCACCGGCCGTGGCGCGGTAATCGCGGTAGGCACGCCGCGCGGTCATGGTCACGCTGGTGCGGGCCGCCCACGCCGCACGCTGGGCCCGGCGCCGGGCGGTGTCCCGTTCGACCGGAGTGAGCTTCGGGCCCCGGTCGGAGAAGATCGGCGAGCGGCGCAGCAATCCCATGCGCCCGATCATCGCCGACGACTCGGCGTCGCGCTACGCCGCGTCGGTCATCTCGCCGACCAGCACGTCGAGGCTCACCCCACCCAACGCCAACGCCCGGGTGTGGAAATCCTTGAGCGTCCACTCCGGGTGCGCGGCCAGGGCGGCCTGGCGGGTCTGCTGCCAGACCCGTTGTCCGAGAGCGTAGGACGGTGCCTGACCGGGCCAGCCGAGGTAGCGGTCCAGTTCGAATCGCAGCACCGCGCGATCCATCGCCACCGACGAGGTGAGGAAGGTCCACGCCTTGTCGGCATCCCAGACGCCACCGCCGAGGTGCTCTGGTGCCCGCAGGCCACAGTGCACACCGATGTCGACGACGATGCGTGCGGCCCGAAGTCGTTGCGAATCCAGCATTCCCATCCGGTCACCGAGATCGTCGAGCCACCCGAGCTCGGCCATCAGGCGTTCGGCGTAGAGGGCCCAGCCCTCCCCGTGTCCGGACGTGAACGACGCCAGCTTGCGCCAGGCGTTCAGGTCGTCGTCGACGATGGCCGACCCGAGCTGCAGGTGATGGCCGGGCACCCCCTCGTGGTAGACGGTGGTCTTCTCCTGCCAGGTGTGGAACACCGTCTGGGCCGGCGGCACCGCCCACCACATGCGTCCGGGCCGGGTCAGATCCGCGCTGGGCTGGGTGTAGTAGATGATGCCCGTCGACGACGGGGCCAATCGGCACTCCAGTCGCGTCAGTCGGGTCGGAATGTCGAAGTGGGTCCCGGCCAGGCCGGCCACTGCGTCGTCGGAGGCCTGCTGCATCCAGTCGACGAAGGCCGTCTTGTCGTGGATCTGATACCGCGGATCGGCGTCCAGATGCGCCAGTGCCGCCGCCACGTCACCGCCGTGGCCCAGGGCCGCGGCGATCTCGCGTTGTTCGGCGGTGATCTGTGCCAACTGCGTCAGGCCCCACGCGTACGCCTCGTCCGGATCGACGTCGGCGCCGAGGTAATGCGGCAGGTGCAGGAGATAGCGATCCCGGCCGACCGCATCGGCGTCGGAGGCGCCGGGCGCGATCCGGGTTCGCAGGTGATCGGCGTACGCCGCGAAGGCGGCCCCGGCCCGCTGCGTGGCGCGCTGCAGGTCGGTGGCCAGTGCCGGATCGGCGTCGATCGCGCCCGTCGTGGCCGTGATCGCGGCGGGTGCCGTGTCGGCCTGCTCGGCGGCGAGCAGCACCTGGCGACGGGCGAACGGTGGGCCCGTGGCCAGGCGGTGATCCAGGCCGGCGATCGCGCCCGCCAGGCTGTCCGGGATGGCCGCGAGCCGTGCCACGACATCGGCCCGAGCCGCTTCTGTGGCGGTGGGCATCAGGTCGAAGACGTCGCGGATGGCCTGCAGCGGGGAGGTGATCACGTTGCACACGCCGGTCGACTCGCCCGCATCGGCCAGCGCCAGTTCGCGGCGCAGGGATGCGGTCATCGTGGCGATCGTGACGCGGTCGACGTCGTCGGTGGGGGATGTGGCGGACAGCGCAGCCAAGGTCGCGCGTACCTGATCGGCGCGCGCCGTGACGGCGTCCGGCGAGAAATCGGTCAGCGCGTGATCGTGGCCCGGCAGACCGAATTCGGTGGCCAGGATCGGGTCGGCGGCCGCCATGGCCGTCAGGTGGGCCTCGGCGAGCGCATCGACCGGCGTCGCGGGTCGCGCCCCCGGTGATCCCGGCGTCGGTCCCGGCGTCGTGGCCGTCACAGGTCGTTGGTCGCGAACGTGTCGCACCGCTTGGGGTCACCGCTCTGATAGCCGACGGTGAACCACCGGGCGCGTTGCTGCGCCGACCCGTGGGTCCAGCCCTCCGGGTTGGAGTTCGAACCCTGGATCGTGTCGTCGCCGATCGCCTTGGCGGTCTGGATGACCCCGGCGATCTGATCCTGGGTCAGGTCATTGAGTGCGAAGGGCAGGTTGTCGTCGTCGGCGTGATTGGCCCACACCCCGGCCAGGCAGTCGGCCTGCAGTTCGACACGTACCGAACCCGATCGCGGTCCCTGCGACCCGAGTTGCTGGCCCTTCTGCAGGGCACCGGTCAGGTTCTGCACGTGATGCCCGTACTCGTGGGCGACGACGTATTCCTGGGCGAGGGCACCGTCACTGCCGCCCATCTGTTCCAGCGTCCGGAAGAACGACGGATCGAAATACGCGGTCTGATCGGCGGGGCAGTAGAACGGCCCGGTCGCCGACGTGGCGGCGCCGCACGCGGTGTTCACCGAATCGTTGAAGATGACGGTCTTGGGCGGTGTGTAGCTGCTCATCAGGGTCGGCCAGACCGTGTCGAGGCTGTTCGTGGTGGCCACGATGCGACAGATCTCGTCACCCTGATTGGCCATCTCCACGGTGCACGAGTCGATGTGCTGCTGGATCTCCGACGACGCGGCGGAATTCGTCGACGTGCCGGTGCCTCCGCCGCCCAGGATGTCACCCGGATTCACCCCGAAGAGCAGCGCGACGATCGTGATGATCAGGCCGGCACCGCCTCCGAGCGCGATGCGTCCGCCGCCACCTCCGCCGCCCCCGCCGCCGGAGACGTTCCCGGTGTCGAGGGGACCACTGCCCTGAAAGGTCATGGGGGAAGCGTACCGACGAAACACGGACATCCCGGGGTGTTCGGTCCACTCTGGCGTGGCCTGCCGCCACCCGGTCGGGCCGCGGTACCAACCGGGTGGGCCGACGCCGCGGGCGGCTACGTACGATTGACCCGGGCATTCGTCCCACCGACTTTTCCACCCCAGCTTTTCCACCCCAGGAAGGACTCCAGTGCTTCGCACGCATCAGGCCGGATCTCTGCGCCGCGCAGACGCCACGCAGACCGTCACCGTCGCCGGATGGGTGGCCCGCCGGCGCGACCACGGTGGCGTGGTGTTCATCGATCTGCGTGACAGCAGCGGACTGGTGCAGGTCGTGTTCCGCGACGAGCAGGTCGCCGCGGCCGCGCATCGGTTGCGCGCCGAGTACTGCATCGCGGTGACCGGTGTCGTCGAGGTCCGCCCCGAGGGCAGTGAGAACCCGAATCTGCCGTCCGGGGAGATCGAGATCAACGCGGCGCAGCTGCACGTGCTCAACGAGTCGGCGCCGTTGCCGTTCCAGCTCGATGAGTCGCCCGGGGAGGAGGCGCGGCTGCGCTACCGCTACCTCGACCTGCGTCGGGACCGTCCGGGAGCGGTGCTGAGGCTGCGCTCGAAGGTCAACGCCGCCGCCCGCGGTGTGCTGCTGGCCCGCGACTTCGTCGAGATCGAGACGCCGACACTGACCCGGTCCACTCCCGAGGGCGCGCGCGACTTCCTGGTGCCCGCGCGACTGCAGCCGGGTAACTTCTATGCGCTTCCGCAGAGCCCGCAGTTGTTCAAGCAGCTGCTGATGGTCGCCGGCATGGAACGCTACTTCCAGATCGCCCGCTGCTACCGCGACGAGGACTTCCGGGCCGACCGGCAGCCGGAGTTCACCCAGCTCGACGTCGAGATGAGTTTCGTCGACCAGGATGACGTGATCACCCTCGCCGAGGAGGTTCTGGTGGCGTTGTGGCGCCTCGTCGGCGTCGAACTGTCCACCCCGATCCCGCGGATGACCTACGCCGACGCGATGCGCCGGTACGGCACCGACAAGCCCGACCTGCGATTCGGGATCGAGCTCGTGGAGTGCACCGAGTACTTCGCGCAGACCCCGTTCCGGGTCTTCCAGGCGCCGTACGTGGGTGCGGTCGTCATGCCGGGCGGTGCGGCGCAGCCGCGGCGCACGCTCGACGCCTGGCAGGAGTGGGCCAAGCAGCGTGGCGCCAAGGGCCTGGCCTACGTCCTCATCGGCGAGGACGGCACGCTCGGTGGGCCGGTGGCCAAGAACCTCTCCGACGCCGAACGCGCGGGGCTGGCAGCCCATGTCGGCGCGGCGCCGGGGGACTGCGTGTTCTTCGCGGCCGGACCGGCCAAGGCCCAGCGGGCGCTGCTCGGCGCCGCGCGGGTCGAGATCGCGACCCGTCAGGGCCTGATCCCGGCCCCCGGGGAGGTCATCGATCCCGCGACCGCCGACTGGGCGTTCGTGTGGGTCGTCGACGCCCCGCTGTTCGAGCCGACCGGTGAGGCGACCGCGGCCGGTGACGTCGCGGTCGGATCGGGTGCGTGGACCGCGGTGCACCATGCGTTCACCTCACCCACACCGGAGTCGCTCGAGCATCTGGAGTCCGATCCCGGTGCGGCGCTGGCCTATGCCTACGACATCGTCTGCAACGGCAACGAGATCGGTGGTGGGTCGATCCGTATCCACCGCCGCGACGTGCAGGAACGGGTCTTCGAGATCATGGGCATCGGGCCGGAGGAGGCGCAGGAGAAGTTCGGCTTCCTGCTCGACGCCTTCGCCTTCGGTGCCCCGCCGCACGGGGGCATCGCCTTCGGCTGGGACCGCATCACCGCCCTGCTCGCCGGGGAGTCGTCGATCCGTGAGGTCATCGCCTTCCCCAAGTCCGGTGGTGGCGTGGATCCGTTGACCGAGGCCCCGGCGCCGATCACCGCGCAGCAGCGCAAGGAGTCGGGAATCGATGCCAAGCCGGTGGTCCGCGACGCGCCGGCCGCCGATGCCGCGGTGGCCGACGCACCCGCTTCCGCCGACAGCTGATCGACCTCGCCGGTGACGCCCGTCGCACGGCGGGCACAACCGCAACATCTGTGATGAGATTTGACCCCGTAAGGACTCATCGCCCGAGTTCACCCGGTGACCGATAGAGAGGTGGTCGACCCATGACCATCAAGGTCGCGCTGGAGCATCGCACCAGCTACGCCTTCGACCGACCCGTCAAGATCTTTCCGCATGTGGTCCGGCTCCGCCCGGCCCCACATTCGCGGACCCCGATCGAGGCGTATTCACTCAAGGTCGAGCCGGGTGATCACTTCCTCAACTGGCAGCAGGATGCGTTCAGCAATTACCTTGCGCGCCTTGTCTTCCCGGAGCCCGCCAAATCCCTGTCGATCACGGTCAGTCTGGTTGCCGACCTCACGGCGATCAATCCGTTCGACTTCTTCATCGAGGACTGGGCCGAGCACTACGGCTTCGAGTACCCGGCCGAGCTGAAGGAGGACCTCGAGGTCTACCTGCGGCCCGTCGGGGTCAACGAGGGCGAGTTCGCCGGGGCCCCGGTGCATCCGGACGTGGCCGAGTTCGCGGCGCGGCATCTGCCGACGAAGAAGATCCGCGTCATCGATTTCCTCGTCGGACTCAATCAGGCGGTCCAGCAGGCCGTCGGCTACACCGTGCGTCTGGAGCAGGGTGTGCAGAGTCCGGAGTACACGCTGTCCTCGGCGATCGGGTCGTGCCGTGACTCGGCGTGGCTGCTGGTGGCGTTGCTGCGGGAGCTGGGCCTGGCCGCCCGCTTCGTCTCCGGGTACCTGGTGCAGCTGACCTCCGATGTGAAGTCGCTCGACGGTCCGTCCGGACCCGACGCCGACTTCACCGACCTGCACGCCTGGACCGAGGTCTATCTGCCCGGCGCCGGCTGGGTGGGGATGGACCCGACGTCGGGACTGTTCGCCGGTGAGGGACACATCCCGCTCGCCGCGACGCCCAGCCCGGGCGGGGCCGCGCCGATCACCGGGGCCACCGGCCCGTGCCACGCCACCCTCGACTTCTCCAACACCGTCAGCCGCTACCACGAGGACCCGCGGGTCACGTTGCCCTACACGGCCTCCCAGTGGGAACGGGTCGTCGACCTCGGCGCCGTGGTGGACGCCAAGATGAAGGCGGGTGACGTTCGCCTGACGATGGGCGGCGAACCGACCTTCGTCAGCATCGACAATCAGAGCGATCCGGAATGGACCACCGCCGCCGACGGTCCACACAAACGTCAACTGGCCTCCGAGCTGGCCGGCCGCCTGCAGAAGGACTACGCGCCGCAGGGACTCGTGCAACGCAGCCAGGGCAAGTGGTATCCGGGTGAACCGCTCCCGCGCTGGCAGATCGCGCTGATGTGGCGAGAAGACGGCAAGCCGATCTGGACACGTCCGGAACTGCTCGCCGACCCGTGGTCGAGCCGCAGCGCCGCCGACGAGTCCATCGCCACCGAGATCGCCGGACCGGCACCCACCGCCGAGGGTGCGGCGGCCGCCGAGAAGTTGCTGCTGTCGTTCGCCGGTGCGCTGGGCCTGCCCGAGTCGCAGGTCATGCCGGCCTTCGAGGATCCGCTCGTGCGGATGCGTGAACTGGCCGCGCTGCCGCCCGGCGATCCGGGTATGGACCCGACCACGCCGACCGCCCGAGCCTTCGCGCGCGCCGAGGCCGCCGTGGAGATCGACGATCCCGACACCGACATCGAACCGCCCGCCGACTCCACCGAAGCGCGTCGAGACCTGCTGCAACGCCTCGACGCCGCCGTGGTCGACCCGACCGCCTACGTGTTGCCGCTGAGCCGGTCCGAGGACGAGACCGCGTGGAACAGTGCGCGCTGGACCACCCGACGCGGTCGGCTGGTGCTGACCGCGGGCACCTCGCCGGCGGGTCTGCGGCTGCCGTTGAACTCACTGTCGTGGGGACCTGCGCCGACGATGTTCGTCGCCGACCCGTCGGCACCGCACGAGGCGCTGCCCGACGATCCCGCGGAGACGTTGGGCTACCAGGTCATCGACATGCACCCGGCCGCCTTCGTCCCGCGGTCGGCGGTCGTCGCCGAGAAGCGCGGCGACACGATGTTCGTGTTCCTGCCGCCGACGGCCACCCTCGAGGAGTATCTGGCGATCGTCGGGATGATCGAGGAGGCCGCCGCGGCCACCTCGACCGCGGTGGTGATCGAGGGATACGGACCGCCCGCGGATCCGCGTCTGACCACCCTGACCGTCACCCCCGATCCGGGTGTCATCGAGGTCAACATCCAGCCGACGACGAGCTTCGCCGACCAGTCGGAGTTGTTGGCGTCGTTGTACGAGCACGCCCGTCACACCCGGCTGGGGACCGAGACCTTCGACCTCGACGGCAGTCACGGCGGCACCGGTGGTGGTAACCACATCACCCTGGGCGGGCCCACCCCGGCCGACTCGCCGCTGCTGCGCCGCCCCGACCTGCTGGTGTCGATGCTGACCTACTGGCAGCGGCATCCCGCGCTGTCCTACCTGTTCAGCGGCAAGTTCGTGGGAACCACGTCGCAGGCGCCGCGTGCCGACGAGGGGCGCGAATCGGCGCTGTACGAACTCGAGATCGCGTTCGCCGAGATCGACCGGCTGTCGGAGAAGGCACCCGCCGGTGAGAGCGCGGACGCGCCGCCGAACCCATGGGTCACCGACCGAGCCCTGCGGCATCTGCTCACCGACATCACCGGCAACACCCACCGCGCCGAGTTCTGCATCGACAAGCTCTACAGCCCCGACTCGCCACGCGGCCGCCTCGGCCTGCTGGAACTGCGCGGCTTCGAGATGCCGCCGCATCACCGCATGGCGATGGTCCAGTCGTTGCTGGTGCGTTCGCTGGTGTCGTGGTTCTGGGAGCACCCCTACCGGGCACGTCTCATCCGCCACGGCGGTGACCTGCACGGCAAGTACCTGCTGCCGCACTACATCATCTCCGACATCGCACTGGTGGCCGAGGAACTGCGCGAGGCGGGGTATCCGTTCGACACCTCGTGGCTCGACCCGTTCACCGAGTTCCGGTTCCCACGGTTGGGCACCGTGCAGATCCGTGACCAGGAGGTCGAGCTGCGCGGCGCGATCGAGCCGTGGAACACCCTCGGTGAGGAATCCACCGGGACCGGCACGGCCCGCTACGTCGACTCCTCGATCGAACGCGTCCAGGTCCGCGTCACCGGCGGTGACGACGATCGGTATGTGCTGACCTGCAACGGGCATCCGGTACCGCTGCGCGGCACCGGCCGCACCGGCGAACGTGTCGCCGGCATCCGGTTCCGGGCATGGCAGCCGCCGAGCTCCCTGCATCCGACGATCACCATCGACACCCCGCTGACGTTCGACCTCGTCGACACCGTCAACGGGCGCTCGGTCGGCGGCGCGACGTATCACGTCGTCCACCCGGGTGGACGCGCCTACGATCGGCCGCCGGTCAACGCGGTGGAGGCCGAGTCGCGGCGCAACGGCCGCTTCGAGGCCTCCGGGCACACCAGCGGAGATCTCGACGTCGGGTTGTTGCGGGAGCGTCAGGCCCGGCAGGCCGTCGACGCCGGGGTCCCGGCGGTACTCGATCTACGCCGGGCACGTACAGTTCTCCGGTGACTGTTTCTGCGGGTGGTCGGCTACCCGCGGTGTTCGACCGGTATCGCTCCGACGGATTTGCGCTGTTCGATCTCGACCAGCTCGGTGAGGGCGCGGTCGCCGCTGCCGCCGACAGGGATCTTGGTGCCGCCGACACGGATTCCGGCGCCGCCGGAACGGGCCACTACGACGAGATGCTCGACGCCACCGGCGCGGTGCGTCCGGCGTGGGACGAGCTGGTCTCCGGTTACGGCATGCGCGGCGATGCGCGGCTGGCCGCCGCCGCCGCGCGGCTGGCATCGGCGACGAGTGACGAGGGTGTCGTCTACAACGCCTTCGACGGGTCGACGACCCTCGCCCGGCCGTGGCAGGTCGATCCGGTGCCGCTCATCGTCGACGGCGTCGAGTGGGCCTCGCTGGAGAAGGCGATCACGCAGCGCTCGATGCTGCTCGACCTGATCCTGCGTGACCTCTACCGCGACCAGAAGCTCATCACCTCGGGCCTGGTGCCGCCGGCGATGGTGTTCGGTCATCCCGGCTACATCCGTAAGGCCGCGCGACTGCAGGTCCCGGGTCCGCATGCACTGTTCCTGCACGCGGTCGACCTGTGTCGGATGCCGGACGGCAGCTTCGTCACCTATGCCGACCGCACCCAGGCGCCGTCGGGTATCGGGTTCGCGATCGTCGACCGGCGGCTGGTGTCGCGGACCTTCCCGCAACTGTTCCAGTCGTGCGCGCCGCGACCGATGACGACGTTCGCCGGAACCCTGCGCCTGGCCCTGTTCGACTACGCGCCGCGCGGCGTCGACGATCCGACGGTGGCCGTGCTGAGTCCGGGCAGCATGTCCGAAACGGCGTTCGACCAGGCCTATCTCGCCTCGACGCTCGGCGTGCCGCTGGTCGAGGGTGCCGACCTCACCGTCCGCGACGGCGCGGTGTACATGCGGTCGCTGGGCAAGTTCAAACGCGTCGACGTGCTGCTGCGGCGCCTCGACGCCGCCTACGCCGACCCGCTCGACCTGCGCACCGATTCGCGGTTGGGTGTGGCCGGGCTGGTGGAGGCCATCTCGCGTGGCACCGTCACCGTCGTCAACACCCTGGGCAGCGGGGTGTGTGAGAACCCGGCATTGCACACGGTGCTCGACCGCATCGCCCCGGTCCTCCTCGACGAGGAACTCGCCCTGCCGTCGGTGCCGACGTTGTGGGCCGGCGACGACCTGCAGCGCACGAAGGTCCTCGCCGACCTCGACCACCTCGTGCTGACCAACACCCGCACCGGTGACGAGCTGATCGGCCCGCTCCTCGACAGGGCCGAACGCGAGGAGTTGGCCGACCGCATCGGCGTGCGCGGCATCGACTGGGTGGCGCGCACCATCGAGCACTACTCGGTGGCACCGACGATGACCCAGGGTGTGTTCCCCGGACGTGCCGGGGGAGTGCTCCGCGCGGCGCCGGTGTCGGTCCGCGCGTTCAGCGTCGCGCAGGGCCCCACCTATGCGGTGATGCCGGGTGGACTGGGATCGGTGCTCGCCGACGGTGTCGGCGGTGCGGCGTTGCAGACGGTCGCGGCCAAGGACGTGTGGGTGACCAGCACGGAGGTCGGCGGGCACGTGTCGCGCCGCTCCGAAACCCGCGGGGAACCGGCCGAAGAGGTCATCACGATCCGTCCGGAGCGCGTGTCGGTCTCCGACTATCAGGAGGTCGCGGCGGGCGCGAGCCCACGCGTGCTCGCCGACATGTTCTGGTTCGGTCGTTACGGCGAGCGGACCGAACTGGTGACCCGGCTGGCCAAGGTGGCCCGCGAGCGCTACCAGGACTTCCAGTACCGGCCGTGGATGAACGGCACCTCGGCCGTGCCGCTGCTGCTGCATGCGGTGGCCACGGTGACCGGCACCGCCGAGCACCTGCACACCGCGGATCTGCTGGTCGAGGACGTCAACCGGCATCCGTCGCCGGCACAGGTCAACGAGGCCATCGTGCGGATCACCGATCTGACCATCGACCGGTGGGTACCCGGCACCGTCGCGTACGCCGTCGAACGTCTGGTCGCGACCGCACGCGCCGTCCGCGATCAGATGTCGACCAGCACGTGGATGGTGCTGACGCCGATGGAGCGGGCCATGGAGACCCTGACGCGGCAGGTCGGGCGCGCCCACGAGATCGACGCCGCCACCGGTGCGCGCACCGACGGGATCTTCGGTGACGCCGCGCTGGATCTCGGACCCGATCTGGCCCGCACCCACGAGGACATCCTGCACGGCGTGCTCGGGTTGTCGGGGTTGCAGGCGGAGTCGATGGTGCACGACGCCGCGTGGTTGCTGATGGACGTCGGGCGCCGGATCGAACGCATCATCACCCTCGCGGACCTGACCGCCACACTGTTCGCATCCCCGCACGAGACGTCGGTGGAGCAGGCGCTGCTCGAATCTTTCCTGATCGCCAACGAATCGGCGGTCATCTACCGGCGCCGCAGCCGCGGTCTGTACCAGCTGCTGCCGGTCGTACAGTTGCTGCTGTTCGACGAGACCAATCCGCGGGCGATGATCTATCAGCTCGACCGGCTGCGGTCCGATCTGACCGGGCTGCCCGAGGAACTGCGGTCGGCGGTGGCCGAACGCATCGTCGAGGAGATGACGGCCGAACTGCGGCGCATCGATCCCGCCGACCTGGGGGCACTGGGCGACGACGGGCATCGCGGTGACCTCGTCGAACTGTTGACCACCCTGCGAGAAGGATCCTCTGAACTGTCGGATACGTTGACGCGCACCCGATTTGCGCCGCCGCTGCCCGCCCAGCCGATCTGGGGTGTCGGAGGTGGTGACACGTGAGCGCACCCGAGGCGACCTCGACCGTGCCGACCACTCGCCGGTACCGGGTGATCCACCGGACCTGTTACACCTACGACGCCGAGGTGTCCTCCTCATATGGCCGGTGCTATCTGACCCCGCGCGAGCTGCCGCATCAGCGGGTCCTCGACACCGACGTCACGATCGATCCGGACCCCGACGACCGGTCCTCGGGACTCGACGCGTACGGCAACACCGACACCTACTTCCATGTGCACGCCGATCACCTGGCGCTGGTGGTGACCGGGGCGTCGGTGGTCGAGGTCGACCCGATCGACTCGGGTCTGCTGGTCAGTCCGGCCGTACGGGCGCCGTGGGAGGAGGCCCGTCCGGTGGCCGCCGGTGCGGGCCTGGCCGCCGAGTTCACCCTCGATCTCGACCCGCCGGAGATCACCGACGCGGTCCGCGACTACGCCAGTGAGGTGTTCACCCCGGGGCGGCCGCTGATCGATGCGGTCGTCGACCTGACCTCGAGGATCTTCCGCGATTTCACCTACAAGTCCGGCGCCACGGCGATCAGCACGCGGGTCGACACCGTGATGTCGCGTCGCGAAGGGGTCTGCCAGGACTTCGCGCGGGTCGCGATCGCCTGCCTCCGGTCGGTGGGGCTGGCCGCCCGCTACGAATCCGGATACCTGGCCACCGATCCGCCGCCCGGCCGGGAACGCACCTTCGGCGCCGATGCGAGCCATGCCTGGGCCGCGGTGTGGCTGCCCGGTGACCGCTGGCTGGCGTTCGATCCGACCAACGACAAACTCGTCGACGAGCGTCATGTGACGGTGGCGTGGGGCCGTGACTACGACGATGTGCCGCCGTTGCGTGGGGTGATCTACACCGATGCGACGCGCAGCGAGATCGACGTCTCCGTCGACGTCAGTCCCCTCGAGGAGGGCGTCGACCCTGCCGCGGGGTTGGCCGCCGCAAAATCCGCAGCCGAGAAATCCGCAGCCGAGAAATCCGCAGCCGAGAAATCCGGCGCGGAATCGTCGGCCGGTAATTCGTCGGCCGACGATCCCGCCGCGGTGGGTCGCTCCGCACCGCAGGTGTCGCCTCAGCGGTCCCCCGATGAGGGGATCGGCTGAGGTCAGCGGCCATCCCGCCGGCCATCTCGGCGCTGCGCGGGGTCATCTGAACGATCACGAAACGAATGCGGCACTGACGTCTGTCGGTGTCTTTGGGTAGCGTGGAAGGCGCCATGACGGTCATCACAGAAAGCCGCATCACCAGTGTGGTGCGTGCAGCAGAGGCCCTGTTGTCGCATCGAGCCGGTTCGCCGGTGGTGCTCGCCGAACCGGAGGATCTCGGTGGAAGTGGGCGCACCATCGTGGTGCGCGTACGAGTCGCCCAGAATCCGCTGTCGATGGATCGCACCCTCGTCATCAAGGCCCTGCCGCAACACGAGGATCCGCACGCGTTCCACCGCGAGATCGCGTCCTACAAGTACGCCACCGCGCTGCCCACCGAGTCCCGGCCGGGCCCGCAGCTGATCGCATCGGATCCGGATGTACGACTGATGGTGCTGTCCGACCTCGGACGAGGCAATGCCATGACCGATCTGCTCGCCGGGACCGATGTGGTCGAGACCTCCCGGGCGATCAGCGCGTGGGGTCAGGCGCTCGGCCGTATGCACGCGGCCACCGTCGGTGGCGAAGGAGACTTCGCGGCGCTGGTCCGGCGCGGACCGGCCGGCACCCAGGGCGGTGACCTGCTGCGTGAGGAGGCACTGCGCGCGTCACGGGTGGCCCGTGCCCGGGCTGCCGATCTCGGCGTCGAGATGGGGTGCAGCGTCGTCCGCGCGCTCGACACCGCCTGCCGGCTCTTCGACGAGGGCGATCACCGCGCCTTCAGCCCGTCGGATGTGGGCCCGGAGAACATCCTGCTCAACGAGGCGGGCGTGCAGTTCATGGATTACGAGTGGGGTGGCTTCCGGGACGCCAGCCTCGACATCGCCTACGCGTTGGTCACCTTCGCCGCGCAACTGGGCCCGCAGGCCCTCGATCGGCACGGTGACCTGGAGATCGCCATGGTCGATGCGTGGCGTTCGGAGGTCCACGGCATCTGGCCGGCGCTGCGTCGGGACGGCGACCTGCAACGCACCCTGGTGATCGCACGGCTGCTCTGGGTGTGGTTGTCGACGATCTGGATGCTGCCCGACGACGACGCCGACATCGGGGGTGCCGCGCACCTGCCCGTCGGCCACGGGGACGAGGATCTCGCTGCCCACGGTGTCGACCTGCGCGACCTCGACGGCACCGCCGTCGACGGTGTGAGGATCGACGGACTGGGGATCGGCGACCTCGATCTGGACACCGTCGACATCGACGCCGACGAGGCGGTCGGCTCGCACTACGCCCACGACTGGGCCCTGCACACCAACGATCCCCGGGTGATCGTCGCGCGGTGGTCGGATCTGGCAACCGCGGCGGCGCCCGTCGATCCGGAGATCGCCGACTTCGCGACCGCGATGGGTGTGGCGTTGCACCGGGTGTGGCTCTCCTGACCCTCGCGATGGACGGATTGTTCGACCCACCGGAGGTTCCCGGGATGCCCACCAGCGGTGACACCGGGGCCGGTGTCGTCGGATCGCCGACGACGGGGCCGCTGGCCGTGCGGATGCGGCCGCGCACCCTCGACGAGATCGTCGGGCAGGCGCATCTGCTCGGTACCGGGTCGCCGTTGCGGCGCCTGATCAGCGGATCCGGTGCGGCATCGGTGCTGCTCTACGGACCGCCGGGAACCGGCAAGACCACCATGGCGTCGTTGATCTCGACGGCCGCCGGCGGTCGCTTCGAGGCGTTGTCGGCGCTGTCGGCCGGGGTCAAGGAGGTGCGTGCGGTCATCGAGGTCGCCCGTCGCCGACTCGTCGACGGCGAGCAGACCGTCCTGTTCATCGACGAAGTCCACCGTTTCTCCAAGACCCAGCAGGACGCACTGCTGCACGCGGTGGAGAACCGCATCGTGCTGCTGGTGGCGGCCACCACCGAGAATCCCTCCTTCTCGGTCGTGTCGCCGCTCTTGTCCCGATCGCTGGTGCTGCGACTGCGATCGCTCACCGACGACGACATCCGCGAGGTGCTGCGGCGCGCCGTCGCCGACGACCGCGGGCTCGGCGGCCGGGTCGCGGTCACCGACGCCGCCTACGACCATCTCGTCGCCGTCGCCGGCGGGGATGCGCGTCGCGCACTGACGGCGTTGGAGGCGGCCGCCGACACGGTGCTCTCCGACACGGACCCGGACCGGGACGGCGCGGACGGGGATGACGCCGTGCCGCCGGTCGATCTCGCCGACGTCGAGGCGGCCATCGACAAGGCCGCCGTGCGCTATGACCGGGACGGCGACCAGCACTACGACGTCACCTCCGCGTTCATCAAGTCGATCCGCGGGTCCGATGTCGATGCCGCGCTGCACTATCTGGCCCGGATGATCAGCGCGGGCGAGGACCCGCGGTTCATCGCACGCCGGCTGATGATCCACGCCAGCGAGGACATCGGCATGGCCGATCCGACCGCACTGCAGACGGCCGTGGCCGCCGCACAGGTGGTCGCGCTGGTCGGCATGCCCGAGGCCAAACTGGCCCTCACCCAGGCCACCATCCATCTCGCGACCGCCCCGAAGTCGGCGGGGGTGGTGACCGCGATCGGCGCCGCGCTCGCCGACGTCGAGGCCGGAAAGGCCGGCGCGGTACCCGCTCATCTGCGTGACAGTCACTACGCCGGCGCGAAGACGCTGGGCAGCGGGGTCGGCTACCGGTATCCCCATGACGACCCCGATGGTGTTGTGCCGCAACAGTATCCACCCGATGATCTGGTGGGCGTCGACTATTACCAGCCCACCGACCACGGTTTCGAACGTGAGATCGGGCCGCGGGTCACCAAACTGAGATCCATCATCCGGCGGGTGACCTCACGCTCGCGGTCACGCTGACGGCGCTCTCTCACTCGTTGACAGCGCTCTTCGTCCATTGACAGCGCTCGGTTGCTCGTTGACAGCGTCCTCCCACTGTCCGCCGCTCATGAGCCGGGTGTGACGGGCGTGGCGAGGCGTATCCCGGCGCCGGTGAGATCACCGATGAGTACTCGACGGTAGGCTGGTAAGTCGCAGATAGCCCAACCACTTCCCGAGGACGACACCGCAGTGCAGACGCATGACATCCGGAAGCGATTCCTGGATCACTTCATCTCCGCCGGGCACACCGAGGTGCCCAGCGCCTCGCTCATCCTCGACGACCCGAACCTGTTGTTCGTCAACGCGGGCATGGTGCCGTTCAAGCCGTACTTCCTCGGCGAGCAGACACCGCCGTTCGATCGCGCGACCAGCGTGCAGAAGTGCGTCCGCACCCTCGACATCGACGAGGTCGGCATCACCACCCGCCACAACACGTTCTTCCAGATGGCCGGCAACTTCTCCTTCGGCGACTATTTCAAGCGCGAGGCCATCAACTTCGCGTGGACGCTGCTGACCAACAGCGTCGACGACGGCGGATACGGCATCCCGGCCGAAAAGCTGTGGCCCACGGTCTATCTCGACGACGACGAGGCCGAGTCCATCTGGCGCGAAGAGATCGGGGTGCCCGCCGAACGCATCCAGCGGCGCGGCCTGAAGGACAATTACTGGTCGATGGGTGTGCCCGGGCCGTGCGGTCCGTGTTCGGAGATCTTCTACGACCGCGGCCCCGACTACGGCGTCGAGGGCGGCCCGGAGGCCGACGAGGACCGATACATCGAGATCTGGAATCTCGTGTTCATGCAGAACGTCCGCGGCCCCGGCGGCGGCAAGGAGGACTACGAGATCCTCGGGCCGCTGCCCAAGAAGAACATCGACACCGGCATGGGTATCGAACGTGTCGCATGCCTGCTGCAGGGCGTCGACAACGTCTACGAAACCGATCTGCTCAAGCCGATCATCGACCTCGCCGCCGAGGTCACCGGACGCGCCTACGGCGCCGGCCATCACGACGATGACGTGAAATTCCGCGTCATCGCCGACCACACCCGCACCTCGGCGATGCTCATCGGCGACGGCGTGCTGCCCGGCAACGACGGCCGCGGCTACGTGCTGCGCCGACTCCTGCGCCGCGTGGTCCGCTCGGCGCGTCTGCTCGGCGCACAGGGACCGACGATCGGAGCGTTCGTCGGCATGGCGATCGACCTGATGGCGCCGTCGTATCCGGAACTCGCCGCGCAGCGGGACCACATCCTCACCGTCGCCGAGGGGGAGGAGAACAGCTTCGCCAAGACCCTCGCCGCCGGCACCAAGCTGTTCGCCGACGCGGCCGCCGCCACCAAGAAGGCCGACAAAACGGTCCTGTCCGGCAACGACGCCTTCACCCTGCACGACACCTACGGCTTCCCCATCGACCTGACCCTGGAGATGGCCGCGGAGGCCGGGCTGAAGGTCGACGAGACCGGCTTCACCGAACTCATGGCCGAACAGAAGGCCCGCGCCAAGGCCGATGCGACGGCCCGCAAGACCGGGCACGCCGACGCTGGGGTGTACCGCGAATTCCTCGACCGCGGTCCCACCGAGTTCACCGGCTATGACGAGCTGGTGTCGGAGGCCCGCGTTCTCGGACTCGTCGCCGACGGGGTGCGGGTACGCAACGCCACCGCGGGGCAGGAACTCACCGTGATCCTCGACCGCACGCCGCTGTACGCGGAGTCCGGCGGTCAGATGGCCGACACCGGTGCCATCACCACCAGCACCGGCGCCCGCCTGCGGGTGCGCGATGTCCAGCGTGCGGGTAAGACCGTGTGGTTGCACAGTGTGGTCGTCGAGGCCGGCGAGATCGTCGAGGGCGACGAGGTGATCGCGGCGGTCGACCAGGCGTGGCGGCACGGCGCGACCCAGGGACACTCCGGAACGCACATGGTGCATGCCGCGCTGCGGCAGGTCCTCGGTCCGAGCGCCACGCAGGCCGGCTCGCTCAATCGCCCCGGATACCTGCGTTTCGACTTCCATTCCGGCTCGGCACTGACCGAGGCGCAGCGCACCGAGATCGAGGAGATCAGCAACGCCGCCGTCGAGGCCAACTATCCGGTGAACACCTTCGAGACCGGGTTGACCGAGGCCAAGGCGATGGGGGCGCTCGCCCTGTTCGGCGAGAACTACGGCGACGAGGTCCGCGTCGTCGAGATCGGCGGGCCGTTCTCGATGGAACTGTGCGGTGGCACCCACGTCGCATCGTCGGCGCAGATCGGGCCGGTGACGGTGATCGGTGAATCCTCGGTCGGATCGGGTGTCCGACGCGTCGAGGCCTACGTCGGGATGGACTCGTTCCGATACCTGTCCAAGGAACGCGCCCTGCTCGCCGGGCTGGCGTCGTCGTTGAAGGTGCCCTCCGAGGAGGTGCCCGGACGCGTCGAGTCCCTCGTCACGAAGCTGCGCGACGCCGAGAAGCAGGTGGAGAAGTTGCGGGCCGACGCGGCACGCGCGGCGGCCTCCGGACTGCTCGACGAGGCGACGACGGTGGGCTCGACACTGCTGGTCAGCGGTACCCTGCCGGGCCTGGACGCGAACGGTCTGCGGTCGGTGGCCACCGATCTGCGGGGCCGGGTCGCCGATCGGGCGGCGGTCGTCGCGCTCTTCTCGACCACCGGGGACGGCGCCGACACCAAGGTGCCGTTCGTCATCGCCACGACCGACGCGGCGCGCTCCGCGGGCACCAAGGCCGGTGACATCGTCAAGGACATCGCCGGACTCGTCGGCGGCCGCGGCGGCGGCAAACCGGATCTCGCGCAGGGATCGGGCACCAATCCCGACGGCGTCGACGCGGCGGTCCGCCGGATTCGCGAGTTGCTCGGCTGATGCCATTGCAGCGGGGACGTCGCCTCGGCATCGATGTGGGTAGTGTGCGCATCGGTGTGGCGGTCTGCGATCCCGACGGCATCCTCGCCACGCCGGTGGAAACCGTGCGTCGCGACACCTCCGGTGGCACCGACATCGCCCGGATCGCCACGCTGGTGGCCGAGTACGAGGCGATCGGCGTGATCATCGGGTTGCCCAAGACATTGCGTAACACCGATGGCGTCGCGGTGACGGCGGCCCGGGAGTTCGGCGACGCCCTGACCAGCGCAATCGCGCCGGTCGAGGTGGAATATGTGGACGAGCGTCTCACTACGGTCACCGCCGCGCAGGCATTGCGCGCCAGCGGCCGTTCGGCAAAGTCTTCGCGCGGGGTCATTGATCAGGCGGCCGCGGTCGCTATTCTGCAGGGATGGCTGGACGCGCGACGATGAGTCCGCGCGCGTTCGGCCGACGTCCATCGATCGGAGAGTCCGATCGTCACGCAGCGGTGGTGCTGCGTGAAGTGCGCACGTGCCGGGGGGCGGTGCGGCGAGCAGCCACACCGTCGAACCGGAACCAGGGAGGGTATCCGCGGTGACCGACGAACGGCATCGGAGTCGCCATCGAGAGCACTCCGATCACACGGGCGGGAGCATGGATCCCGAACGGTTGCGGTACTTCACGCAATCGGTCGAGGGTCGACCCAGCACCCGGCACCGCCGGCGCCGCGCGGACGGCACCGCCGGTCCGGCTCCGGCGACCACCCCCGCCCCGAACCGCAGCAGCGCGCCCGCCTCACCGGGCGCCGCCCCGACGGGGTCCGCGCCGACCTCGATGCGGGCCCGGGTGGCTCGCACCGACACGATCGACACCACGATCGACACCCGCAAGATGGCGCCGGTCGCGACGCCGACGGTCGACGAGGCCGCCGTCACCGACCTGCGCAAGCGTCCCGAGCCTTCGAGCGAGGTCATCGAGCAGCCGGTCACCGAACAGCCGGTCACCGAGCAGCCGGTCATCGAGCAGTCGGTCACCGACGCGACGCCCACCGCTCCGCCCGGGGAAGACGTCGATGCGGACCAGGTCGGCACCGAGCAGACCGAACAGACAGAGCCGAGCGACCTCGACGGATTCGGCACCGATGAGGTGCCCACCGAGACGGTCGACCCGACATCCGTCGCCCCCACGTCACGGGTGGTGGCGCCCGGAGCGCTTGCGGCACTGGCAGATCCGACCGTGTCGGACGAGGGCGGTTCCGGTTTCGCCGACACCGCGGCCCACGACACCGTCATCGCGCACGACACCGCCGATCACCGGACCGCGGCCGACACCGTCGTCGCAGACACCGGCGGAGCACCGGTCGACGATCATCCGGATCGGCGGCCCGCCGGGATTCGCCGTCGTCGACGTCGTCGGATCGGGATGATCGTCGCCGCCGTCGTGGTGTTGCTGCTGGTGGTCGGCGTCGGTCTGGTGGGAGCGAAGAAGGCCGGACTGCTCGATTCGCGCAAGGACTATACGAACGCCCAGGGCACCGGGGACGTGTTGGTGCACATCCCCGATGACACGACGATCAAGCAGATGGGGCAGATCCTCGTCGACGACGACGTGGTCGGCAGCGTGCACGCCTTCGTCGATGCCGCGGGTGATGCGTCGTTGTCGAGTGGGTACTACAAGATGCGCACCGAGATCCCGGCGTCGACGGCGGTCGAGATGATCTCCGATCCGGATGCGACGCACCGCGTCGGGCGGATCGTGGTTCCCCCGGGCACCCCGGTGGACACCAAACGGGACACCTCCGGGCGGGTCACCCCGGGCATCTTCGAGATGATCGCCAACCAGACCGGGGTGGACATCAACGGCCAACGCATCGGGGTGACTGTCGAGCAACTCGACGACGCCGCCGCGCAGGCGAGTGTCGCCGATCTGGGGATTCCGTCGTGGGCGCGCGACGCGGTGACCGGTCTGGACGGTGACCATCGTCGGATCGAGGGCCTCATCGCCCCCGGGACGTGGGAATCGATCGACCCGGGTCAGTCGGCCACCGAGATCCTGCGCTCACTGATCACCCAGAGCGCCGCGATGTATGAGAAGTGGGGGCTGTTGAGCAACAACAGCTCCGGTCTGAGCCCGTACCAGACGCTGGTCGCGGCATCGCTCCTGCAGGGCGAGGTCAATCCGGCCGACTACCCCAAGGTGGCCCGGGTCATCCTCAACCGGCTGGACAAGGGTCAGAAGCTGGAGTTCGACTCGACGGCCAACTACACCGCTCAGGTGGTCGACCTCAACGTGCACGACGAGGACCTGCGGGCCGGTACGCCGTGGAACACCTATGTGATCCGGGGGCTGCCACCCACCCCGATCGGGGCGGTCGAGGAGCAGGCACTCGAGGCGATGGAGCAACCCGCCGACGGCAACTGGCTGTACTTCGTCACCGTCGACGCGAAGGGGACGACCCTGTTCACCGCCGACTTCGATCAGCATCGGCGCAACATCAGCACCGCGTGCCGCAACAGGTTCATCACGTGCCGGTGAGCCCTCCGCCGTTGGACCGGCCGGGGTTGGCCGGGCCGGTGGGCGGACGACATGCGCGTGCCGCGGCCGTGCTCGGCTCACCCATTTCACATTCGCGGTCACCGGACCTGCATCTGGCGGCATATCGTGCTCTCGGCCTGACCGACTGGACCTACGTGCGTACCGAGTGCACCGCCGAGCACCTGCCGACGATCGTGCGGTCGGCGAGCCCGGCGCAGGTCGGGTTCTCGGTGACGATGCCGGCGAAGCTGGCGGCCCTCGCGGTCGCCGACGAACGCACCCCGCGGGCCGTGCTGGTGGGATCCGCCAACACCCTGGTCCGGACCGAGGCGGGATGGCGTGCCGACAACACCGACATCGACGGGATGACCGGCGCGCTCGCCG
Source organism: Gordonia sp. VNK1 (assembly GCF_040049135.1). NCBI lineage: Bacteria > Bacillati > Actinomycetota > Actinomycetes > Mycobacteriales > Gordoniaceae > Gordonia > Gordonia sp. VNK1. The sequence goes on along the minus strand of NZ_JBDZDJ010000006.1, from coordinate 255,292 downwards.
CACTCGGGGTGCTCCCCGAGACGGTCGGCACCACGCTGCCGCGCGCGGCCGTCGTCGTCGGAGCCGGTGGGACGGCCCTGCCCACGGTCGCCGCGCTGGTGGCGGCCGGAGTCGACGACGTGACCGTCGTCGCCCGAAGTGCCGACCGGGCCCGCGGTGTCCTCGACCTCGCCGACCGACTCGGGGTCCGCGCATCCCTGCTGCCGTTCGCCTCCGACGACGACCTCACCCGGCGCTGCGCCGAATCCGCGGTGACGGTGTCGACCGCACCTGCCGCGGGGGCCGCCGCCGTGGTCGGCTCGCTGTCGGCGGCCGCCCGGGTGGTCGACGTGATCTACGATCCGTGGCCGACCCCGCTCGCCGCCGCGGTCACCGAGGCCGGCGGACGGGTGGTCGGTGGTCTGGTGATGTTGCTGAACCAGGCCTTCTCCCAGGTGGAGCAGTTCACCGGGTACCCCGCTCCGCGGGAGGCGATGGCCGCGGCGATCGGCGCTGCGGCCGAGTGAGCCGGTGCGCGCCGACCGGGGAGACCCCGCCGCCCGCGCGTCCTCACCCGTCATCCCCAGAGCCTCCGGGGCTCACAGGTGGGCGGCGATGCCCGCGTCGGTGACGTGGCGTGGTGCCCATCGTCGGTGACACTGCACCGATGACCCCTGCAGCGGCGCTTACGGCGTCGGCAACCTCGGTGATCCTCGCGTGGCTGGCGGTGATCGCCGGATTCGATCACCGGCATTCCCGGATACCGAACATCGCCATCGTCCCCGGTGTCGCGGCGATGATCATCGCCGGCGCCATCCATCCCGTCGTGTTGGCAGCGGCGGTCGCCGGGTCCCTGGCCTACCTGTCGGGATTCCTCGCAGGTGCGTGTGGCGCCGGCGACGTCAAGCTCGCCTTCGTCCTCGGTGGTGTGCTCGGCGATCCGGTGTCGGCGCTGGTGATGGTGCTGATCGCGCAGGTGATCACGCTGGCCGAATTCGTGCTCGGTCGCGGTGGGCGAGTGCGCCGACCGCACGGGCCCGCCCTCGCCGGGGCCTTCCTGGCCACGGCCGCGGTCGGGGTCGTCGTCGGCGCATGGAACAATTGATCCTTGTGTTGCGCTGGATAACCGCCGGAGAGTCCCATGGCCCGGCCCTCGTGGCGATCGTCGAGGGGATGGTCGCCGGAGTCGAGGTCACGTCATCGGATATCGCCCTGCAATTGGCCCGTCGTCGACTCGGCTACGGCCGGGGCGCCCGGATGAAGTTCGAGGCCGACAAGGTCACCGTGATCGGCGGCATGCGTCATGGCCGATCCATGGGCGGGCCGATCGCGATCGAGATCGGCAATACCGAGTGGCCCAAGTGGGAAACCGTGATGGCCGCCGATCCCGTCGACGCCGCCGAACTCGAGGGCAGCGCGCGGAACGCGCCGCTGACCCGGCCACGTCCCGGGCATGCCGATTTCTCCGGCATGCTCAAATACGGCTTCGACGATGCGCGGCCGATCCTCGAGCGGGCCAGTGCCCGCGAGACCGCCGCCCGGGTGGCCGCCGGGACCGTGGCCCGCAACTTCCTGCGCCAGGTACTCGGGATCGACATCGTCTCCCACGTCATCTCGATCGGTGCGAGCGATCCCTATGCGGGTCCGGCCCCGACGATCGCCGATCTCGAGGCCATCGACGCCAGCCCGGTGCGGGCCTTCGATACGACGGCCGAGACGCAGATGATCGCCGAGATCGAGGCCGCCAAGAAGGACGGCGACACCCTCGGCGGCGTCGTCGAGGTGGTCGCCACCAATGTGCCGGTCGGACTCGGTTCCCATGTGAGCGGCGAGACCCGACTCGACGCGCGCCTGGCCGGTGCCCTCATGGGCATCCAGGCCATCAAGGGTGTCGAGGTCGGCGACGGCTTCGCCACCGCGCGCCGCCGCGGCAGCCAGGCGCACGACGAGATGGTGCCCGGCCCCGACGGCGTACTGCGGTCCACCAACCGCGCGGGCGGTCTGGAGGGCGGCATGTCCAATGGCGAGGACATCCGGGTACGTGCGGCGATGAAGCCGATCTCGACCGTGCCGCGGGCGTTGTCGACGATCGACATGAGCACCGGTGATCAGGCCAGTGCGATCCATCAACGCTCGGATGTGTGTGCGGTGCCCGCCGCGGGTGTGGTCGCCGAGTCGATGGTCGCGCTCGTGCTGGCACAGGCCGCGCTGGAGAAGTTCGGTGGCGATTCGGTGGCCGAGACCAGTGAGAACCTGCGCGGGTACCTGAAACACATCGCGACCCGGCCGCCCCGCTCATGACGGCCCCCGACAGCGGCGCACAGGTCGGCGGGCCCGACCGCCCGGTTGCGGTCCTCATCGGCTTCATGGGCGCCGGAAAGTCCACCGTCGGAAAGGTTCTCGCCGATCGCCTCGGTGTCGATTTCATCGACACCGACACCGAGATCGAACACCGCGTGGGGCAGACCATCCCGGAGATCTTCACCGGCTCCGGCCCGACCCGGTTCCGGGAGATCGAACGCGACGTCGTCCTCGACATCCTCGAGAATCATCGCGGAATCGTCGCACTCGGTGGCGGTGCGGTGACCACGCCGGCGGTCGCCGACGCACTCGCCGGACACCGGGTGATTCATCTGCGTGTCGGTGCCGAATCCGGCTTCGCGCGGGTGTCGGGTTCGGATCGGCCGCTGCTCGCATCCGCCGATCCCGCTGCGCGATACCGCGAATTGCTCGAGCAGCGCGCCGACACCTACGCCGGAGTGGCCACCATCGAGGTCGATGCCGCGGCCGGTGATCCCGAGCAGGTCGCCGACGAGATCGTCACCGCCATCGCCCACGAACTTCGCGAACTCGTTCCCGAGAGGACGTCATGACCGACCCTGCCACGTCGACCGAACCCGTCCGCATCGCCGTCAACGCGTCGTCGCCCTATGACGTCATCATCGGTCGGGGCCTTCTCGGTGACCTCGCGCAGGCCGCGGCCGGTGCCGACCGCGTTGCCGTCCTGTATCAGCCGACCCTCGCACAGACCGCCGAACAGATCCGGGAGTTCCTGTCCGACAAAGGATTCGATGCGCACCGGGTGGAGATCCCGGACGCCGAGGCGGGTAAGGACCTCAAGGTCGCCGAGTTCTGCTGGGACGTGTGCGGCCGGATCGGCCTGAAACGCAACGACAAGATCGTGTCGCTGGGTGGGGGAGCGGCCACCGACCTCGCCGGATTCGTCGCCGCCACCTGGATGCGTGGCATCGGCGTCATCCACGTCCCGACGACCCTGCTGGCCATGGTCGACGCCGCCGTCGGCGGCAAGACCGGCATCAACACCGACGCCGGGAAGAATCTCGTCGGGGCCTTCCACGAACCCGACGCCGTCCTCATCGACATCGCCACCCTCGAGACCGTGCCGCGCAACGAGGTCATCGCCGGCCTCGCCGAGGTCATCAAGACCGGTTTCATCGCCGATCCGGTGATCCTCGACCTCATCGAGGCGGATCCGGCCGCGGCCACCGATCCCACCGGAACGGTGCTGCCGGAGCTCATCCGGCGGTCGGTGCAGGTGAAGGCCGACGTGGTGTCCGCCGACCTCAAAGAGGCCTCACTCCGCGAGATCCTGAACTACGGGCACACCCTCGGCCATGCCATCGAGCGGCGTGAACGGTACCGCTGGCGCCACGGTGCCGCCGTGGCCGTCGGACTGGTGTTCGCCGCCGAGCTCGCGCGCCTGGCCGGGCGCCTGGACGACGCCACTGCCGACCGTCACAAGTCGATCCTCGATCTCGTCGGATTGCCCACCACCTACGACGCCGACGCGCTCGGTGACCTGCTGACAACCATGGCCGGGGACAAGAAGAACCGCTCGGGTGTGATGCGTTTCGTCGTCCTCGACGGGCTCGCCAAGCCGGGGCGACTCGAGGGACCGGATCCGTCGCTGATCGCTGCCGCCTACTCGGCGGTGGCTGCCGACGCCGCGCCGAACGGCGCCACCCTGTTGTAGTCGTCGGGGCGGCCGCGCGTGTGTGAGCAGTGCCTGGTGTCGCCGGTCTATTTCGGCGAACCACTGCCGGGGTGGCGGCTGGCGCGGGCGCGTCTGGCGTCGCCGGTCGCAACCTGGGGGCAGGGCGAGTGGGGTCTGTTCCAGGTGAACGATCCGGCATTCCGGTGGTCGACCACGCCGACGGCCAGCCCACTCTGGGGCATGTCGGACGCCGAACAGGAACGGTGGTGGGCGGCGCACGACACCGACGACGACCCGGACGTACGCCGGGTGATGTGGTTCGACGACGAGCGATGCGCCGATTTCCTCGACGCCTTCGGGACATGTTCGCCCGACTTAGGTTTCGACCTGGTGTCCGGGGCGCTCCAACGCGGGTATCGCCTCGACGACGGGTCGTTCCGGATGTGGTTCTTCGACTACCTCGGTGAGTACCTGCGCACGGCGGAGCCGCTCGTCGAGCCGTACGACGAACGGCCCGAACTGATCCGGAATCTGCCCTTCGATCCGACGATCGGGCGCGATCCGTTGCCCGGCGAACCGTTGTACTGACAACACCTTCCGCCGGTCGAACACCCTCATCCCGTCGGTCGAGCCTCTATCCCGCTGGTCGAGCCGCTATCCCGCCGGCCGAGCACCCACATTTCGCCGACCGGCCCCACATCCCGCCGGTCGATCACCCATCCCGCTGGTCGGGCCCCTCATCTCGCCGGTCGATCACCCATCCCGCTGGTCGGGCCCCTCATCTCGCCGGTCGAGCCGGTGAGGAGCGCTAGCGACGAACCGTGTCGAGACCCGGTGACACAAGGCTGGAAATAGCCAGCACCCCAACCACATTCACGTATCCACAAACTGTGGATAGAAAACAATTGCGAGTGCCTTCGAGAGTGGCTATAATAGAACACATACGCCACAACGGCCTTCTCGGGGGAGGTGACATCAGCATGACAGACACCACCGACAGTCCCATGTCACGACCACTGCAGCTGATGCATCAACTCTCCGAGATCTTGGACGAGTTGGCCGCCACTCCGATGACCGCCTGCTCCGACCTCGAGGTGGTGGAGGCGGCGAAACTGTCCGAACAGATCGCGACCCGTACCCACTTTCAGGGTGACCGGGCGATCCTGGAAATCTCGGATCGTGGTGTGCACCGCAAGGTCGGCAAAGTCAGTCTGTCGAATTTTCTGAACTACGATCTGCGGATCGCGCAACCCACCATGCGCATCGCTCACATGAAGGCCACCGCCCGATTCCATGGATTGACCGGGCAACCGGAGGAACCGAAGTTCCCGACGCTGTCGGCCGCGTATGAGAAGGGTTTGATCGGTCACACTCACCTGTCGGCGGCGTTGGAAGCGTTGGACAACATTCCGAATGCCGTCGCGCATGACAAGAAGGTCGCCGCCGAAGCCACCCTCGGCGAAAAGGCCACCGAGCATATTCCGGCCGACATCACCAAGATGGGTGCCCGAATTCTGGCGCACCTCGACCCGGACGGGCAGTTGGTGGAGGAGTAAGGAACGCCAACAGCGCCGTAACTTGTGGATCAACCAGTCCCGTGTCGATGGGATGGCGAAACTCAACGGGCACCTGCCGCCGGTCACCCGTGCCTTGTGGGACTCCATGTTGGATGCGTGGGCGCAACCTGGGATGAATAATTTGAGTGATCTGGAGTCGCCGACCGGTGCGATCGGGGATGCCGACCCCGACGTGCTCGCCGCTGCAGTGAAGCGTGACGATCGTTCTCAGGCGCAACGCAATCATGATGCGATGCACGTCCTGTTGGTGTCGGCGATGAAAGAAGGCGTCCTCGGCAACGCATCGCGGCCTGCCGGTCGCGTTGATCATCAAAACCTTCCTGCAAGATCTGTTGGCCGGCGCCGGGTATGCCACCACCGCGTCTGGATCCACCATTCCTATTCCGGATTTGCTCAGTGCGTTGGGGGACATCGAGGATCCCAACGATGTGCAGCAGTTCCTGGCGGTGTTCTCCGACGCCATCGACCTCCCGTTGTATCTGGGGCGGGCGCGGCGGTTGGCATCGACCGAGCAGCGGATCGCGTCGTTCTCCCGCACCGGTGGTGAAGTGTGCTCCTTCCCCGGTTGCGGGCAACCCGCCTCGCATTCGGAGATGCATCACGCCAAAGAAGACTGGGCCGACGGCGGGAAAACCGACATCACCGACCTGGCCCCGGCGTGCGGGCCGCACAACCGGATGGTCGGCCCAACCCCGGCCAATACACCACCGGCATCTACGAAGACGGACCGCTCGCCGGACGGTGCTGGTGGCAACTCAACGCCGCACCCGGCATGCCCGACAACCCGAAGATCGTCAACGACCACCCCGACATCACCGCACTCTACGAGCAGAAACTCGACCAGATCCGCGACCAGATCCACCGCGACCCCGCTCAGCGACGCTGATAGTGGTGCCGGCGCAACCGAACCCGCAGACACCGAAGTGGTCGATGCCGAAACTGCTGACATCGAAGCCGACGCCACCGTCGACGTCGATGTACCGGCTGATCCCGACGCCGACAGCGACGACGAGGACACCGCGCCGCCGGCTGTGGATGCCGAAACCTTGTCCGATCGTGGTGTTCCGAAGGATCATCCGGCTCCGGCCGCGGACTCCTCGAGCATCGTCGACAGCGTCGATCAGGATGACGACCACGAGTCCGGCGTCGCTGACCAGCCTGAACCAGGCGTCGACGAATGCGATTCCGGCGCAGCCCAATCCGATCCCGTCGAACCCCGACCACCCGACCCGCGAGACGGGCCTGGCGGGCATTCTGACGAACCTGGTGTCACCAACACCGGGGAGATCGACCTGGTCATCTTCGACGGAGACGGTGTCCCGATCACCGACGATCCCGATGACCCTGACACCGTTGCCGCGCTCGATCGTGTCTCCCGTACCCGGATCAACCTCAGCGACACGACCACCGAGGGATAAGCACGTCAGCACCGCATCCGTGATGGCGGCATCCGTACCAGCGATGCCGACCGGGAACGTGAGCTCGAGGAACTGGCCGCCATCGGCATGAACCCTCGCAACAGCCGGATCGAACGTGTCCTGGCCGCCAGGCTCCACTACCGGCTCGACACGTCCTGAACCAGCTTGGCCCCATCGGACTTGTCGGGCCTGTCAGAACAGCCGGACTAGCCTCAGACCCGCTCGATCTGCTCGGTCTTCTCCGCGTCGGGATGCACCGACCAGTCGCTGGTGTCGGGTGCGTTCTTGCGCTGATCACGCCGGATCAGGAAGCGACCGACCGCCGCGCCCACGAAGGCGGGCACGAAGATCAGCAGCGCCGTGAACGAACCGCCGGCGAACAACTCGACGGCGAAATTGGCCTGGCCGATCCCGGCGAACACGAAGGTGCCCAGCACCCACGAGATGATCGCCGACGCGGCGCCCGCCAGAACGCCGGCCTTGAGCCAGCGCACGGTGAGGTCGTCGTAGTCGTCCGGGTCGGGATTGGCGCGTGCGTCGGAGATGCCGTCGATTCCGCCCCACAGCACCGCCACGAGGACGACAGCTGCCACAGCGATGGTCTTCCACACCGTGGAATGCAGTGGGGAGTGGATGATCGCGATGCCGAGGAGTACGCGGACACCGACGTGGACGGCGGTCATCACCACACCGCGCAGCAACCAGGGGAGAGCCATGGTGAGAAGAGTACAAGAGAGGGAGCTCGGAGAGTGCCGTTGGCCACAGTTGGGCGTTGCCGGTGAGCGTCGCCGGCCGGGGCGGCGGCCGCGTCGAAAGTGCCGACGACGTCGTAGCGTGGAGGAATGCCCACCACCCCCGACCACGCCGCCCGCCGCGAACGCCTGCGAGGTCTGCTGACCGCGCACGAGACGCCCGTCGACGCGCTGATCGTGTCCGACCTGATCAACCTGCGGTATCTGACCGGATTCACCGGCTCCAACGGCGCGCTGCTCGTCTCGGCGTCGGGTCCCGACGCCGACCGCATCTGCACCGATGGCCGATATCTCACCCAGGTCGCCGCGCAGGCCGGTGACCTCACCGCCGTCATCGCACGCGACTGCCCGCGGGAACTGCTCGGGGTCGCCGCCGCGGCGGGGGCCACGAGGATCGGGTTCGAGGCCGACGCCCTGACCGTCGCCGCGCACCGGCGACTGGCCGACGACTCACCCGACGGTGTCGAACTGGTCGGCCGATCGGGCCTGGTCGAGGGCCTCCGCGAGGTGAAGGACGCCGGTGAGGTCGCGCTGCTGCGCCGGGCCTGTGCCATCGGCGACGACGCGCTGGCCGCGATCATCGCCGACGGCGTGATCCGGGCCGGGGCCACCGAACGCGAGGTCGCGCGGGCCCTCGAGTGGGCGATGTACCGGCTCGGTGCCGATGGCATCGCCTTCGAGACGATCGTCGCCGCCGGCGCACATTCGGCGATCCCGCATCATCGGCCGACGGACGCGGTCCTCGCCGACGGTGACCTGGTCAAGATCGACTTCGGGGCGCTCTACGGCGGCTATCACTCGGATATGACCCGCACCTTCGTGCTACGTCGGGCGGCAGCGTGGCAGAAGGACATCTACGACCTCGTCGCGGCCGCGCAGGCCGCCGGCCGGGCAGCGCTGGCACCGGGTGCCGATCTGCGCGAGATCGACGCCGCCGCCCGCACGATCATCGCCGACGCAGGCCACGGGGAGGACTACGTACACGGCCTCGGCCACGGCGTCGGCCTGCAGATTCACGAAGCACCGGGAATCGGCAAACTCGCGACGGGTACACTGCCATGCGGCGCAGCGGTGACCGTGGAACCCGGGGTGTACCTCCCGGGACGAGGCGGAGTCAGGATCGAGGACACCCTCGTCGTCACCGACGGCGATCCGGAGCTGCTGACCGCCACCGACAAGGCATTCACCGTCATCTGACGGCAATCAGACGAAAACCAGGAAAGAAGACGACCTATGGCGACCACCGCCGATTTCAAGAACGGCCTCGTGCTGCGCATGGACGACCAGCTGTGGCAGATCCTCGAATTCCAGCACGTCAAGCCCGGCAAGGGCCCGGCCTTCGTGCGGACCAAGATCAAGAACGTGCTCTCGGGCAAGACCGTCGACAAGACCTTCAACGCCGGTGTGAAGGTCGAGACCGCGACCGTCGACCGCCGTGACATGACATTCCTCTACAACGACGGCACCGACTACGTCTTCATGGACACCCAGGACTACGAGCAGTACGCACTCCCGCCGGCCGTCGTCGGTGACGGCGCCCGCTTCCTGCTGGAGAACATGACCGTGCAGGTCTCGCTCAACGACGGCAATCCGCTGTTCATCGAGCTTCCGGTCACCGTCGAGATGGAGGTGACCCACACCGATCCCGGTCTGCAGGGTGACCGTTCCACCGGTGGCACCAAGCCCGCCACCATGGAGAGCGGCGCCGAGATCCAGGTTCCGCTGTTCATCAACACCGGCGACAAGCTGAAGGTCGATTCCCGCGACGGCAGCTACCTCGGCCGCGTCAACAGCTGAGCGAGACCTCCCCACGTGAAGCAGCCCGGAACCCGACACAAGGCGCGCAGACGCGCCGTTGACCTGTTGTTCGAAGCGGAGGCCAAGGGGGTTGCCCCCGACAGCCTCATCGCCGAACGCCGCATCCTGGTGAACTCCGACGAGAGCGTCGGACAGATTCATCCCTACACCCAGCGGGTGATCGACGGCCTCGTCGCCGACAGCACCCAGATCGACGCGGTGATCTCCTCGCATCTGAAGGGGTGGACCCTCGAGCGCCTGCCGGCGGTCGATCGCGCCATCCTGCGTCAGGCGACGTGGGAATTGTTCAATGCCACCGACGTCGACCCGGTCGTGGTGGTGGATGAGGCCGTCGAACTGGCCAAGGAACTGTCCACCGACGATTCCCCGGCCTTCGTCAACGGAGTGCTCGGGACGATCGCCGAACTCGCTCCGCAGGTGCGGGCGGCCGCCGCCGCGCAGCCGCGGACGGACCCGCCGCAGATCTGACTGCGTCGACGTCAGCGCGCCCGACGGGGGCGTGTAAGGTACCTGACGAGAAAGACATCCTTTAACGATCCGTCCCGTGAGGCGGAGAAGGAGGTCGGCGTGGTCACGCCTACCGACGGTGCCCCACCCAATCGGCGCGTTCTGCTCGACGCCGGCGATGTGTCGAGAACCATCGCCCGGGTGGCCCATCAGGTGATCGAGAAGAATGCTCTCGACGCCCCCGATGCACCGCATGTCATCATCATCGGAATTCCCACCCGCGGAACGACTCTCGCCGACAGGTTGGCGGCCAAGATCGCCGAGTTCGCCGGTCGGGAGATCCCCGTCGGATACCTCGACATCACCCTGTACCGCGACGACCTGCGCGACAAACCGCACCGCCCCCTCGAACGCACCATGGTGCCCACCGGGGGCGTCGACAATGCGATCGTCATCCTCGTCGACGACGTGCTCTACTCCGGCCGGACGGTGCGCGCCGCCCTCGACGCACTGCGTGACCTGGGGCGGCCGGCCGCGGTCCAGCTGGCGGTGCTCATCGACCGCGGCCACCGCGAACTGCCGCTGCGCGCCGACTACGTCGGCAAGAACATCCCGACCTCCCGCGACGAGAGTGTCGCGGTCCACCTCACCGAGCACGACGGCGTCGACGAGGTCGTGCTCAGCTCCGCCGGGGCGGTGCAGGCCTGATGCGGCACCTGCTCTCCACCCAGGACCTCACCCGCGACGACGCCACCGAACTTCTCGACGACGCCGAACGTTTCGAGCAGGCACTCACCGGCCGGGAGGTGCGCAAACTCCCGACGTTGCGGGGCCGCACCGTGATGACGGTGTTCTACGAGAACTCCACCCGCACCCGCGTGTCCTTCGAGACGGCGGGCAAGTGGATGAGCGCCGACGTGATCAACGTCTCGGCGTCGAGTTCCTCGGTCGGCAAGGGAGAGTCCTTGCGCGACACCGCGATGACGCTGCGCGCGATCGGCGCCGACGCCCTGATCGTGCGGCATCCGGCCTCCGGCGCGGCCCATCAGATCGCGCAGTGGACCGGCGGCCCCGGCATCGGGCCGAACGGCCGGGAAACCGGTGGGCCCGCCGTCATCAACGCCGGTGACGGCACCCACGAACATCCCACCCAGGCGCTGCTCGACGCGCTGACACTGCGCCAGCGACTCGGCTCCCTCGACGGCCGCCGCATCGGCATCGTCGGCGACGTGCTGCACTCGCGGGTGGCGCGATCCAACGCCCACCTGCTGGCGACGCTCGGGGCCGAGGTGGTGCTGATCGCCCCACCGACCCTGCTGCCGGTCGGGGTCGACCAGTGGCCGGTCACCGTGACCGGCGACCTCGACGCCGAACTGCCCACCCTCGACGCGGTGATGATGCTGCGCGTGCAGGCCGAACGCATGAACGGCGGCTTCTTCCCGAGTTCCCGCGAGTACTCGGTGCGTTACGGACTCAACGCACGACGACTCGCCCTGCTCGACGACGACGCGGTGGTGCTGCACCCCGGACCGATGCTGCGCGGCATGGAGATCGGCTTCTCCGTCGCCGACGCACCGCAGGCCACCGTCCTCGAACAGGTCCGCAACGGTGTGCACGTGCGGATGGCGGTGCTGTTCCGCCTGCTCGTCGGCACCGACACGACCGACCAGACAGGAGTCACGCTGTGAGCGCCCCGATCCCCGGACCCATTCCGGGACCCGATGCCACCGGAACCGTTGTCCTGCAACAGGTTCGCCCCTACGGCGAGGGTGATCCGGTGGATGTCGCGGTGATCGACGGCACCATCGCCGAGATCGGATCCTCGCTCACTGTCCCCGAGGGTGCCGAGATCATCGACGGCGCGGGAGCGGTGCTGCTGCCCGGTCTCGTCGACCTGCACACCCACCTGCGCGAACCCGGGCGCGAGGACACCGAGACCATTCGCACCGGCTCGCGTGCCGCCGCCCTCGGTGGCTACACCGCGGTTTTCGCCATGGCCAACACCGACCCGGTCGCCGACAACTCCACCATCACCGACAACGTCTGGCGGGTCGGGCGCGACGTCGGACTCGTCGACGTGCACCCGGTCGGGGCGGTCACCGTCGGCTTGGCGGGTGAACAACTCGCCGAGATGGGCATGATGGCCTCCGGCGCCGCCGGTGTCCGACTGTTCAGCGACGACGGCAAATGCGTCTTCGATCCGCTGATCATGCGTCGGGCCCTGGAGTACGCCACCGGCCTCGGGGTGCTGATCGCCCAGCACGCCGAGGAGCCCCGACTCACCAAAGGTGCTGTCGCACACGAGGGTCCGAACGCCGCCCGACTCGGACTGGCCGGTTGGCCGCGCGCCGCCGAGGAATCCATCGTCGTCCGTGACGCGTTGCTGGCCCGCGACGCCGGCGCACGCGTGCACATCTGCCACGCGTCCACCGAGGGCACCGTCGAACTGCTGCGCTGGGCCAAGGACCAGGGCATCGCGATCACCGCCGAGGTGACCCCGCACCACCTGTTCCTCAACGACGAACGGCTGGCCACCTACGACGGGGTGAACCGGGTCAATCCGCCGCTGCGCGAAACCCGGGACAATCTCGCGCTTCGTCAGGCCCTCGCCGACGGCGTCATCGACTGCGTCGGTACCGACCACGCACCGCATGCGGCGCAGGAGAAATGCTGCGAATTCGCCCTCGCCAAACCGGGAATGCTCGGCCTCGAGACCGCACTGCCGATCATCGTGGAGACGATGGTCGTTCCCGGCCTGCTCGACTGGCGTGGCGTGGCGCGTGTGATGAGTGAGCGCCCCGCGGAGATCGTCGGTCTCACCGATCAGGGGCGTCCCATCGCGGTGGGGGAGCCGGCGAATCTCACGATCGTCGATCCGGACCGCTCGTGGGTGGTGCACGGCCCCGACCTGGCGAGCCTGTCGGACAACACTCCGTATGAATCCATGACGATGCCGGCGACCGTGGTCGCGACGCTTCTGCGCGGCGTCGTCACCGCCCGTGACGGACGGGCGAGCGCATGAACGAGCTGTGGACCGACCTGATCATCGTCATCGTGGTGCTGGTGGTGTGGTTGGCGCTGGTGGCCCTGGTGGTGCGCGGGTGGCGCAACCGTGGGCGGCGACAGGCCGAGATCATCGGCGAGATCCCGACGGCCCCGGCCGAACTCGGAGACACGCTGCGTGGTCCCGACACCGGGCTCTATCTCGGCGCCACCCTCGCGCCGAGCTGGCAGAACCGGATTGCGGTGGGGGACTTCGGCGATCGGGCGTCCGCGCGACTGTCCGCACATCCCGACGGGATCCTGATCGAACGGACCGGTGCGAGCGAGATCTGGATTCCCCGGGAATCGATCACCGCGGTGCGCACCGAACGCGGTCACGCCGGCAAGGTGATGAGCGCCGACGGGGTGCTGGTGATCCGCTGGAGGTTGCCGGGCGGCACCGAGATCGACTCCGGATTCCGCGCCGACGACAAGTCCGTCTATCCCGGCTGGATCGACGACACCCACCCTGCCGACTCCGCTGCCACCGACTCCGCGGCCACCGACGCCGAATCCACCGATCCCGCGGCCATCACGCCCGAGGCCACCACCCCCGAGGAGACGGCGACCGCAGCCCCGGCGCGCTCCGAGACCGAACAGAGGAAAGATCAATGACCGCAGCGGTTCTGGTGCTCGAGAACGGTCAGGTGTTCTCCGGCCGGGCCTACGGCGCCGTCGGCGAAACCCTCGGCGAGGCCGTGTTCTGCACGGCGATGACCGGCTATCAGGAAACCCTCACCGACCCCAGCTATCACCGGCAGATCGTGGTGGCCACCGCCCCGCAGATCGGCAACACCGGCTGGAACACCGAGGACGGCGAATCCACCGGCAGCGCCGGCAGCGGCAGCCTCGACGGTGATTCCGGGAAGATCTGGGTGGCCGGCTACGCGATCCGCAATCCCACACGCCGCGTGTCGAATTGGCGTGCGACCACCTCGCTCGAGGACGAGCTGGTGCGCCAGGGCATCGTCGGCATCTCCGGCATCGACACCCGCACCGTGGTGCGCACGCTGCGCGATCACGGATCGATGCGGGCCGGGGTGTTCTCCGGTGCCGCACTCGACGGGGCGGGGGCCGAAGAACTCCTCGAACGAGTGCGCAGCCAGCCGTCGATGAAGGGCGCCGACCTCGCCGGCCAGGTGTCCACCGACACCGGCTACCTCGTGGAGCCGGCCGGTGAGACGCGCTACACCGTCGCCGCCATCGATCTGGGCATCAAGACCAACACGCCGCGGATGTTCGCGCAGCGCGGGGTCGCGGTGCGTGTCCTGCCGTCGAGTGCCTCCTTCGCCGACATCGCCGAGTTGAGGCCCGACGGGGTGTTCCTGTCCAACGGTCCCGGCGACCCGGCCACCGCCGACGCCGCCGTCGCGTTGACCCGGGAGGTCCTCGGGGCGGATCTGCCGCTCTTCGGAATCTGCTTCGGCAACCAGATCCTCGGCCGCGCACTGGGCCGGCGCACCTACAAGATGACCTTCGGTCACCGCGGCATCAACATCCCGGTGATCGACCACGCCACCGGCACGGTCTCCATCACCTCGCAGAACCACGGCTTCGCCCTCGAAGGCGAAGCGGGTGAGGAGTTCGACACCGACTTCGGACGTGCCCGGGTCAGCCACGTCTGCGCCAACGACGGCACCGTCGAGGGCGTCGAATTGCTCTCCGGCAGAGCATTTTCCGTCCAATACCATCCGGAGGCCGCGGCCGGTCCGCACGACGCCGCCTACCTCTTCGACAAATTCGTCACCCTGCTCGAGAGTGACCGCGCCAACGGAACGAGGGCCTGATGCCACGCCGCACCGATCTCAAGCACGTCCTGGTGATCGGCTCCGGACCGATCGTCATCGGCCAGGCCTGCGAATTCGACTACTCCGGAACCCAGGCCTGCCGCGTCCTGAAGTCCGAGGGTCTGCGGGTGAGCCTGGTGAACTCGAATCCGGCCACCATCATGACCGACCCGGAGTTCGCCGACGCCACCTACATCGAGCCGATCACCGCCGAGTACGTCGAGAAGGTCATCGAGGCCGAACGTGACGCCGGCCATCCGATCGACGCCGTGCTGGCCACCCTCGGCGGTCAGACCGCGCTCAACACCGCTGTGGCACTGCATGATCGGGGTTCGCTGGAGCGCTACGGCATCGAGCTGATCGGTGCCGACTTCGACGCCATCCAGCGCGGTGAGGACCGGCAGATGTTCAAGGACATCGTCGCCAAGGTCGGTGGCGAGAGCGCCCGCTCGGCGGTCTGCCACACGATGGAAGAGGTCCGCGAAACCGTCGCCGAACTCGGCTATCCGGTGGTGGTGCGGCCGTCGTTCACCATGGGTGGACTCGGCTCCGGCATGGCCTATGACGAGGCCGACCTCGACCGCATCGCCGGCGGGGGTCTCGCCGCGTCGCCGACCGCGAACGTCCTCATCGAGGAATCCATCCTCGGCTGGAAGGAATACGAGCTCGAGCTGATGCGCGACAACCGCGACAACGTGGTCGTCATCTGCTCCATCGAGAACGTCGACCCGGTCGGCGTGCACACCGGCGACTCGGTCACCGTGGCCCCCGCGATGACCCTGACCGACCGCGAATACCAGAAGATGCGCGACCTCTCGATCGCCATCCTGCGCGAGGTCGGCGTCGACACCGGCGGCTGCAACATCCAGTTCGCCCAGGACCCCGCCGACGGTCGCCTCGTCGTCATCGAGATGAACCCGCGTGTCTCCCGGTCATCCGCATTGGCCTCCAAGGCAACGGGATTCCCGATCGCCAAGATCGCCGCGAAGCTCGCCATCGGCTACAGCCTCGACGAGATCACCAACGACATCACCAGACAGACCCCGGCCTGCTTCGAGCCGACGCTGGACTACGTGGTGGTCAAGGCCCCGCGGTTCGCGTTCGAGAAGTTCCCGGGTGCCGACGACACGCTCACCACCACGATGAAGTCGGTGGGTGAGGCGATGAGCCTGGGCCGCAGCTTCGCCGAGGCCCTCGGCAAGGTGATGCGCTCCCTGGAGACCAAGGCCGCCGGGTTCTGGACCGAACCGGGCCGGGTCGACCCCGCGACCATCGACCTGCCCGCATTGCTCGAGGAACTCTCGGTCCCCAAGGACGGGCGCCTCTACGGCATCATGTTGGCCTTCGAGGCCGGTGCCAGTGTCGAGGATCTCTACGAGTCGACCAAGATCGACCCGTGGTTCCTCGCCGAGATCGGCGGCATCGCGGCGCTCGGCGCAGACATTCGCGACGCCGACGAACTGACCGAAGAGCTTCTGCGGGAAGCGAAGTCGACCGGATTCTCCGACCGGCAGATCGCGGCGCTGCGTGGCGATTTCGCCGATGAGGATGCTGTCCGGGCATTCCGGCAGTCACTCGGCGTGCATCCGGTCTACAAGACCGTCGACACCTGCGCCGCCGAGTTCGAGGCCCGCACGCCATATCACTACTCCACCTACGAACTCGACCCGGCGGCCACCAGCGAGGTGGCACCGCAGACCGAGCGGCCCAAGGTACTCATCCTCGGGTCCGGACCCAATCGGATCGGGCAGGGCATCGAGTTCGATTACTCGTGTGTGCACGCCGCGCTCACCCTGAGCGAGGCCGGGTACGAGACGGTGATGGTCAACTGCAACCCGGAGACCGTCTCCACCGACTACGACACCGCCGACCGTCTCTACTTCGAGCCGCTGACCTTCGAGGATGTGCTCGAGGTCTTCCACGCCGAATCGGAGTCGGGCACCGTGGCCGGGGTCATCGTGCAACTCGGTGGGCAGACCCCGCTCGGACTGGCCCATCGCCTCGAGGCGGCCGGGGTACCGATCGTCGGCACCTCCCCGGCGGCCATCGACCTGGCCGAGGACCGCGGCGAGTTCGGCAAGGTGCTCACCGCCGCCGGCCTGCCCGCCCCGGCGTTCGGCACCGCGACCTCCTTCGACGAGGCCCGCGACACCGCCGCACGCATCGGCTACCCGGTTCTGGTACGCCCGTCCTACGTGTTGGGTGGCCGTGGCATGGAGATCGTCTACGACGAGAAGTCCTTGGCGGACTACATCTCTCGTGCCACCGAACTCACCCCCGATCATCCGGTGCTGGTCGACCGTTTCCTCGAGGACGCCGTCGAGATCGACGTCGACGCGCTGTGCGACGGTCAGGAGGTCTACATCGGCGGGATCATGGAGCACATCGAGGAGGCCGGCATCCACTCCGGCGACTCGGCGTGCGCGCTACCGCCGGTGACCCTGGGCCGCGCCGATCTGGCGATGGTGCGCGAATCCACCGAGGCCCTGGCCAAGGGCATCGGGGTGCGCGGGCTGCTCAACGTGCAGTACGCCCTCAAGGACGATGTTCTCTATGTGCTGGAAGCCAATCCGCGGGCGAGCCGCACCGTGCCGTTCGTCTCCAAGGCGACCGCGATCCCGCTGGCCAAGGCCTGCGCGCGGGTGATGCTCGGTACCTCGATCGCCGAACTGCGCGAGCAGGCGATCCTGGCGGCCGACGGCGACGGCGGCGACGCCCCGTCGCATGCGCCGATCGCGGTGAAGGAGGCGGTGTTGCCGTTCAACCGGTTCCGCCGCCACGACGGCACCGGCGTCGACTCCCTGCTCAGCCCCGAGATGAAATCCACCGGCGAGGTGATGGGTATCGACGCCGACTTCGGCCGCGCGTTCGCCAAGTCGCAGACCGCGGCCTACGGGTCGCTGCCCACCACCGGTGCGGTGTTCGTGTCGGTGGCCAACAAGGACAAACGTGCCCTGCTGTTCCCGGTCAAGCACCTCGCCGACCTCGGATTCACCATCCTGGCCACCGAGGGCACCGCGGACGTGTTGCGTCGCAACGGAATCGATGCCACGACGGTGCGCAAGCACTTCGAGGCCGGACCGGGTGAGCCGACCATCCTCGACGCGATCCGGGCCGGCGAGGTGGCGATGGTGATCAACACCCCGTACGGACAGTCCGGGCCGCGTGTCGACGGCTACGAGATCCGCAGTGCCGCCGTCGCCGCCGGCATCCCGTGCATCACCACCGTGCAGGGGGCGAGTGCGGCGGTGCAGGGGATCGAGGCCGCGCGGAACAAGAGCATGGGCGTCGAGGCGCTGCAACGCAGGCATGCGGCACTGGTGAACGAGCGGTGACCGTCTTCGGGTCGCGCCACCGCGAGGCCGTCTCCGCGCGTGGGCGGCTGTGTGCCGGTATCGACCCGCACGCCGAGCTGCTGACGCAGTGGGGTCTGAGCGTCGACGCCGACGGTCTGGCCCGCTTCGCCGACACCTGCGTGGAGGCGCTGGGACCCGTTGCCGCCGTGGTGAAACCGCAGGTGGCGTTCTTCGAGGTGTTCGGGGCGGCCGGGTTCGCGGTCCTCGAACGCGTCATCACCGGTTGCCGGGAGGCCGGTGCGCTCGTCCTCGCCGACGCGAAGCGTGGCGACATCGGTTCGACGATGGCCGCGTACGCGACGGCGTGGCTCGACGACGCGTCGCCGCTGTGCTCGGATGCGGTGACCGCCTCCCCGTATCTCGGGTTCGGATCCCTGTCGCCGGCCGTCGATCTCGCGCGTGCGGGTGGTCGGGGAGTGTTTGTGCTGGCCCGGACGTCGAATCCGGAAGGCGCGCCGGTACAGCTCGCCGACGCCGACGGCCGTCCGGTGGGCCAGCGCATCGTCGATGCCGCGGCCGCCGAGAATGCCGACGGCACCGGCACTCTCGGTCTCGTCGTCGGTGCGACCCGCGCGCATGGACTCGACCTCGCCGGCCTGAACGGACCCATCCTGTCGCCCGGGCTGGGCGCTCAGGGGGCGACGCCGAGCGACCTGCCGGAGGTCTTCGCCGGGGCCGACCCGTCCTGGGTGCTACCGGCCTCGAGCCGTGGTGTGCTGCGGTCCGGGCCGGATGTGGCCGCCCTGCGGGCGGAGTTCACGCGCACCCGGGACGAGGTGGAGCGGGCACTGGCCTGACGGTCACGCCGAGGCCTGAGTGTGCGGGGCGTCGGCCTTCTGCCGCCGGCAATCGGTTTTCTTCCGCTGGTCGTCGGTCTCGTCCGCCGGTCGTTGGTTTCGTGCGACTGGCGGTCGGTTTCTTGCGCTGGTCGTCGGTCTCGTCCGCCGGTCGAGGTGCGAGGAGCGCTAGCGACGAGCCTCGAGACCTCTTGCGCCGCCGCTGGTTTCGCGGCGGCACCAGCGTGCGGGGTCTTGACACGGGCTTCGTTTCGACGGTGCTCAACGCAGCGGTCGGCGCAGCGGCCTGCTCGACCTGCGAGTTAGGGCTCGTGGCCGGACCGGAAGGTTCGACCGCCGCGCGCGATGGCGACGGTGGCCCCTCAGACGTCGGCGTCGAGAAGACCGGCCAACCGGTCGATCGAGCCCGCCAGCTTCTCGCCGGACGTGGCCCGCGCCCGCACGAGGCGCTTCTCGTCGTCCAGTCGTGTCCAGTCATAGGTGTGGGTCACCCGCGTCGTCCCGTCGGCCAGTGGATCGAGCTCCCACCGCCACAGATGCCCGGGACTCGGTTGCCCGGGTTCGTTGGGCATCCACGCGATGCGGCGACCCTCGACGAATTCGGTGACCCGGTTCTCCCGGATCGCGCCCGTGGTGAGCTGCATGGTGAAGACGTTCCCGACGGCCCGGACGCGTTGACCGGTCGGTGCCTGCGCGAGGTTGTCGTTGCCATCCCATTCGGGTTGCCGGGCCGGGTCGGCGATGAGCTCGAAGATCGCCGCGGCGTCGGCACCGACGTCGCGGTAGGCGCTCACCACCCGCTGCTCGGATTCGCCCTGCTCGGATTGGCCCTGCTCGGATACCGTCACGGGCCTCACGCTACGCCGGGTTCTGTGCGGTCTCGATGACCCACCACGCCGCATACGGCGTCAACCAGAGCAGCCCGTCGGCGTCGGCGGTGACCGCCCGGTCGGAGATCACATCCCACGGCCGGGCGAATCCGTGGCCGGTGATCACCTCGACCGGGAACGACACCGTGCGGGCGCTCACGTTGTAGACGCAGATCATCGGCCCCAGCGGGGCGCGCCGCAGCGTCACCAGCACCGGTCCGTCGGCCCACGCGATCTCGCTGGGCACTCGTGCGTGCAGGTGCGGCAGCGAGGAACGGATCCGTCCCAGATGGCGGAGGCCGGCGAACACGCGCCCCGGGACCGTCGTCGTATCGTCGCGCAGGGCCAGCCGCGCCGGATCGAGGCGCGGACGATGTGCCCAGCGGTTGTCGTCGGCGTGGCCGGGTTCGGCGGCCCAGTGCGCGTCGTTCGGCGTGCCCAGTTCGTCGCCGCTCCAGATCACCGGGATTCCGCCCCACCCGTAGATGATGGCGTGTATCAAGAACATCCGGCCCAGAGCGGCGTCGACGGAGGCGTCATCGGTGGCGGTCTGCAGGCCGGTCAGCGCGGCCGCGGTCCCGCTGATCCGGCGGTCTCCGGTGCGCGGGTTGGCCTGGAACACCAGCCCAGCCGCGGGGGATTCCGGAAATTCCCCGCTGTACCAGTCGGAGAGGAATCGCCGGTGTGCCGCGCCGTCGAGTCCGACCGCCGCGGCGTCGGCGTCGTCGATCGCCCAGCCGATGTCGTCGTGACAGCGGACGTAGCAGATCCAGGTGCCGGTCGCCGGCGTCGGCGGCAGACTGCCGAGCGCGTGTGCGGCCAGCCGGGTGTCGGCGCAGGCGATCATCGACCAGATCTGCACCATCAACGAGTTGTGGTAGGCGAGATCGCTGATCCGTCCGTCGTGTCGCCCCACGCCCAGGTAGGCGACGAGCTGCGCGGGCCCGACGATCGCCTCGGCCTTGAACGCCACGGCGGGGGCCACCATGTGGGTCAGTGCGCGCAGTATCTGGGTGATGGCGTGCACCTCGGGCTGATTCTGGCAGTCGGTACCCATCCGCTTCCAGAGGAAGGCGATCGCGTCCAGACGCACCACCTCCACGCCGAGATTGGCGAGGAAGAAGATGATCTCGGCGAACTCGACGAGCACGTCGGGGTTGGCCCAGTTGAGATCCCACTGCCAGGAGTGGAACGTCGTCCACACCCACCGGTTCATCTCGGTGTCGAAGGTGAAGTTCCCGGGGGCGAAATCGGGGAAGACCTCCGGCAACGTCGCGGAGTAGCGGTCGGGTTCGTCGCGGTCGGAGAAGGTGAGGAAGTAGTCCTGGTAGTGCGGGTCCCCGGCGGCGGCCGCACGTGCCCACTCGTGTTCGCGGGCCACGTGATTGAGCACGAGATCGACGACGAGGCTGATCCCCGACGCCCGCAGGGTGACGGCGAGAGCCGCGAGATCGTCGGTGGTGCCCAGATCGGGACGTACGCGACGGTAGTCGGCGACCGCGTACCCGCCGTCGTTGTCACCGGGACGCGGCGCCAGCAGCGGCATCAGATGCAGATAGGTGACGCCGAGTTCGCGGAGGTGGCCGACGCGGTCGGCGACATCGGCCAGGGTGCCGGCGAACCGTTCGGTGTACGCGGCGTAGCCGACCATGTCGGGTTGCTGGAGCCAGTCGGGCCGCAGCAGGCGGCGTTCGTCGAGTTCGCGGAGGTCGGCGGATCGGGCCGCGAAGGCGCGTTCGGCCGCACCGAGAAGTCGGGGGATCAGGGTGGGCCGGGACGACGCGCCGTACACCTGGGTGACGGCGTCGACGAGGTCGTCACGGTAGCGCTCGACCCGCAGGGCCCAGGTGCTCACCCCGGTGACCCGATCCCGGGCCCGGTGCGGGCGCGCGATCGACTGATTTCTGGCCCGGTGCACCATCGCATGTGCCGACAGTAACCGACGGCGCCGACACGCGATGCGAGGTCGCATCGCCGCACGACACGCTGGGCGGGCCGAAGAAAGTTCGAGCCGTCCGCCGATGTCCCACACGTCACACGGGGCTCAGCCGCGATGGTCGCCGCGACAGACCCGGAGAAGCGACGGGCAGCCGCGCGCGCCGAACGACAGGCCCGTCACCTGCGGTGATGTGCCCGATGCACGTCGGCGATGGGGTAGCGTGGTCGACGATCGTGCCGCGGCCACGCGGCCGATTCGTGAGCCGCCTACAGCATCGCCCCCGCGACGCAAACCCGGGGTGGCCCTCGCAAATGCCTGCTCAGATGGGTACGGTCGCTTTCGCCGCGCCCTTTCGGCGAGTGCTTGGTCATCGAGACCGATGAGCACCCGCGCCGAGCGGCCACACGCCACCGGGCACCACACGGTGCCGGTGCAGTCCAGATCGAGAACGAAAGACGGAGGAAACCGTGGCGCTTCCCCAGTTGACAGACGAGCAGCGCGCCGCTGCGTTGGAGAAGGCTGCTGCCGCACGCCGAGTACGCGCCGAGCTCAAAGAGCGCCTCAAGCGTGGCGGCACCGACCTCAAGCAGGTGCTCAAGGACGCCGAAGAAGACGAGATCCTGGGCAAGATGAAGGTCTCTGCCCTGCTCGAGGCCCTGCCCAAGGTGGGCAAGGTCAAGGCACAGGAGATCATGACCGAGCTGGAGATCGCCCCGACGCGCCGCCTGCGTGGCCTCGGTGATCGTCAGCGCAAGGCGCTGCTCGAGAAGTTCAGCTCCTGAGTCACGACGCCGAGAACGGCAGCGTGACGGGCTCACAACCCACACGTACGAGGGGTCGACTGGTGGTTCTGGTCGGCCCCTCTGCCGTGGGGAAATCGACGGTGGTCGCGCGGGTCCGCGACGCGGTCCCGAACCTCTGGTTCAGTGTGTCGGCCACCACCCGCGACCCGCGACCGGGCGAGGTCGACGGACGTGACTACCGCTTCGTCGGCCGCGCCGAGTTCGACCGCATGATCGCCGACGACGAACTGCTCGAATGGGCCGACATCCACGGCGGGTTGCAGCGTTCGGGGACGCCGCTGCGTCCCGTGGAACAGGCCCTGGCCTCCGGAGTTCCGGTCCTGCTGGAGGTCGATCTCGTCGGCGCCCGCAACGTCCGGCGACGACTGCCCGAGGCGACGCTGGTGTTCCTGGCACCGCCGAGCTGGGACGAGCTGGAGGCACGATTGCGCGGACGCGGGACCGAGAGCCCCGAGCAGATCGACCGCCGACTGGCGACCGCACGCACCGAGATGGCCGCGCAGGGCGAGTTCGACGAGGTGATCGTCAACTCCCGAGTCGACTCCGCGGCCGATGAATTGGTATCCTTGCTGGTCGGGCCTGATCAGCATCGACCGGACACGCATCCCGGGTCGCACCGGAGTGCCGAACCGAGTCACTGATCGCCGACAAACCCCCGAGCGGCACGTCCGTCCGGGACCCAGAGACCCAGCGCGGTAGGGCCGACCCGAACCGGGACCGCCCGGCACCAGACCGCCTGATCGACATCCGCACACCACGGCAGGAGTTCGCGTGAGCGCACAGACCAACTTCGACATGACCGAGATCGCCGACGCACCGGCCTACGACACTCCGCTGGGTATCACCAATCCGCCCATCGACGATCTGCTCGAGCGGGCTTCGTCGAAGTACGCGCTGGTGATCTACGCGGCCAAGCGGGCGCGGCAGATCAACGACTACTACAACCAGCTCGGTGACGGCATCCTCGAGTACGTCGGCCCGCTCGTCGAGCCGGGTCTGCAGGAGAAGCCGCTGTCGATCGCGATGCGTGAGATCCACTCCGACCTGCTCGAGCACACCGAGGGCGAGTAGAGCCCGCCGCCGGTGATGACCGGAGCGACGGCCGACGCGGCCCCGACCAGTTCCACTGCGCGGGGCCGCAAACGCATCCTGATCGGTGTCGGGGGTGGGATCGCCGCCTACAAGGTGTGCTCGCTGATCCGCCACTTCACCGAGGCAGGCCACGACGTCCGGGTGATCCCGACCCGCGCCGCGCTGGAATTCGTCGGTGCCGCCACCTTCGAGGCGCTGTCCGGGAACCCGGTCAGCACCGAAGTGTTCGAGCGGGTCGACGAGGTCGAGCACGTCCGCCTCGGGCAGCACGCCGACCTGGTGATCATCGCCCCGGCCACCGCCGACCTGATGGCGCGTGCCGTGGCCGGACGCGCCGACGACCTGCTCACCGCATCCCTGCTGGTCACCACGTGCCCGGTGCTCTACGTACCGGCGATGCACACCGAGATGTGGCGTCACGCCGCCACCCAGGCCAACGTCGCGACCCTCCGGGAACGCGGCAACGTCGTGATGACCCCGGCGTCGGGCCGCCTCACCGGGACCGACTCCGGTCCCGGCCGGTTACCCGAACCGCAGGAGATCGCCCTCATCGGTGAACTGCTCCTCGATCGCGCCGAGGCGTTGCCCTACGACCTGGCCGGCCTGCGGGTGCTCATCAGCGCCGGCGGCACCCGCGAGGCCCTCGACCCGGTGCGGTTCCTGGGCAATCACAGCTCCGGAAAGCAGGGCTTCGCGTTGGCGCGTGCCGCGGCCCAGCGCGGCGCATCGGTCACCGTCGTCGCCGGTTCCACCAAGGGCGCGGGTGAGCCACCCGCGGTGCGGATCGTGCCGATCTCCACCGCCCGCGAACTCGCCGACGAGATGACGACCCGCGCCGCCGACGCCGATGTGGTGATCATGGCCGCGGCCGTCGCCGACTTCCGCCCGGTCACGATGAACGAGTCGAAGATCAAGAAGGGCGAGGCGGGCCCCGCACCCATCGAGCTGACCACCAATCCCGACATCCTCCGCGGCCTGGTGCAGGCGCGGGATGCCGGTGACATCGCCGGCGACACGGTCATCGTCGGATTCGCCGCGGAGACCGGCGACGAGACCGGTGGCGTCCTCGACCACGGACGTGCGAAACTCAAGCGCAAGGGCTGCGACCTGCTCGTGGTGAACGCGGTCGGCGATGGCAAGGCCTTCGGCACCGAGGACAACACCGGGTGGCTGCTCGCCGCGACGGGGGAGGAAACGGCGTTGCCGCCGGGATCGAAAACACTCATGGCGAGCCGGATTCTTGACGCGGTCCGTTCGCTGGTGCCTGATGGATCGGGCGCCTGACAC
Source organism: Gordonia sp. VNK1 (assembly GCF_040049135.1). NCBI lineage: Bacteria > Bacillati > Actinomycetota > Actinomycetes > Mycobacteriales > Gordoniaceae > Gordonia > Gordonia sp. VNK1. The sequence continues at coordinate 230,374 of NZ_JBDZDJ010000006.1, read as the reverse complement.
CCGAACCACCCGTGTCACACCGCTCTAGTAGTTTTGACACCACCACCGCCATAGGGCCCCCGACAGTCGGGGTGAACCGCCGACATGACCCGAGAGGATCCGATGACCAGCAGCGCGTCACGCCTTTTCACCAGCGAGTCCGTCACCGAGGGGCACCCGGACAAGATCTGTGACGCGATCAGCGACTCGATCCTCGACGCCATCCTCACCGACGACCCCAAGGCCCGTGTCGCCGTGGAGACGCTCGTCACCACCGGGCAGGTGCACGTCGCCGGTGAGGTCACCACCGACGCATACGTCGACATCCCCGGCATCGTCCGCGCAAAGATCCTCGAGATCGGGTACGACTCGTCGACCAAGGGCTTCGACGGCGCGTCGTGCGGGGTGAACGTCGCGATCGGCGCGCAGTCACCCGACATCGCCGGCGGCGTGTTCAATTCCCACGAGAACCGCAGCGGAATCTCCGAGGACGAGATCGACGCCCAGGGCGCCGGCGATCAGGGTCTGATGTTCGGGTACGCGACCAACGAGACCCCCGAGCTCATGCCGGTTCCGATCGCCCTCGCACATCGGCTGTCGCGTCGCCTGACCGAGGTCCGCAAGTCCGGTGTGTTGCCCTACCTGCGACCCGACGGCAAGACCCAGGTCACCATCGAATACAACGGCGACAAGCCGGTCCGCCTGGACACCGTGGTCATCTCCACCCAGCACGCCGCCGACATCGATCTCGAGAAGATGCTCACCCCCGATCTGCGGGAGCAGGTCCTCCAGAGCGTCCTCGCCGACCTCGAACTGCCCGACCTCGACACCTCCGATGTGCGACTGCTGGTCAACCCGACCGGCAAGTTCGTCCTCGGTGGGCCGATGGGTGATGCGGGGCTGACCGGCCGCAAGATCATCGTCGACACCTACGGAGGGATGGCCCGCCACGGCGGTGGCGCCTTCTCCGGCAAGGATCCGTCGAAGGTGGACCGCAGCGCCGCCTACGCGATGCGCTGGGTCGCCAAGAACGCCGTCGCCGCCGGACTGGCCGATCGCATCGAGGTCCAGGTGGCCTACGCCATCGGCAAGGCCGCGCCGGTCGGGTTGTTCGTGGAGACCTTCGGCACCGAGAAGGCCGACCCGGCCACGATCCAGCGGGCGATCTCCGAGGTCTTCGATCTGCGTCCCCTGGCCATCATCCGCGACCTGGACCTGCTGCGTCCGATCTACGGTCCCACCGCCGCATATGGACACTTCGGTCGTACCGATGTCGATCTGCCGTGGGAGCGCACCGACCGCGCCGAGAAGCTGCGCGCCGCCGCCGGTCTCTGACGCACATCCGTGGCCGGTACCACGCGTGCCGGGGCTCGTGAACGTGCCGCGACGGCACCGATCGCCAAGGTGCTGCCGATGCTCGGCCTGGCGCACCTCGATCGCCCGTTCGACTATCTGATCGACACCGACCAGGACGCCGACGCCGTACCCGGTGTGCGGCTCCGGATACGTTTCGCCGGACGCCTCGTCGACGGATTCCTGCTCGAGCGGGTCGAGGTGTCCGAGCACGAGGGAAAGCTCGGATTCCTCGATCGGGTGGTGTCCCCGGAGCCGGTGCTCACCGAGCCGATCGGCCATCTCGCGCGCGCGGTGGCCGATCGGTACGCCGGAACGATGTCGGACGTGCTGCGGCTGGCCGTGCCGCCACGCCATGCGCGCACCGAGGCGCAGCCGAGCCCACCGCCGACCACCGCCATCGTCGTCCCCGACCGGAGTCACTGGACGACCTACCGCACCGGGGCATCGTTTCTCGAATCGTTGGCCTCGGGTGCGCCGCGTGCGGTGTGGCAGGCGGCCCCGGCGGAACTGTGGCCACAACGACTCGCCGACCTGGCCGCCATCACCGCCGACGCCGGCCGCGGAGTGGTGATGGTGGTGCCCGATCAACGTGACCTCGATCGGGTCGCGGCGGCGTGCGAACCCCTGCTCGGCGACCGCTGCGTCACGTTGTCGGCCGGCCTGGGGCCGACCGCGCGATATCGCCGGTGGCTCGCGGCGCGGCGTGGCGTCGCCGACGTCGTGCTGGGCACCCGATCGGCGATCTTCGCCCCCGTCCACGATCTGGGTCTGATCGTGGTCTGGGACGACGGTGACGACAGCCTGAACGAACCCCGCGCCCCGTACCCGCATCCCCGTGAGGTCGCGGTGCTCCGTGCCCATCAGGAGCAGGCCGGGCTGGTCATCGGTGGTTTCGCGCGGACCGCGCAGGCGCAGGCGCTGGTCTCGTCCGGGTGGGCGCACGACCTCGTCGCCGACCGCGCCGTGGTGCGCGACCGCAGTCCGGCCGTGGAGGCCATCACCGACGAGGACGTCCGCATCGCCCGCGACCCGCTGGCGCGTACCGCACGGATCCCGGCGGTCGCCTTCGAGGCCGCGCGCAGGGCCCTCGCCGACGGTGCCCCGGTACTGTTCAGCGTGCCCCGACGCGGATACATCCCGTCGGTGGCCTGCGCCAAGTGCCGCACCCACGCCCGGTGCCGGGCGTGTCACGGTCCGCTTCAGATGGACGCGCACGGCGCCCTGAGCTGCCGATGGTGTGGCCGCGCCGAGATGTCGTTTCGCTGTCCGGAATGCGGTGGCACCGCGGTGCGGGCCCTGACCCTCGGGGCGCGTCGCACCGCCGAGGAGCTGGGCCGCGCGTTCGCCGGGGTGCCCGTCGTGACCAGTGGCGGGAGCACCGTCATCGACGAGGTGCCCGAGGGCAAGCGGGTCGTCGTGGCCACGCCGGGTGCCGAGCCGATGGCGCCGGGTGGATACGGTGCCGCTGTGATCCTCGACACCTGGGCACAACTCGACCGCGCCGATCTGCGTGCCGGGGAGGACGCCGTGCGCAGGTGGCTGGCCATCGGTGCGCAGGTGCGGTCCCGACGGGACGGCGGGGCGCTGGTCATCGTGGCCGACTCGTCGCTGCCGGCGGTTCAGGCCGTCATCCGTTGGGACCCGGTCGGATTCGCGGTCACCGAACTCGATCACCGCACCGAGCTGGGATTCCCGCCGGCCGTCACGATGGCCTCGGTGGACGGCCCCGCCGAGTCGGTGAACACCTTCATGGACCTCCTGGACCTTCCGTCCGGGGCCGACGTGCTCGGGCCGGTGCCGCTGCCCGACGGCGTGCGTCCACCCGCGGGTAGCGACGAGGAGGATCTCGGGGAGATCGAGCGGTTGCTCGTCCGTACCGATCGGCGTCACGGCCGTGACCTCGCACGCGCACTGACGGCCGCCCAGGTCCATCGCAACGCGGCGCGGCAGACCGGACCGATCCGCGTTCAGGTCGACCCGCCTACCATCGGATGAGTTGTGATGTGAGCAGATGTGCCGGCGATGAGGAGGAATGACACGTGAGAGTCGTGTTCGCGGGAACGCCGCAGGTGGCGGTGCCGTCACTGCAGCGGCTGATCGATGATCCCGCTCACGAGATCGTCGGCGTCATCGCCCGTCCCGACGCGGTGTCCGGTCGCGGACGCAAGGTGCGTCGCGCTCCGGTCGCCGAACTCGCCGACACGCACGGGATTCCCGTCCTCACCCCACGCCGCCTGTCCGAGCCGGAGGTCGCCGACACCCTCGCGCAGTGGGCCCCCGACGTGGGCGCTGTCGTCGCCTACGGGGGTCTGGTCCCGCCGGCGTTGCTGGAACTGCCCACCCACGGGTGGATCAATCTGCACTTCTCGGTGCTGCCGGCGTGGCGTGGCGCGGCCCCGGTCCAGGCGGCCATCGCCGCCGGCGACGAGACCACCGGCGCCAGCACGTTCCGGCTGGAGAAGGGTCTCGACACCGGACCGGTGTTCGGCGTGCTCACCGAGACCATCCGCGCCACCGACACCAGCGGCGACCTCCTGGACCGGCTGGCGGAGGCGGGCGCCGGCCTGCTCGCCGACACACTCAGCGGCATCGAGGCGGGCCGGTTGGTGCCGCAACCGCAGCCCGCCGACGGGATCAGCCACGCCCCCAAGGTCGAGGTCGACGATGCGGCGGTGCGATGGGATCTGCCCGCGCACATCGTGGACCGTCGGATCCGTGCGCACACACCGGCGCCGGGACCCTGGACGACGCTGGGCGATGTGCGGCTGAAACTCGGCCCGGTGGCCCTGACCGCGGGCGATCCGCAGGCGCCCGAGGCGCTGGCCCCCGGAACCCTGCACCTGACCAAGAAGGCCGTCTACGTGGGCACCGCCACCGCACCTGTGCGGCTCGGGCTGGTCCAGGCACCCGGCAAGAAGCCGATGCCGGCCACCGATTGGGCGCGCGGCGCGCGACTGGATGAGGGGAGTGTGCTCGGGTGAGCAGACCACGCGGAGACCGGTACGGCGATCAGGGCCGCGGACGCGGCGGCCAGCCTCGGGCCCAGCAGCGACGCACCGGGCCGGGACGCGATGGCCGCGGTGATCCCAAGATCCGTGACAAGGCCGTCGACCAGGTCCGCGTCACCGCCCGCGACGTATTACGCGCGGTGCGTGAACGTGATGCCTACGCCAACCTGCTGTTACCGAAGTTGTTGCGGGAGCGCCATATCAGTGGGCGGGATGCCGCCCTGGCCACCGAACTGACCTACGGGACCGCCCGCGCCCAGGGGCTTCTCGACGCGGTGATCGCCGCGGCTGCCGGACGTCCGGTCGCCGACATCGACGGCAAGCTCCTCGACGTGCTGCGGCTGGGAACCTATCAGCTGTTGCGCACCCGCATCGGTGCACACGCGGCGGTGTCGACATCGGTCGACCTGGTGCGTGCGGAGGACGGGCAGGGTCCGGCCGGATTCGTCAATGCGGTGTTGCGCAAGGTGTCCCAACGCGACGAAGATCTGTGGACCGACGAACTCGCCCCGCCGATGAGCGAGGATCTGCTCGGCAATCTCGCGTTCCGCTACGCACATCCGCGGTGGATCGCGGAGGTGTTCTTCGACGCGCTCGGCGGGTCGTACGGGCAGTTGCAGGCGGCGTTGGCCGCCGACGACGAGCGCCCGCCGGTGCATCTGGTCGCCCGTCCGGGCTTCATCACCGCCGAGGAGTTGGCGTTGACCAGCGGGGGAGAGGTCGGTCGCTATTCGCCGTATTGCGTCTACCTCCCCGGTGGCGACCCGGGCGATGTCGAGGCCATCCGGCAGGGATACGCCGGAGTGCAGGACGAGGGCAGCCAGCTCGTCGCCCGCGCGGTCACCGTCGCCGACATCGGCGAGGACGGCGGACGCTGGCTGGACATGTGCGCCGGACCGGGTGGCAAGGCGGCGTTGATCGGCGCGATCGCCGACATCGACAACGCCCACCTCGACGCCATCGAGGTCAGCGCCCACCGCGCCGACCTGATCCGTGGCGTGGTGCGCGACCTGCCCGTCGACGTGCATGTGGCCGACGCCCGCGACATCGTCGAACACACCGGACTCGCCGCCGGCTTCGACCGCATCCTGCTCGACGCCCCGTGCACCGGCCTGGGCTCGTTGCGTCGACGCCCCGAGGCCCGCTGGCGTCGGCAGCCGAGTGATGTGCCGGAACTCGTTGCGCTGCAGAAGGACTTGCTGGGCGAGGCGCTGCGGCTGGTCCGGCCCGGCGGCATCGTCGTCTACTCGACCTGCTCACCGCATCCCGCCGAGACCACCGGCGTGGTCGACGAGGTCGTCGCGTCCGTCGACGGTGCCCGGCAGCTCGACGCGCGTCCGCTGGTGGGTGCCGACGACGTCGGCGACGGTCCGCATGTGCAGCTGTGGCCGCACATCCACGGCACCGACGCCATGTTCCTCGCGGCGATCACCAAGGACTGACAGCGCTCGCCCACGTGAATCCGCGCCACTGACAGCGCTCGCGGGAACGTTGACAGCGCTCGCCCACACACTGACAGCGCTCGAGTGGACCTGTCAGGTAATGGGCAGAGCGCTGTGAACGTCGGGCAGAGCGCTGTCAGCGGAGTGGCTGCGACCTGACTACATTGCGACGGATGTTGCCGGACCGTTTCGCCACACCTCGACCGCGACCTGAATCGGCAGGTCGATGGCGTCGCAGATGGCCACGACGGTCCCGAAGCTCGGACTCGGTATCCTCCCCACCTCGATCTTGCGGAGGGTTTCCGGCGAGATTCCGGCTTGTCGCGCAACGGCTTCCGGGTCGCGGCCGGCGCGCTCGGAGCGCAAGAGGGCGCCGAGCCGACAGCCTGCCTCGATCTGTTCCGGTGTCAGGGGGATGCGGACCATGTCCCCAGCCTACGGTATTTGTTTACCGCTCCTGGTACGTTGGTATTGAAATACCGACGACCGAAGGATTGCCCGGCATGATCGAACTCAAGTCACCCCGAGAGATCGACGCGATGGCGGTGACGGGCCGATTCGTGGCGGAAGTGCTCCACACACTCGCGGCACGCGCCGAACCCGGCGTGAACCTGCTGGATCTCGAACGCCACGCGCGCACGATGCTCGACACTCGGGGAGCGGTGTCGTGCTACTGGGACTACTCGCCGTCCTTCGGGCGCGGGCCGTTCCGCAATGTCATCTGCCTATCCGTCAATGACGCTGTGCTGCACGGTCTTCCGCACGATCACGTTCTCGCCGACGGTGATCTGCTCAGCCTCGACCTCGCCGTGTCGATCGACGGCTGGGTCGCCGATTCGGCGATCACCGTTCCCGTCGGAACCGCGACCACCGAGATCGACACGCTCATCGCGTCCACCCGCACCGCCCTCGATGCCGGTATCGCCGCCGCACTGCCGGGCAATCGGCTCGGCGACGTGTCCGCCGCGATCGGAGCGGTCGCGCGGCGAGGCGGTTACCGGGTCAACACCGACTTCGGTGGCCACGGTCTCGGAAAGACGATGCACGAGGACCCGCACGTCCCCAACCGCGGCAAGCCGCATCGGGGGCTGAAACTGGCGACCGGAATGACCCTGGCGCTCGAACCGTGGTGGGGGTTGGGCACCGACGAGCTGGTCACCGACCCGGACGGCTGGACGCTGCGGTTGGCCGACGGCTCGTACGGCGCGCACTCCGAACACACCATCGCCATCACCGACGACGGACCGCGCATCCTGACGCTGCCCGAGTGACCGGTGCCCACCGCACGACCACCGGCCGCGTAAATTGTCTGCCATGAGTTCCCCGATTGCCCCGATGATCGCGCCGTCGATCCTGTCGGCCGACTTCGCCAATCTGGCCGCCGAGGCCGCCGCCGTGTCCGGTCCCGGTTCCTCGCGCGCCGACTGGCTGCACGTCGACGTGATGGACGCCCACTTCGTCCCCAACCTGACCTTGGGGCTGCCCATCGTCGAGAGCCTGCTCAAGGCCACCGACATCCCGCTCGACTGTCACCTGATGATCGAGGACCCGGGCCGCTGGGCCCCGCCGTATGCCGAGGCCGGCGCCTACAACGTCACCTTCCACGCGGAGGCCACCGACGACCCGGTCTTGGTCGCCAAGGACATCCGCGCTGCCGGTGGCAAGGCCGGGCTGGCCATCAAGCCCGGCACGCCCCTTGATCCCTACCTGGAGATCCTGCGCGGGTTCGACACCCTGCTCGTGATGAGTGTGGAACCCGGGTTCGGTGGTCAGAAGTTCATGCCCGAGGTGCTCGGCAAGGTCCGCGAGATCCGCAAGGTCATCGACTCCGGCGATCTGCGCCTGCTCGTCGAGATCGACGGTGGCATCGCCGACGCCACGATCGCCGAGGCGGCCGAGGCCGGCGTCGACTGCTTCGTCGCCGGGTCGGCGGTCTACGGAGCCGAGGATGCCGGAGCCGCGGTGGCGGCGCTCCGCGAGAAGGCCGCCGCAGCGCGCGTCCACTAGCCGCGAGGAACGCCATGGCGCCCCCGATGACCGTCCTCGACGCGGCGATGGCCGACGCGATCGCGTATTCGTCTCTGGCGCTGAGTCTCTCCCGGCCCAATCCGGCGGTCGGGGCGCTCATCATCGCCGACGACGGCACCGAGATCTCGCGCGGCCACACCCAACGCGCCGGCGAGGCGCACGCCGAGGTGATGGCATTGCGGGCGGCGGGTGAGGCCGCCCGCGGCGCGACCGCGGTGGTCACACTCGAACCGTGCAACCACACCGGCCGCACCGGGCCGTGCGCCGTGGCGCTCATCGAGGCAGGCGTGCGTCGGGTCGTCTACGCGGTCGCCGATCCGAACCCCACCGCATCCGGTGGCGCCGACCGGCTACGCGCCGCAGGCGTCGAGGTGATCGACGCCGTCGGCGAAGCGGCCGCGCGTTCGGGCCCGTTGCGCGGATGGCTGTTCCGGCAGCAGTACGGTCGGCCCCTGGTGACCGCGAAGATCGCGGCCACCCTCGACGGCCGCATCGCCGCCCCGGACGGAACGAGTCAGTGGATCACCGGTGGCGTCGCCCGGGCCCGAGCGCACCGGCAGCGCGCCGAGATCGACGCCATCATCGTCGGCACCGGCACCGTGCTCGCCGACGATCCCGCGTTGACGGCACGCCTGCCCGACGGCTCCCTCTCCGACCGACAGCCGATCCGGGTTGCCATGGGGCACAGAGAGATTCCGGACGGTGCGGCGATCAGCCGTCCGTTCGGCGAGTTCCGCCACGTCCACACCCACGACCCGGAGCAGGTCCTCGCCGCACTCGATGACACCACCTGGGTGCTCGTGGAGGGCGGTCCCCGAATCATCGGGGCATTCCTCGACGCCGGCCTCGTCGACGAGGTGGAGGCCTACCTCGCCCCGACCGTCCTCGGTGCCGGGGCGTCAGCGGTGCACAGCGACGCGGTCACCACCCTGTCGGATGCGACCCGACTGCGACTCGACGGAATCGAACGACTGGGCGACGACATCCTGCTGACCTGCCGTTCCCCGCGGTTGCCGAACTGAGTCATCGCACCGATCCGGTCCGGGCCGCCTCACGACGAAGCCCGCCGGTGTCAGTCCGACTTCTTCCGCGCTCCGTTGCGGCCCAGAATCCACCCGGCGAGCACCCCGCCGACGGCAACGATCGTGAGGATCAACCACAGCCAGGAACTGATCTGCAGAAACAGGAAGTCGACGCTGACATGCTGGGTGTTCTGGGCGATGAAGATCACCGCGGCAACAATCAGGATCAGCGGGAGCCAAAAGCGTTTCAGCAGTCCGGCAATCACGTTTCCGGGGGAGCGTCGCGACGCACCGGGAGACGTCGTCGTACTGGAATCGGCCATGTTCGCGTTGCCCTTCTCGAGTGCCGGGCCGACGTTGGCGGCCCGGCAGAATCCACGGCGTGATGTTACCCGCCCCACCCCGGCGAGAACCGTAAGTGGACCGGCGTACTGGTTCGGCGTTTTCCCACGTGCTAGCGTCGATGTCGTACGTTCTCGGGGCGGGGTGAAAGTCCCCACCGGCGGTGATGGCGTCGCAGTTGCGGCACCGAGCCCGCGAGCGCCCGTCTCACCGACGGGGTCAGCAGATTCCGGTGTGATTCCGGAGCCGACGGTCACAGTCCGGATGCGAGAGAACATGACGGCGACCGGCGCCGTCCTGTCCGCTCCCGAGCGAGAGTCGACAGGAGGAGCAGGTGTTCACCGGCATCGTCGAAGAATTGGGTTCACTCGTCGGTCGTGACGACCTCACCGACGCCGCCCGACTCACCATCCGTGGCCCGCTGGTCACCTCCGACGCGGGATTCGGCGACTCCATCGCCGTCAACGGTGTCTGTCTGACGGTGGTCGAATACGACGACGAGAAGTTCACCGTCGACGTGATGGCCGAAACCCTGCGCCGCAGTTCGCTGGACCGACTCGAACCCGGCAGTCCCGTCAACCTGGAACGCGCCATGCCCGCGGGCGGCCGATTCGGTGGGCACATCGTCCAGGGACATGTGGACGGCACCGGCACCATCCGGGCCATCAGCCCGTCGGAGAACTGGACGGTCGTACGGATCGGCATGGATCCGCATCTGAGTCGCTACCTCGTCGAGAAGGGGTCGATCACCGTCGACGGGGTGTCGCTGACCGTGTCCGCCGTCGGCGTCGACGACACCGGTGACTGGTTCGAAATTTCGCTGATCCCGACGACGTTGCAGGAAACGAATCTGGGTACCGCATCGGTGGGCGCTGTGGTCAACCTCGAAGTCGATGTCATCGCGAAATACGTTGAGCGACTGCAGAGCGCCCAGAGCACGAAGACCGAACACCAGAGCAAGACAGAGGCGAACTGATGAGTGACACCACAACCGAGAGAGTCCAACTCGACACCGTCGAGCGTGCGATCGCCGATATCGCCGCGGGCAAGGCGGTCGTCGTGGTCGACGACGAGGACCGCGAGAACGAGGGCGACCTGATCTTCGCCGCGGAGAAGGCCACTCCCGAGTTGGTGGCGTTCATGGTGCGCTACACCTCCGGGTATCTGTGTGTCCCGCTCGACGGTGAGGACTGCGATCGGCTCGGTCTGCCGCCGATGTACTCGATCAATCAGGACAAGCACGGCACCGCCTACACCGTCACCGTCGACGCGAAGGAGGGCATCGGTACCGGTATCAGCGCCGCCGACCGTTCGGTCACGATGCGCCTGCTCGCCGACCCGACGACAGGGCCCGCGGACTTCACCCGGCCGGGTCACGTCGTGCCCTTGCGTGCGAAGGAGGGCGGCGTGCTGCGCCGTCCCGGCCACACCGAAGCCGCGGTCGACCTGGCCCGACTGGCCGGGCTCACCCCCGCCGGTGTCATCTGCGAGATCGTGTCGCAGAAGGACGAAGGCGCGATGGCCCAGACCGACGAGCTCCGGATCTTCGCCGACGAACATGACCTCGCACTGATCTCGATCGCCGACCTCATCGCCTGGCGTCGCCGTCACGAGAAGCACGTCGTCCGTGTCGCCGATGCGCGAATCCCCACCCGCCACGGGGACTTCCGGGCCGTGGGCTACACCAGCATCCACGACGACGTCGAGCACGTCGCGCTCGTCAAGGGCGACATCGCCGGCGAGGACGGCACCGGCAGCGATGTGCTGGTGCGGGTGCACTCGGAGTGTCTCACCGGTGACGTGTTCGGCTCACTGCGCTGCGATTGCGGTCCGCAACTCGACGCCGCAATGGAGATGGTCGCCGACGAGGGACGCGGCATCGTCCTCTACATGCGCGGCCATGAGGGTCGTGGCATCGGTCTGCTGCACAAGCTCCAGGCCTATCAGCTGCAGGACGCCGGCTCCGACACCGTCGACGCCAATCTGCAACTCGGCCTGCCCGCCGACTCCCGCGACTACGGTCTCGGCGCTCAGATCCTTGTCGATCTCGGTGTGTCGTCGATGCGTCTGCTCACCAATAATCCGGCCAAGCGTGTCGGCCTGGACGGCTACGGACTGCAGATCGTCGAGCGGGTCCCGATGCCGGTACGCGCCAACAAGGAGAACCTGCGTTACCTGCAGACCAAACGTGACCGGATGGGTCACGATCTGACCGGACTGGACACCTGGGACGCGCCGGCGGCGGCCGGGGACGGGGATCTTGCGTGAGCGGCCACGGCGAACCCACGCTCGACCTCGGCGATGCGGGCGCACTACGACTGGCGATCGTCTCCTCGCAGTGGCATGACACGATCTGCCGCGCCCTGCTCGACGGAGCTGTTCGTGCAGCCGAGCAGCATGGCGTGACCGACCCCACGATCGTGCACGTCGCCGGGGCGATCGAACTGCCCGTGATCGTGCAGGCACTGGCCCGAACCCACGACGCCGTGGTCGCCCTCGGTGTCGTGATCAAGGGTGAGACACCGCATTTCGACTACGTCTGCGACGCCGTCACCGCCGGTCTGACCCGTGTCTCGTTGGACGAGTCGACACCGGTCGGCAACGGTGTGCTCACCACCAACACCGAACAACAGGCCCTCGACAGGGCCGGACTCCCGGATTCCAAGGAGGACAAGGGAGCTCAGGCCACCACTGCGGCGTTGGCGTCGGCACTGACCCTGCGCTCGTTGCGTACCGGCGTCTCGTCGTGAGTGATGTGGCCCGAAACCCTGGACGTACCAAGATGACCGGCGACTCCGATGCTGAGGCGGAGTGGGACATGGACTATCGTTCGCGTCGACTCGCGGTGATCGCGGTCGCGGCCGCCGTCGTGGTCCTGATCATCCACATCACCTTCGGGCTGTTGCTGACCATCTCCAACACCGGCCCCGATAACATCGGCTGGTCGGATCAGGCCGCCGTGATCACCATCGGCATCGTGATCGCCGGTGCGTGCATGTTGCTCACCAGACCTCGGCTGCGAGTGGGCAGGAGCGGGGTGTCGGTCCGCAATCTGGCCACCGAGCGACTCTTCACCTGGGATCAGGTTCGTGGATTGACCTATCCCGACAAGGGTTTTGGTGGCCAACTCGAGCTTCCTGCGGATGAGCACGTGCCCGTCCTCGCGATCCAGGCGGGGGATGGCGAGCGCGCCGTCGCCGCGATGGAACGGTATCGCCAGATCGAGCAGCGCTACCGCCGAGGATGACCGATCTCGACGCCGTCGGACAGACCGCACTCGGCGTAGCCTACGTCCGAGCGGTCGAGTCGCGGCGGAGGGACGCACTCTTCACAGATCCCTTGGCCACGAGCATGTTCGACGAGGTGCAGACGGAGGCGGCGCGCTGGGACGACGGTGCCGATGACACGGCGGGCGAGCGCGTCGCGATGTACCAGTCCATCGTCGGACGCACTCTGTTTCTCGACGATGTCTGCCGTCGGGCGGCCGCCGCCGGGATCACTCAGTTCGTGATCCTGGGTGCAGGACTCGACGCGCGTGCGTTCCGGTTGGATCTGGGTTCGGAATGCGTCATCTTCGAACTCGATCGACCACAGGTGATCGACGTCAAGAATGAACTGGTACACCAGTACCGACCACCACGTAAGACGGTACGGCAGGTGGTCGCGGCGGATCTCACCGAGTCATGGACCGAAGAACTGTGTAGTGCCGGATTGCGCACGGATCGCCGGATCTGTTGGCTCGCCGAGGGTCTCTTCGTTTACCTGACCGACGACGTGGTGTTCTCCGTCATCGACTCGATCAGTGCCGTCTCGGTGCCGGGTTCGCGCGTGGGTGCGACACTGCGCCGCCCCTCAGCACATGCGCCCGGCGGTCCGTTCGCCGACGTGAGTGCCATGTGGCACCCGGACCCTGGAATCGTCGAGAATTTTGAGCGCACCGGATGGGTCTGCGAGATCGACGGAGCGCGCCGAATCCTGCGCGAGCATGGCCGGGCTGCCGACGGGCCCGAGGACAATCGTTCGCAACTGCTTGTGGCGGTTCGGTCGGCTGCGGGTACACCACACCGCTGATCGAGCGCACGCTTCGGCCGCCCGTGGAGCACCGGTCCGCCTGGGCGGGCTGGTTCAGGAGGTGTCGAGCCGGTAGTGAAGCCGGGCTGCCAGGACACGTTCGATGCGGCTGTTGCGAGGGTTCATGCCGATGGCGGCCAGTTCCTCGAGCTCACGTTCGCGGTCGGCGTCGCTGGTACGGATGCCGCCATCACGGATGCGGCGCTCGCGTGCCTGACTTTCGGTGGTCGTGTCGCGGACACGACTCCGGGTGCGCGAGGCACGATCGAGCGCGGCAGCGGTGTCAGGGTCGTCGGGATCGTCGGTGATCGGGACACCGTCTCCGTCGAAGATGACCAGGTCGATCTCCCCGGTGTTGGTGACACCAGGTTTGTCGGGGTGCTTGTCGCCTGCGGCGTCGGGCCCGTCCCGCTGATCGGGCGGCCTGGGTTCGACCGGATCGGATTGGGCTGCGCCTGAATCGTATTCGTCGACGGCTGGTTCGGGTTGGTCAGCGACGCCGGACTCGTGGTCCTGGTCGATGCTGTCTTCGATGTCGATGCTGTCGACGGTGGTCGAGTCGGCGGTCGGAGCCGGATGATCCTTCGAAAGACCGCGATCGGACAAGGTTTCGGCCCCGACAGTCGGTGCCGCGTCCTCGTGGTCGGACTCGCTGTCAGCGTCCGAACTTGCCGAGTCGTCGAGGTCTCCGGCGGTGGCGTCGGAATCGACCGACTCGGCCTCACCATTCACGTCACCGTCAGCGGCGTCAGCTTCGATGTCAGCAGTTTCGGCATCGACCGCTTCGGCATCGACCGCTTCGGCATCGACCGCTTCGAGGTCGGGTTCGGTTGCGCCGGTATCACTATCAGTGCCGCTGGTGGTGTGGTCGCGGTGGAGCTGGTCGCGGATCTGGTCGAGTTTCTGCTCGTAGAGGGCGGTGATGTCGGGATGGTCGTTGACGATCTTCGGGTTCTCCGGCATGCCGGGTGCGGCGTTGAGTTGCCACCAGCACCGACCGGCGAGGGGGCCGTCTTCGTAGATGCCGGTGGTGTACTGCCCAGGGTTGGGGCCGACCATCCGGTTGTGCGGCCCGCACGCCGGCGCCAGATCGGTGATGTCGGTTTTCCCGCCGTTGGCCCAGTCCTCTTTGGCGTGATGCATTTCCGAGTGGGAGGCGGGTTGTCCGCAGCCGGGGAAGGAGCACACCTCACCGCCGGTGCGGGAGAACGACGCGATCCGCTGCTCGGTGGATGCCAGGCGGCGGGACCGCCCGAGATACAGGGGGAGGTCGATGGCGTCGGAGAACACCGCCAGGAACTGCTGCAGATCGTTGGGGTCTTTGATGTCACCCAGCGCACTCAGCAAATCCGGGATGGGAATGGTGGATCCAGACGCGGTGGTGGCATACCCGGCGCCGGCGAGCAGATCTTGCAGGAAGGTTTTGATGATCAACGCGACCGGCAAACCCCGATGCGTTTTGCTGAGGACTCCTTCTTTCATCGCCGACACCAACAACACGTGCATGGCATCGTGGTTGCGTTGGGCTTGGGAACGATCGTCACGCTTGACCGCCGCCGCGAGGATGTCGGGGTCGGCGTCACCGATCGCGCCGGTCGGCGATTCCGGATCGTGCAAGTTGTTCATCCCGGGCTTGGCCCAGGCGTCCAGCATGGTGTCCCACAGGGCTCGGGTGACCGGGGGGAGGTGCCCGTTGAGTTTCGCCATCCCATCGACACGGGACTGGTTGATCCACAGGTTGCGACGCTGTTGGCGTTCCTTCTCCTCCACCAACTGCCCGTCGGGGTCGAGGTGCGCCAGAATTCGGGCACCCATCTTGGTGATGTCGGCGGGGATGTGTTCGGTGGCTTTCTCACCCAAGGTGGCTTCGGCGGCGACCTTCTTGTCATGGGGTACGGCGCTCGGGATGTTGTCCAGGGCTTCCAACGCTGCCGACAGGTGGGTGTGACCGATCAGACCCTTCTCATACGCTTTGGCCAGCGTCGGGAATTTCGGTTCCTCGGGTTGTCCGGTCAAACCGTGGAATCGGGCGGTGGCCTTCATATGGGCGATGCGCATGGTGGGTTGCGCGATCCGCAGATCGTAGTTCAGGAAGTTCGACAGGCTGACTTTGCCGACTTTGCGGTGCACACCACGATCCGAGATTTCCAGGATCGCGCGGTCGCCCTGGAAGTGGGTGCGGGTGGCGATCTGTTCGGACAGTTTCGCCGCCTCGACGACCTCGAGGTCGGAGCATGCGGTCATCGGAGTCTTCGCCAGCTCGTCGAGCATCGCGTTGATCTGTGCATCAGCTGCAGTGGTCGTGACATGGGACTGTCGGTGGTGTCTGTCATGCTGATGTCACCTCCCCCGAGAAGGCCGTTGTGGCGTATGTGTTCTATTATAGTCACCCGCATCAAGACTCGTAAGTATTTTCTATCCACAGGGTGTGGATGCGTGAATGTGGTTGGGGTGCTGGCTATTTCCAGCCTTGTGTCACCGGGTCTCGACACGGTTCGTCGCTAGCGCTCCTCACCGGCTCGACCGGCGGGATAGAGGTGTTCGACCTGCGGGATGAGGGGCTCGACCTGCGGGATGAAGGTGTTCGACCGGCGGGATGCGGGCTCGACCGACGGGATAGCGGCTCGACCAACGAATTATGGGCTCGACCAACAATCTGGGGGCTCGAGCAACGAATGACGGGTCTCGGCCGGCGAACTATGGATGGGTCTCGGCCGGCGGGATGAGGGGTCTCAGTCAAGGAATCAAGGGTGCGCGATCGATGGGCATGAAGACGCTCGGCCGGCGGACGGGCTGCTCGACCGGGGGATGGGCAGGCCGCGACCCGGCTGTCGGGGCCCGTGCGACGAGTGAGCGCCTCGCCTGTCGGGACGGACGACTAGCCTGGAGGAGTGGCCGACCCGAGTACCTACCGTCCCGCGCCCGGGACGATTCCCACCGATCCCGGCGTCTACAAGTTCCGCGATACCCACGGGCGGGTCATCTACGTCGGTAAGGCCAAGAATCTGCGGTCACGGCTGACCTCCTACTTTGCCGACATCGTGTCGCTGCATCCACGCACCCGGCAGATGGTGACGACGGCTGCGTCGGTGGAGTGGACCGTCGTCGGCACCGAGGTCGAGGCGCTCCAGCTCGAGTACAACTGGATCAAGGAGTTCGATCCGCGCTTCAACGTCCGTTACCGCGACGACAAGAGTTATCCGATGCTCGCGGTCACCCTCAACGAGGAGTATCCGCGGCTGTTCGTCTACCGCGGTCCCCGGCGACGCGGCGTGCGCTATTTCGGGCCGTACTCACATGCCTGGGCCATCCGGGAGACCGTCGACCTTCTCACGCGGGTCTTCCCCGCGCGGACATGCTCGAACGGGGTGTTCAAACGTCACCGACAGATCGATCGCCCGTGCCTGCTCGGCTATATCGACAAGTGTGCTGCGCCTTGTATCGGGCGGGTCTCCGCTGCCGAACACCGCGAGATCGTCGACGATTTCTGTGACTTCCTCGCCGGCCGTACCGACCAGATGATGAAGCGTCTGGAGCGCGAGATGACCGCGGCGGCAACAGAACTCGACTTCGAACGCGCGGCCCGCCTGCGGGATGACCTCGGTGCCATGCGGCGGGCGATGGAGAAGCAGGCGGTGGTCCTCGGTGACGGCACCGATGCCGACATCATCGCCATGGTCGGCGACGACCTCGAGGTGTCGGTGCAGATCTTCCACGTGCGAGACGGACGTGTCCGCGGTGAACGGGGATGGGTGGTGGAGAAATCCGACGACGATTCGCTCGGCGAGCAGGTCGGGCAGTTCCTCACCCAGTTCTATGGTGCGCAGGTCGATCTCGACGCGACGGTATCCGTCGGTTCCGACCGTGCCCGCGGGGAGTCGGTGCCGCGTGAAGTGCTGGTCCCCGCCGTGCCCGCCGAGGTCGACGAACTCACCGAGTTCCTCTCCGACCTGCGTGGCAGCAGGGTCAGCCTGCGGGTGCCGCAGCGCGGTGACAAGAAAGCCCTGTTCGAGACGGTCGAACGCAACGCGTCAGAGGCCCTGGCGCAGCACAAATTACGTCGCGCGGGTGATCTCACCACACGTTCGGCGGCGTTGACCGAACTCCAGGAGGGCCTCGGCCTCGATCAGGCGCCGCTGCGCATCGAATGCGTGGACATCAGCCACGTGCAGGGGACCGACGTGGTCGCGTCGCTGGTGGTGTTCGAGGACGGACTGCCCCGCAAGTCGGACTACCGCCACTACTCCATCCGCGAGGCGGCCGGGGAAGGCCACTCCGACGACGTGGCCTCCATCGCCGAGGTCACCCGGCGTCGTTTCCTGCGGCATCGAGCCGATCAGGAGCAGGGTGTCGCGTCGCAGGTGATCGACCCGGATACCCACAAGCCCAGGCGTTTCGCCTATCCGCCCAACCTTTTCGTCGTCGACGGTGGCGCGCCGCAGGTGCATGCCGCCGCAGCGGTCCTCGACGAACTCGGCGTCACCGACGTCGCGGTCATCGGTCTGGCCAAGAGACTCGAGGAGATCTGGGTTCCCGGCGACGACGAACCGGTGATCCTGCCACGGTCGAGCGAAGCGCTCTTCCTGCTACAACGGGTCCGTGACGAGGCGCACCGGTTCGCGATCACCTTCCATCGCAGCAAGCGCAGCAGACGGATGACCGAGTCGGTCCTCGACGGCGTGCCCGGTCTCGGCCGTACCCGGCGCAACGCGTTGGTCACCCACTTCGGCTCGGTGGCGCGCCTGCGCGAGGCAACGGTCGACGACATCGCGCAGGTCCCCGGGATCGGGGTGACCACCGCGACCGTGGTGCACGACGCGCTGGCCGCCGACACCACCGCGTCGGAGCCCGCGTCCACCGACGTGACGGCCGATCCGGCCTCGGTCGGTGTCGCCTCCGGAGCTCCCGAACAGCCCGGTCCGAACCACAGCGTCGAACACGGCACCCCGGAAGCGAGCAGCACCCGATGACGACCGGCAATGATCAGGCGGGCCCAGCGCCCGCAGACCACCAGCGAGTGAGCGGAGTATCCATGAGCAACGACGACGTCGACTCTCTGGTGGTGTTGTTCGTGGCCGGCATGTCGGGCGCGGGGCGCTCGACGGTGGCCAATGTGCTCGAGGACGACGGCTGGTACGTCGCCGACAACGTGCCGCCCGCGCTGATCTCGACGATGGTCGACGTCGTGCGTGACAGCGACCCGCCCATCCTGCGTCTGGCGATGGTGCTGCGCGCCACCGATTCATCGCTCGGCGACGAGGTTCGTTCGCTGCGTTCCGAACTCGAGGAATCGGGCACGCAGACGCGGGTGCTGTTCCTCGACGCCTCCGATCAGGTGTTGGTCCGCCGGTTCGAACAGGTTCGTCGCCGCCATCCGCTGCAGGGCAGTGAAACCCTGATCGAGGGTATCGCGCGGGAGCGGGTGATCCTGGCGCCGCTCAAGGACACCGCCGACCTCGTCGTCGAGACCTCCTCGCTGACCGTGGCGAAACTGCGTGAGGTGGTGGAGGACTCGTATCCGCACGACGCCAATTCGAGGTTGAGCGTGGCGGTGCAGTCCTTCGGTTTCAAGTACGGGCTGCCGATCGACTCCGACCTGGTCGCCGACGTCAGGTTCCTGCCCAACCCGTACTGGGTCGCCGAACTCCGTGAACTCAACGGCCGCGACGAGCCGGTCCGCGACTACGTCCTCGGTCAGGAGGAAGCCGGACGATTCGTCGACCTCTACACCGAGTTGATCGGTGTGGTGGGCAAGGGCTATCTGCGAGAAGGTAAGCGGTACATGACAATCGGTATCGGGTGCACGGGTGGCAAGCACCGCAGCGTGGCCATTGCCGAGGAGTTGGCCCGCCATCTCCGGGCGTTGGCCGACGACGGCGGCGCGGCCCGCTACGACGTCCGGGTGATGCATCGGGATCTGGGACGCGAATGACGTCGAT
This sequence comes from Gordonia sp. VNK1, assembly GCF_040049135.1. Classification (NCBI taxonomy): domain Bacteria; kingdom Bacillati; phylum Actinomycetota; class Actinomycetes; order Mycobacteriales; family Gordoniaceae; genus Gordonia; species Gordonia sp. VNK1. Next base: position 211,187 of record NZ_JBDZDJ010000006.1, on the reverse strand, counting down.
GAAGATCGCCGCGCTCGGCGGCGGGCACGGCCTGTACGCGACGTTGACGGCGATGCGCTACCTCAGTCCCGATATCACCGCGGTGGTCACCGTCGCCGATGACGGCGGCTCATCGGGGCGGCTGCGTGGCGAGTTGGGAGTGATCCCGCCGGGGGATCTGCGGATGGCGATCGCGGCACTGATGTGCGCCCCCGCGGCACTCGAGGAGATGTCGTCGGACGGTGATCGTGGTGAGGGTCGGCGCCGGCACGAATTGTGGGCGGAGGCGCTGCAGCATCGGTTCGGTGGTTACGGCGCGCTGGCGGGTCACCCGGTGGGCAACCTGTTGCTGGCCGGGCTGACCGAGGTTCTCGGCGACCCGGTGACCGCGCTCGATGAGATGATGCGGGTGTTCGACGTGGGCGGCCGGGTCCTGCCGATGTCGGCGGTGCCGCTCGAGATCGAGGCGGATGTCTCGGGATTGGAATCGGATCCGCGGATCTCGCGAGTGATCCGTGGGCAGGTCGCGGTGGCCACCACACCGGGCAAGGTGCGTCGGGTGCGGCTGATACCCAACGATCCGCCGGCGTGTGAACCGGCGCTGGCCGCGATCGACGAGGCCGATCTGGTGGTACTCGGCCCGGGGTCCTGGTTTTCCAGCGTGATCCCGCACGTGCTGGTTCCCGATCAATTGGATGCGTTGCGGCGCAGCAACTCCCGCAAGATCCTGTTCGTCAATCTGGCGCCCGAGCCGGGGGAGACGCCCGGGTTCTCGGTGGAGCGCCACCTGCACGTGTTGCATGCACATGCCGATACGCTGCGGATCGATCACGTCGTCGTCGACGAGGCCTCGGTGCCGGCCGGCCGGGAGCGGGAACACCTCGAACGTGCGGCGGCACAGTTCGGCGCGACCGTGGACGTCGGTGATCTCGCCGTGCCGGGACGTCACGTCCATGACCCGGTCAAAGTCGCTGCCCTGGTGAAGCAACTGTGCTTACGTGAACTCAGCCGATAGGCTGTGCGGACGAGAATGCGGGGGCGGGCGACAATACGGGGGGCGGTCGTGAGTACGGCCGGTGTGGGTGTGAGTCGATGACAGGAGGCCAGGGACCGGTGGCGATGACTGCTGCGGTGAAGGACGAGTTGAGTCGGCTCACCGTGACGCAGGTGAACCCGCGCAAGGCCGAGGTGTCGGCATTACTGCGATTCGCGGGAGGACTGCACATCGTCGGTGGTCGCGTGGTCGTCGAGGCCGAGGTCGACATGGGCAACGTCGCCCGGCGACTCCGTCGCGAGATCCACGATCTGTACGGACACACCTCCGAGGTGCACGTCCTGCGGGGTGGCGGTCTGCGCAAGACCGCCCGCTACATCGTGCGGGTCACCAACGACGGCGAAGGTCTGGCCCGGCAGACGGGACTGCTCGACCTGCGCGGCCGGCCGGTTCGCGGGCTACCCGCCCAGGTGGTCGGCGGCAGCGTCGCCGATGCCGAGGCCGCCTGGCGCGGAGCGTTTTTGGCGCACGGCTCACTGACCGAGCCGGGACGTTCCTCGGCGCTGGAGGTGAGTTGCCCCGGACCGGAGTCGGCGCTGGCGCTCGTCGGTGCAGCCCGACGTCTCGGGGTGTCGGCCAAGGCCCGGGAGGTCCGTGGGGCCGACCGCGTGGTGATCCGCGACGGCGAGGCCATCGGGGCGCTGCTCACCCGGATGGGTGCCCACGACACCCGGCTGATCTGGGAAGAGCGACGGATGCGCCGTGAGGTACGCGCGACGGCCAACCGGCTCGCCAACTTCGACGACGCGAACCTGCGTCGTTCGGCGCGGGCCGCGGTGGCCGCGGCCGCCCGGGTGGAACGGGCCCTGGAGATCCTCGGCGACGAGGTGCCCGACCATCTCGCCGCGGCCGGGCATCTGCGGATCACACACCGACAGGCGTCGCTGGAGGAACTGGGCCAGCTCGCCGACCCGCCGATGACCAAGGACGCGGTCGCCGGCCGGATTCGGCGGTTGTTGTCGACGGCGGACAAGAAGGCACATGCCGAAGGCCTCCCGGACACCGAGTCCGCGGTCACCTCGGAACTCCTCGACGACGAGTGAGGCGACGGGAGGACCCGGGCGATCACCCCACCGGGGGCCGGGCCGCGTTAATCGACCCGTCGGGCTGCCATCGATTGGGCGTCCCACTAGGCTGATGGTGACGTCGGTCTGCCAGGAGCGGACCGGCCCACCGGAGCGGCGCGGGCGCCTCGTCCTCGCCGAGACCAACGCTAAGGAGCGATCAAGTGACTGTTCGGGTAGGCGTCAACGGATTCGGCCGCATCGGCCGCAACTTCTTCCGTGCCGTAGAGGCGCAAAAGGCTTTGGGCACCACCGATATCGAGATCGTCGCGGTCAACGACCTCACTGACAATGCGACTCTCGCTCACCTGCTGAAGTTCGATTCCATCCTGGGACGCCTGCCGCAGGACGTCTCGCTCGACGGCGACTTCATCGTTGTCGGCGACCAGCGCATCAAGGCGCTCGAGGTCAAGGAAGGCCCGGCCGCCCTCCCGTGGGGAGACCTCGGTGTCGACGTCGTCGTCGAGTCGACCGGTATCTTCACCGCGGCGGAGAAGGCCAAGGGCCACATCGATGCCGGTGCCAAGAAGGTCATCATCTCCGCCCCCGCCAGCGGCGAGGACATCACCATCGTCATGGGCGTCAACGACGACAAGTACGACGGCAGCCAGAACATCATCTCCAACGCGTCGTGCACCACGAACTGCCTCGGGCCGTTCGCCAAGGTCCTCAACGACGAGTTCGGCATCGTCTCGGGTCTGATGACCACCGTGCACGCCTACACCCAGGATCAGAACCTGCAGGACGGTCCGCACAAGGATCTGCGTCGTGCGCGCGCCGCCGCGATCAACGTCGTGCCCACCTCGACCGGTGCGGCCAAGGCCATCGGCCTGGTGCTGCCGGAACTGAAGGGCAAGCTCGACGGTTACGCACTGCGCGTGCCGATCCCGACCGGCTCGGTGACCGACCTGACCGCGATCCTGGAGAAGTCCGCGACCGCCGACGAGATCAATGCCGCCATGAAGGCCGCTGCCGACGGGCCGCTCAAGGGCATTCTCAAGTACTACGACGCACCGATCGTCTCCAGCGACATCGTCACCGATCCGCACTCGTCGCTGTTTGACGCGGGCCTGACCAAGGTCATCGGCAATCAGGTCAAGGCCGTCTCCTGGTACGACAACGAATGGGGCTACTCCAACCGCCTCGTGGACCTGTCCGGCCTGGTCGGCAAGTCGCTCTGATCGACACGTCCACAACCTCAACGGAGTAACGCTGCAATGGGTGTACCCACTCTGAAAGACCTTCTGGCCGAAGGCGTTTCGGGTCGCGGGGTGCTGGTTCGGTCGGACTTCAACGTCCCGCTGGACGGATCGACGATCACCGATCCGGGCCGCATCCTCGCCTCTCTGCCGACGCTGACGGCGCTCATCGACGCCGGGGCGAAGGTGATCATCACCGCTCACCTCGGCCGGCCGAAGGGCGAACCGGATCCGAAGTACTCGTTGGCGCCGGTGGCCGCGCGCCTCGGTGAGGAACTGGGCCGCAACGTCCAACTCGCCGCGGACGTGGTCGGGTCCGACGCGCTCGCCCGCGCCGAGGGACTGACCGACGGTGACGTGCTGCTGCTGGAGAACATCCGGTTCGATCCGCGGGAGACCTCCAAGGACGAGGCCGAACGGGAATCCCTCGCCAAGGCGCTCGTCGAACTCGTCGGTGACGACGGGGCCTTCGTGTCCGACGGTTTCGGAGTGGTGCACCGCAAGCAGGCCTCGGTCTACGACGTCGCCAAGCTGCTCCCGCATTACGCGGGTGAGCTGGTGGCGGCCGAGGTGAAGGTGCTCTCGACGCTCACCGAGGATCCGGAACGGCCGTACGCCGTCGTTCTCGGCGGCTCCAAGGTGTCGGACAAACTCGGCGTCATCGAGGCCCTGGCACCCAAGGTCGACACCCTGGTGATCGGCGGCGGCATGGCTTTCACCTTCCTTGCGGCGCAAGGGCATTCGGTCGGATCGTCGCTGCTGCAGGAGGATCAGATCGACGTCTGCAAGGATCTGCTGGAGCGGTTCGGCGACGTCATCCACCTGCCGGTCGACGTGGTGGTGGCCGACAAGTTCGCCGCCGACGCCGAATCCGACACGGTGGCCGTCGACGCCATCCCCGACGGCTGGATGGGCCTGGACATCGGTCCCGAGTCGGTCAAGCGCTTCGCCGCGCTGCTCTCCGGCGCCAAGACCATCTTCTGGAACGGCCCGTCGGGCGTGTTCGAGTTCGAGAAGTTCTCCGCGGGCACCAAGGGCGTGGCCGAGGCGATCGCCGCGGCCACGGCCGGCGGCGCGTTCTCGGTGGTCGGCGGCGGTGACTCGGCCGCGGCGGTCCGCACGCTCGGGTTGCCGGACGAGGACTTCTCGCACATCTCGACCGGCGGCGGAGCGTCGCTGGAATATCTGGAGGGCAAGGAACTCCCCGGTCTGAAGGTGCTGGAATCATGAGCCGCAAACCCCTGATCGCCGGCAACTGGAAGATGAACCTCAACCACCTCGAGGGCATCGCGCTGGTGCAGAAGATCGCATTTGCGTTGCCGGCCAAGTACTTCGAGAAGGTCGACGTGACGGTGATCCCGCCGTTCACCGACATCCGATCGGTACAGACCGTCGTCGACGGCGACAAGTTGCTACTCACCTACGGTGCGCAGGATCTGTCCGAACACGATTCGGGTGCCTACACCGGTGAGATCAGTGGGGCGTTCCTGGCCAAGCTGGGATGCACCTTCGTGGTGGTCGGGCACTCCGAGCGCCGCACCATGCATGCCGAGACCGACGAGGTCGTGCTGGCCAAGACCAAGGCGGCGCTCAAGCACGGTCTGACCCCGATCGTGTGCATCGGTGAGGGACTCGACATCCGCGAGTCCGGCGAGCATGTGGCCTATAACGTCACCCAGCTCAAGGGATCGCTGGCGGGGCTGTCGGCCGAGGACATCGGCAGGGTCGTCATCGCCTACGAGCCGGTCTGGGCGATCGGCACGGGGCGGGTGGCCAGTGCCGCCGACGCACAGGAGGTGTGTGCCGCGGTGCGCGCAGCGCTGGCGGAGATCGCCGACGAGTCGACCGCCGCGTCGGTCCGCGTGCTCTACGGCGGCTCGGTGAACTCCAAGAACGTCGGCGAGATCGTCGGTCAGACCGACGTCGACGGGGCGCTGGTCGGTGGGGCGTCGCTCAAGGCCGATGAGTTCGCGACGCTCTCGGCGATCGCCGCGGGCGGCCCGCTGCCCTGACGGGCAGTTCCGACGCGTACACTGGGCGGGCCGGGTCATCGTCGACGGTGATCTGGCCTGCCCAGATGCGCATCCGCAGGTGATGTGCGCACCGACGATCGAAGAGGAATTCCTACGCCGTGCTCGAAACTGTGCTGGATATCGGCCTCATCATCACCAGCGTGCTGCTGGTGATCCTGGTTCTTCTGCACCGGGGCAAGGGCGGCGGCCTGTCGTCGCTGTTCGGCGGCGGCGTGCAGTCCAGTCTGTCCGGATCCAGCGTCGTCGAGCGCAACCTCGACCGGCTGACCATCTTCGTCGGCCTCATCTGGTTCATCTTCATCATCGGCATCGGCGTCGACATCAAGCTGTCCGCCTGATCTGCGCCTGAACTACTCCGTCTGATCTGCACGACCGGCCGTGATCGGCCTGGTCATCGTGGCTCGGTCTCCCGCCTCGGGGGAACCGGGCCACTTTGCGTTTGTGTGACGAGGCTTGTCCCGAGATGCCACGGTGATGCCGACGCGGAATACTTGCACCCATGACTCAATCGAACCCGTCCGCAGGCGCTCCGGGTTGGCGTCCCTCGATTCCCATTGTCGACCACATCACCGTGGACGAGGAGGGCCGTGCGCTCACCGAGCCCCTTCGGGAGGACATCAGGCTCCTCGGCGGGATCCTGGGCGACATGGTGCGGGAGCACTCGGGAACCGATGTGTTCGATCTGGTCGAGAACGCCCGGGTGGCCGCGTTCAAGATCCGCCGCGCCGAGATCGATCGGGCCGAACTGGCCGACCTGTTCACCGACCTCGACCTCGACAAGGCGATGCCGGTCATCCGCGCCTTCAGCAACTTCGCCCTGCTGGCCAACCTGGCCGAGGACATCCACCGGGAGCGTCGCCGCGCGATCCACGTGCGCGCCGGCGACCCGCCGCAGGACAGCAGCCTGGCAGCGACCTACGCGAAACTCGCCGCCGCCGATCTGTCCGACGCCGAGGTGGGGGCGGCCCTCGCGGACGCGACGGTCGTCCCGGTGATCACCGCGCACCCCACCGAGACACGTCGTCGTTCGGTGTTCGAGGCGCAGAACCGGATCACCGAACTGATGCGTTACCGCGACCGCACCGAGTTGACACCGTCGGAGGCCGACGAGGTCACCCAGGGGCTGCGCCGGCAGATCCTCACGCTGTGGCAGACCGCGCTGATCCGGCTCGAGAGACTCACCATCCAGGACGAGATCCGTTCCGGGCTGCGGTATTACGACGCCGCGTTCTTCGACGTGATCCCCACGATCAACACCGGGGTGCGGGAGTCGCTGCGCGCGGCGTACCCGGACGCCGATCTCGCCGACGAGCCGATGCTGCGGATGGGATCCTGGATCGGCGGCGACCGCGATGGCAACCCGTTCGTCACCGCCGAGATCGTGGAGATGGCCACCACGTTGGCCGCACGTACCGCAGTCGGTCACCATCTCAATGAATTGCACAGTCTCGCACAGGAATTGAGCATGTCGACCCGGCTGATCTCGGCCGATGACCCGATCTACGAACTCGCCGGCGTCGGGCGCGAGGATCCGGCCGCCGACGAGCCGTTCCGTCGCGCCCTGCGCCACATCCGCTCTCGCCTCGTCGCCTCGGCCACCGACCTCTTCGGCGAGGAGGTGATGCGGCAGTCGGATCTGTTCCTGCTCGACGGCGCCGAACCCTACGTCACCGCCGGTGAATTGCTCGCCGATCTCGACGTGATCGATGAGGGCCTGCGGTCCACCGGCGACGACATCATCGCCGACGACCGCCTCTTGACCTTGCGGGAGGCGGTGCGCACCTTCGGTTTCCATCTCTCCGGGCTCGACATGCGACAGAACTCGGACATGCACGAGGATGTCATCGCCGAACTCCTTGCGTGGGCGGGCGTACATCCGGACTACAAGTCGCTCGCCGAGGCCGAGCGCGTGGAGATCCTCACCGCCGAACTGACCGCACGTCGGCCGCTGACCAGCCCCGACGCCGATCTGAGCGAGCTGGCCATCAAGGAACTCGGGATCGTGCGTGCCGCCGCGCGGGCGGTGGCGAAGTTCGGTCCGCAGGCGGTCCCGAACTACATCATCAGCATGTGTACCTCGGTCAGCGACATGCTCGAACCGATGATCTTGCTCAAGGAAGCCGGGTTGATCGAGATCGACGAGACCGGTTCGCTGGTGTCCACGGTGCGGATCGTGCCGCTGTTCGAGACCATCGAGGACCTGCAGCAGGGTGCCGAAACCCTGCTGGCGGTACTGGATCTGCCGTTCTACCGGGATCTGGTCGCCTCACAGGCCGACATGCAGGAAGTGATGCTCGGCTATTCGGACTCGAACAAGGACGGCGGCTACATGGCCGCCAACTGGGCGCTGTACCGCGGCGAACTCGACCTGGTCGAGGCGGCGAAGAAGGCGGGGATCCGGTTGCGCCTGTTCCACGGCCGCGGCGGCACCGTCGGCCGTGGCGGTGGTCCGAGCTACGACGCGATCCTGGCCCAGCCCCCGGGTGCGGTGCAGGGATCGTTGCGACTGACCGAACAGGGCGAGATCATCGCCGCCAAGTTCGCCGAGCCGGTGACGGCGGAGCGGAATCTGGAGACCCTGCTCGCGGCGACGATCGAGTCGTCCCTGCTCGACGTGGAGGGCCTCGGTGACGATTCCGAGGAGGCCTACACCGCGATGGACGAGATCGCCGCGCTGGCGCGCTCGGCTTACAGCAAACTCGTGCACGAGACACCCGGCTTCGTCGAGTACTTCACCACCTCGACCCCGCTGTCGGAGATCGGTGCGCTCAACATCGGTTCGCGTCCCGCCTCGCGGAAGCAGACCGAGAAGATCTCCGATCTGCGGGCGATCCCGTGGGTGCTGTCGTGGACGCAGTCGCGGGTGATGCTGCCCGGCTGGTACGGGACGGGTTCGGCCTTCGAACAGTGGATCGGCGACGACGAGACGCGGCTGGCGACCCTGCGCCGTTACTACGAGCAGTGGCCGTTCTTCCGCACCGTCATGTCGAACATGGCGCAGGTCCTGGCGAAATCGGACATGGGTCTGGCGCATCGTTACGCGCAGCTGGTTCCCGACGAGGAGTTGCGCAACAAGGTGTTCGGGATGATCGTCGACGAACACGAACGCACCATCGCGATGTACGCGAAGATCACCGAGACCAACGATCTGCTGGCCGACAACGCCGCACTGAAACGATCGGTGTACAACCGCTTCCCGTATCTGGAGCCGCTGAATCTGCTGCAGGTGGAGTTGCTGCGCCGGTTCCGTGCCGGCGACGACGAGCCGCGCATCCGTCGCGGCATCCAGCTGACGATGAACGGATTGGCCACCGCGCTGCGCAACAGCGGCTAGGGCCAGGACACGCACCACACAGGTGTGACGAAGAGCGGAGACGCCCGGCAACGGGTGTCTCCGCTCTTCGTGCACGCTCGGCGCACTTCGGCCGGCCGTTACGCACCGACGATGCCGATTCGTCGGCGATTTTGGTGAAGTGGGTCACAGCCCGACTCGTTGCGCTCTACTGTCACAGGGCCGGTTGCAGACGACTGGGGGACCGCCAGCGTCCGGGTATGAACAGGTTGACGCCTTTCTCGGACTGCGAGGTGCAGACATGTCCCCAACATCGGCTTCGGAGATCGTCGCGGCGGTCGGCGGTCCGGAGAACATCACCAGCCTCACCCACTGTGCGACGCGATTACGTTTTCAGCTCCACGACAACTCCGGTGTCGACAAGGACCGGGTCGAGGCCATCGACGGCGTGCTGGGTGCGGTGCCGCAGGCGACCACCGGCTATCAGGTGATCATCGGCGGTGGCGTGCAGACGATCTACAACGAGATCATGGACCTGCCGGCGATGGCGACCGTCGGTGCCCCCTCGGACGCCGACATCAAGGCGGCGGCGCGCGCCCAGGGACCACGCGGCAAGACCGCCTGGCTGGACACCCTGTTCGAGTACCTGTCCGACTCGTTCCGGCCGATTCTCGGTGCACTGCTCGGTGCGTCGTTGTTCATCACCTTCATGTCGCTGATGGCGACGTTGGACGTCATCCCGTCCTGGAATGCGCCGGGCGTCACGCTGAGTCCGTCGTGGACGTTCATCAACCTCTGCTGGCAGTGCGTGTTCGTGTTCCTGCCGTTGATGATCGCCTACAACGCGTCGAAGAAGGTCAACGCCGATCCCTGGGTGGGCTTCGCGATCATGGCCGTGCTGATGCTGCCCGCGTACACCGGGTTCGCCGACATCGCCACCACGCACACGATCTTCGGCTTCACGGTCAAGACGATCGATGTCTTCGGACTGCCGTTGACCGTCAACGACTACAGTTCCCAGGTCTTCCCGCCGTTGCTGATGGCCGCGGTGCTCGGTGCGCTGTACAAACTGCTCAACAAGCTCATCCCGTCCAACGTGCAACTGATCTTCGTGCCGTTCTTCGCGATGCTGATCATGATCCCGTTGACCGCGTTCATCATCGGCCCGATCGGGGTGTACGTCGGAGCCGGCCTGGGTGATCTGCTCAAGTCCATCAACGACTTCTCCCCGTTGATCTTCGCGATCGTCATCCCGCTGGCCTATCCGTTCATGGTGCCGCTGGGACTGCATTGGCCGATCAACGCCATCATGCTCATCAACATCCAGACGCTGGGGTACGACTTCATCCAGGGGCCGATGGGCGCGTGGAACTTCGCCTGCTTCGGCGCCACCGCCGGCGTCCTGTATCTGTCGTGGCGGGAGCGTGATTCGCAGATGCGCCAGACCGCCACCGGTGCCCTCGCCGCAGGCCTGCTCGGCGGCATCTCCGAACCGTCGCTTTACGGAATCCACCTGCGGTTCAAACGAATATATCCACGAATGCTCGTGGGCTGTCTGGTCGGCGGTGTGATCATCGGCGTGGGCGGCGGTGTGAAGACGAACGCCTTCGTGTTCACCTCATTGCTGACGATTCCCGCCTTCGATCCGATCGGACTGTACGGAATCGCGGTGGCCGCCGCCTTCATCACGGCCATGGTGCTGGTGATCCTCGCCGGATATCGCACCCCCGAACAGCAGGCGGAGTTCGAGGCCGCCCGCGCGAAAGGCCTCGAGACGCCCGGTGCCATTCCCCTCGACGACTCCGCCCTGGGTGTGCAGGCGGCCGGGGAGGCGGCGGCCGCCGAGCCGGCCACGACCGGTGCCGCGGGCGGCGCCACGTCCGTTCCCGCCCCCGCCGCAATGAGTCTCACCAAGGAGCCGACCGGTGGTGGCGACGTCACCGAGATCGGCTCGCCGCTGGACGGCACGGTGGTCTCCCTGACCGAGGTCCCCGATCCCGCCTTCGCCGGCGGCACGATGGGCGGCGGCGCCGCGATCATCCCGTCCGGCGACACCGTCTACGCGCCGGCCGACTGCATGGTGGTGGCGGCCCAACCGACCGGCCATGCCTTCGGGCTGGTCCTCGGCGGCGGCATCGAACTGCTCATCCACGTCGGCATCGACACGGTGCAACTGAAGGGTGAGGGCTTCGACGTCAAGGTCAAGGCGGGCCAGAAGGTCACCGCCGGAACACCGTTGGTCACCTTCGACCGTGCGGTGATCGAGGCGGCGGGTTATCCGCTGATCACTCCCGTCGTGGTGATGAACACCAAGAAGTTCGCCTCGGTCACCAAGATCGCCCAGGGTGCGGTCTCGGTCACACACGGCGATCCGCTTGTCGCGGTGGAGGCCAAGGCGAAGGCGGTGGCGACCTGAGCTGCCATAGACTGGCGGGGTGCCGGCCGCAGCCGAAGTAGCGATCAACGTTCGTCACCTGCGCAAGGTGTATCCGGGAGATGTTGGTGCGCTGGATATCTCGTTCAGGGTGTCCGAGGGTGAGATCTTCGGCCTGCTCGGGCCCAACGGATCGGGAAAGACGACCGCCGTGGAGTGCATCGGCGGGTTACGAGTCCGCGACGGTGGCGACGTCGACGTGCTGGGATATGACCCGGCAGATGATCAGACGGCAATGCGTGAGGTCGTCGGTATCCAACCGCAGGAAAGTCTCCTGCCCGACAAGATCAGGGTTGTCGAGGCGTTGGATCTGTTCGCGCAGTTCTACCGCGACCCCGCCGACGCCGGGATGCTCCTGACCAGGCTGGGACTCGACGAGGTTCGCGACTCCTACTTCCACCGGCTCTCCGGCGGACAGAAACAGCGATTGTCGGTGGCACTCGCCCTGATCGGTCAGCCGAGGCTGGCCATTCTCGACGAGCTCACCACCGGCCTGGATCCGCGGGCGCGACGCGCGGTCTGGGAGGTGCTGCGCGAACTGCGCGATCGGGGCACCACGATCCTGCTGGTGTCGCACTTCATGGACGAGGCCCGGCATCTCTGTGATCGGGTGGCGGTGATCGATCACGGCCGGGTGGTCGCACTCGACACTCCCGACGGATTGGCCTCCCGGGTGTCGGCGACGCAGAAACTGCGATTCACACCCAGTGCGCCAATCGATGTATCGGTCCTGCGTGCCCTTCCGTCGGTGCGCAGCGTCACCGTCGACAACGGCGACCACGTCGAAGTGGTCGGTGGCGCCGAGGTCGTCACCGATGTGGTGCTGGCGTTGAACGACCAGGGTGCGCGGGCCATGCGGCTACGGGTCGATCAGGCGGGACTCGAGGATGCTTTCGTGGCGGTGGTCGATCGAGAAGACGACCGACAGGTCGGGGCCGATCGAGGGGAGGGCTGAGGCATGGCCGCCACCCACCTTCTGGGACATGCGGGCTCCCGTGCCGGTTTGCGTGGCCTGCGTCCACTGCTGATCAGCGAAGCGCGCTTGATGCGCCGCAACCCGATGCTGGTGGTCTGGGTGGGTGTGTTGCCGGTGGTCGCGGCGGTGGTGCTCGGTGCGATCCCGGCGACCCGAGAGCCCCAGGCGTACCTGGACGGCAACAGCTGGTTCGCCGTCTACCAGCCGATCCTGGTGATGTTCTCGTCCGTGATGCTCAGCGTGCAGATCCTGCCCGACACATTGACGCGCTATCGGGAGCGCGGCATCCTCAAGCGTCTGCGCACCACTCCGGCAACCCCCGCGGCGCTGCTGATCGCGCAGGTCATCCTGACGTTCGCGGTGGAGATCGCGGTCGTGGTCCTCATCGTCGTCATGCCCGGCATCGTCGGCGCGCCGGTACCGCGAAACCTCCTCGGATTCGCAATCGCGGTGGTGTTCTCGGCCGCTGCCATGATCTCGTTGGGCATGATGATCGCGGCCGTGTTCGCCAACAACAAGGTCGCCGCGGCCGCCGGCACCGTGCTCTTCTTCGTACTGCAGTTCTTCGCCGGCCTGTGGTGGCCGCGGCAGAGCATGCCGGAGTGGCTTCGTGCCATCTCCGACGCGACACCCAGCGGCGCCTCGGTGGCGGCGCTCACCGATTCGGCGCAGGGCGGATGGCCTTCGTGGACCTATCTTCTGACACTGCTCGCCTGGTCGGTGGTCCTCGGCGCCCTGTCCGTCCGGTTCTTCCGGTGGGAGTGAACGGAGCCGTCAGCCGCCTCAGTCGGGCAGATCCGCGGCCGCCGCGTGATCGAGGAACCACACGGTCTCCTCGGTCCCGTGGGCTCCGGCGCACGGCCAGTCGGCGGGATCGGCACCGGCATGCGCCGCGGCGACGGCCTGCGCCTTGTCGGCGCCGGCGACCAGGAACCACACCGCCCGGCTCCGGTTGACCACCGGTAGCGTCAGGGTGATGCGACGAGGCGGTGGCTTCGGTGAATTCTCCACGGCCACAACCGTTCTCTCGGTTTCCGCGGTGGCCGGTGTGTGCGGGAACAACGAGTTGATGTGTCCCTCGCCGCCCATCCCGAGCAGGTGCACGTCGAAGGCCGGGGACATGCCGTCCCCGCCGGCGGTCGCCAGGAGCGTGGCCGCATAGTCGGCCGCGGCCGCCTCGATGTCGTCGCCGAGAGGCCCGTCCGACGGTGCCATCGGGTGGACGCGGGACGGATCGACCGGGACGGAGCCGAGCAGCGCCTCGACGGCCTGCCCGTAATTGCGTTCCGGATCGTCGGCGGGGACGAAACGATCGTCCCCCCAATAGATGTCGACCTTCGACCAGTCGATCGAACCGCTGTCGGCGGCGAGCGCGGCGAGGATGGCGATCCCGTTGCTGCCCCCGGTGAGGGCCACCGACGCGACGCCTCGTTGCGCCTGCGCGGTGGTGACGAGATCGACGAACCGTCGGGCGGCGGTATCCACCAGAGTGGTCTTGTCCTCGAAAACCAGTGTCTCCGTGGTCATCACGCAGCCCCCTGGCGGGCGACCTCGACGGCACCGCGCAGTGACAGCTCGTAGACCTCGTCGGTGTCGAGGCGACGCAGTTCTTCGGCCAGGTAGACCGGGAGATCACGCGAGAGCATCGCCACCCGGCCGTCGGGCTTGCCGGGAACGGAGATGACGGCGTTGCCGTTCTGATCGATCGAGAGCACCGTGGCGCCCTCGTCGCGGAACAACCGCACCTCGAAGCTGCCGATCGAGCGGGTGGTCGGCACGCCCAACGCCCAATGCAGCCACCCCGCGAGCAGGTCGATCCCGGGGGAGTGACCCGGTCCGGTGACCTCCACCGACTGCACCGGGGTGTGCGGCGGACGGTCGATGGCCGAGGCGAGAAGAGCCCGCCAATGGGTGATCTGCGTCCACGCCAGGTCGGTGTCGCCGGGGGAGTAGGTCGCCAGGCGACGCTCGAGCACCGTGTCCGGATGCGCGGACTTGCTGGCATCGAGGATCCGTCGCTTGCCGATGCGGCCCATCGGGTCCCGGGCCGGATTCTCCGGTGCCGCACCCGGCCACCACACCACCACCGGGCAGTCCGGCAGCAGGAAGGGCGTGACCACACTGTGCGGCTGATCGGCGAGCGGGCCCTGCATCGAGAGCACCACCACCTCCGAGGCGCCGGCGTCACCGCCCACCCGGATCTGCGCGTCGAGTCGCGACTCGCCCTTACGGCTGCCGCACGCCAGCACGATCACCCGGCTCGGATGCTCACTGCTCGCGCCGACGGCGGCCTCGATCGCCGCCTCGGTCGGTTCGCCGTGTTCGGCGACCACCACCAGCGTCAACACGCGGCCCAGGCTGATCGCACCGCCGGACTCACGGACAGCCACCATCTTCTTGGCGACGTCGTTGGTCGAGGTCTGCTGCATGTCGATGATCATCGGTGTCCTCCCGCTTGCGTCGAATCCGTGGTGATCACGGGCGCCGCCACGCCCGCCCGGCGCGGGCCATCATCTCCTCGGCCGACGCCGGTCCCCACGTCCCCGACTCGTAGGTGTCCGGCTTCCCGGACTCGGCCCAGTTCGCCAGGATGGGATCGAGGATCTTCCAGGACAGTTCGACCTCGTCGTTGACCGGGAAGAGCGATGGTTCGCCGAGGAGCACATCGAGGATGAGCCGCTCGTAGGCCTCCGGCGACGCCTCGGTGAAGGCGGTGCCGTAACTGAAGTCCATGTTCACGTCACGGACCTCCATGCTCGACGCGGGCACCTTGGAACCGAACCGGAGCGTGATCCCCTCATCCGGCTGCACCCGGATGACCAGGGCGTTCTGGCTGAGCTCCTCGGTCATCGTCTTGTCGAACGGAAGGTGCGGTGCGCGTTTGAACACCAGCGCGATCTCGGTGACCCGACGTCCGAGCCTCTTGCCGGTGCGCAGATAGAACGGCACCCCGGCCCACCGCCGTGAGTCCACCTCCAGGGCGATGGCGGCGTACGTCTCGGTGGTCGAGTCGGCGGCGAACCCCTCCTCGTCCTGCAGACCCGGGACCTGTTCGCTGCCCTGCCATCCGGGCCCGTACTGGCCGCGCGCCGAGTTCTCCTCGAGCGGCAGGATGTGTCGGGTCGCGGAGAGGACCTTGATCTTCTCGGTCTGTAACTGCTTGGGCTCGAAGGAGATCGGCTCCTCCATCGCGACGAGCGCCATCAGCTGCAGCAGATGGTTCTGGATGACGTCGCGGGCGGCGCCGATGCCGTCGTAGTACCCTGCCCGGCCACCGAGGCCGATGTCCTCGGCCATGGTGATCTGCACGTGGTCGACGTAGTGCGAACTCCACAGCGGATCGAAGAGCTGGTTGGCGAACCGCAACGCGAGGATGTTCTGCACCGTCTCCTTGCCGAGGTAGTGGTCGATGCGGAACACCGACGACTCGGGGAAGACCGCGTTGACGATCGCGTTGAGTTCCTTCGCCGACTCCAGGTCGTGACCGAACGGCTTCTCGATCACCACCCGGCGCCAGTGATCGTCCCGCTCGGTGGCCAGTCCGCTGCGCTGCAACTGCTCACACACCGTCGGGAAGGCCTTCGGCGGGATCGACAGGTAGAAGGCGTGATTGCCGTCCGTGCCGCGCTCCTCGTCGAGTTTGGCGAGGGTCTGCTTCAACCGGAGGAAGGCGTCGTCGTCGTCGAAGGAACCGTGCACGAAGCGGAACCCCTCGGCGAGGCGTTCCCACACCTCTTCCCGGAAACCGGTCCGCGCGTGCTGTCGCACCGCGTCATGGACAACCGTGGAGAAATGCTCGTCGTCCCAGTCGCGTCGGGCGAACCCGACCAACGCGAACGACGGCGGCAGCAAACCCCGGTTGGCCAGGTCGTAGACGGCCGGCATCAGCTTCTTGCGGGCCAGGTCGCCGGTCACACCGAAGATCACCAGACTCGACGGTCCGGCGATGCGCGGCAGCCGTTTGTCACGGGGATCGCGTAACGGGTTCTTCCACGTCGGGCTCTGCGAGGACGACGCCACGCGTTCAGGCCTTCTTCGCCGCGGAGAGCTGCTCGGAGGTGGCGTCGAGCAGTTCGTTCCACGCGTCCTCGAACTTGCTCACGCCCTCGTCCTCGAGGACGGCGAACACGTCGACGAGATCGATGCCCAGCGCCGCGATGGCGTCGAACGTCTCCTGGGAGGCGGCGGCGGTCCCGATGATGGAGTCGGTGTTGACCCAGCCGTGATCGGCGAAGGCGTCCATCGTCTTGCCCGGCATCGTGTTCACGGTGTTCGGCGCGACGAGCTCACTCACGTACAGGGTGTCGGGGTAGTCGGCGTTCTTCGTGCCCGTCGACGCCCAGAGCGCACGCTGCGGGTTGGCGCCCTTGGCGAGCAGTTCGGGGAAGCGGGACTCGACCTCGAACACCTGCTGATACGCCGAGTAGGCCAGCCGGGCGTTGGCCAGGGCGGCCTTGCCCTTGAGCTCGACGGCCTCCGGGGTGCCGATCGCGTCGAGACGCTTGTCGATCTCGGTGTCCACCCGGGACACGAAGAACGACGCCACCGAGTGGATCGCGGACAGATCGTGGCCCGCCTCGGCCGCGGCCTCGATGCCGGCGAGGTAGGCCTCCATCACACCCTGGTAGCGCTCGACGGAGAAGATCAGCGTCACGTTGACGCTGATGCCCTCGGCGAGGACGCGGGTGATCGCGGGCAGGCCCGCCTTGGTGGCCGGGATCTTGATCAGCAGGTTCGGCCGATCCACGATCTTCCACAGCTCGACGGCCTGGGCGACGGTGGTGTCGGTCTCGTGTGCCAGACGCGGATCGACCTCGATCGACACCCGGCCGTCGATGCCGCCCGACGCGGTGTACACCGGCGCGAGCACGTCGCATGCCGCACGCACGTCATCGGTGGTGATGGTGCGGATGGTGGCGTCCACATCGGCGTCACGTGCCGCGAGTTCGGCGATCTGGGCGTCGTAGGTGCGGGTGGAGGAGATGGAGGCCTGGAAGATCGACGGGTTGGTGGTCACGCCGACCACCGACTTGGTGTCGATGACCTCCTGCAGGCCGCCGGAGGAGATCAGGTCACGGGACAGGTCGTCCAGCCACACGGATACCCCGGCGGCGGACAGTTCGGCGAGCTTGGCGTTCTGGGTCACGATTCTCTCCTGGGTTCTCGTGGGTGTGGACTTCTCGCCCGGCCAGGTCAGCCGGCGACAACGCCGGTTGCCGCGGTGGCGACAGCGTCGGCGGTGATTCCGAACTTCTCGAAGAGCACCTTGTAGTCGGCCGAGGCGCCGAAGTGCTCCAGCGACACGATCGCCCCGGAATCCCCGACGATCTGGTACCAGGGCATGGCGATTCCCGCTTCGACCGAGACGCGGGGCACCGACGGCGGCAGGACCGAATCGCGGTAGGCCTGGTCCTGCTCGAAGAACCACTCGAAGCAGGGCATGGACACGACGCGAGCCGCAATTCCCTTGTCCGCCAGGATCTTCTGGGCCTCGACGGCTAGCTGGACCTCGGAACCGGTGCCGATCAACACGACCTGCGGGTCGCCCTCGGGATCGCTGAGGACGTAGGCACCCGCGGCCACCCCGTCGAAGGAGGTGCCCTCGAGGACCGGGACACCCTGGCGGGTCAGGCACAGCCCGACCGGATGATCCCGGCGGGTCAGCAGATGCCGCCAGGCGTGCGCGGTCTCGTTGGCGTCGGCGGGCCGCACCACGTCGAGATGGGGGATGGTGCGCAGCGCGGCGAGATGCTCGACGGGCTGATGGGTCGGGCCGTCCTCGCCGAGGCCGATCGAGTCGTGGGTCCACACGTAGATCGGGTCGATCTCCATCAGCGCGGCCAGACGCACGGCCGGGCGCATGTAGTCGGCGAACTGCAGGAAGGTCCCGCCGTAGGCGCGGGTCGGACCGTGCAGTGCGATACCCGACAGGATCGAGCCCATCGCGTGCTCGCGGATGCCGAAGTGCAGGGTACGGCCGTACGGGTTGGCCGACCAGGTCTTGGTGCTGATCGAGGTCGGGCCGAAGGAGTCGGCGCCGTCCATCGTGGTGTTGTTGGAACCGGCGAGATCGGCCGAACCACCCCACAGTTCGGGCAGCACCGGCGCCAGCGCCGAGAGGACCTTGCCCGACGCGGCGCGGGTGGCCAGCGCCTTGCTGCCGGGCTCCCAGGTCGGCAGCGCGTCGGTCCAGCCGTCCGGCAACTCGTGCGCGTACAGGCGATCGAACAGCGCCTTGCGGTCCGGGTTGGCGGTGGCCCAGGCGTCGAAGGTCTTCTGCCAGTCCGCGTGGGCGGCGGCCCCACGCTCGCCGAGCGTGCGGGTGTGCGCGATCACCTCGTCGGCGACCTCGAAATCCTTCTCCGGGTCGAAGCCCAGAACCTTCTTGGTGGCGGCCACCTCGTCGGCGCCCAGCGCCGAGCCGTGGATGCCGCCGGTGTTCATCTTGTCCGGGGCGGGGAAGCCGATGATGGTGCGCACCACGATCAGCGACGGACGGTCGGTGACCTGCTGGGCCGAGGTGATGGCCGCCTCGATGGCGGTCACGTTCTCGCCGCCCTCGACGTGCTGCACATGCCAGCCGTAGGCCTCGTAACGCTTCGCGGTGTCCTCGGTCAGCGCGATCTGCGTGTCGTCCTCGATGGAGATGTGGTTGCTGTCGTAGAAGACGACCAGGTTGCCCAGCTCCTGGGTGCCCGCCAGCGAGGAGGCCTCGGAGGTGACGCCCTCCTCGATGTCACCGTCGGAGGCGATGACGTAGATGAAGTGGTCGAACGGGCTGGTGCCGGGTGCGGCATCGGGATCGAACAGGCCGCGCTCGTACCGGGCGGCATACGCCATACCGACCGCCGACGCCAGGCCCTGACCGAGCGGGCCGGTGGTGATCTCCACGCCGCGGGTGTGGCGGTACTCCGGATGACCGGGGGTCAGCGACTCCCAGGTGCGCAACGCCTCGAGGTCGGGCAACTCCAGCCCGAAACCACCGAGATAGAGCTGGATGTACTGGGTCAGGCTCGAATGCCCACAGGACAGGACGAACCGGTCGCGGCCGACCCACTCGACATCGGTGGGGTCGTGGCGCATCACGCGCTGATACAGCGTGTAGGCCAGCGGCGCCAGGCTCATCGCGGTGCCCGGGTGGCCGCTCCCGCACTTCTGCACGGCGTCCGTGGCGAGGACACGCGCGGTGTCCACGGCGCGAGAATCGACATCGGTCCAGTCCTGCGGGTGAACCGCGGTGGTGAGTTCGCGGATCTCGTCTGTGTCAGCCACGGTGGTGCCGTCTCCTGTTGCTATCGGGGTGCATGCGAGGGGGTGCGGTGATGCTGTGACCGGGGGCCGACGCGCCGACACACCGGGATCGGAACCGGCGTGCGTGGACATCGGCAGGGCCTCACCCGACCCAGAGTAATCGGCCCGACCGGACCGGTGCCCGGCACCCGAGGGACTCGACGGTGACGACACTCAATTCTTCGATCGAGAACCACACGGTCTACCATGCTGTGTAGTAGCCGTGGCGCAGTATTTCGGAGTCGGACAACTGCCCTGGATGTGCCACGAGGCGTGAGACGTCAGGTCGGTTCTCCACCGGACCACCGTGTACCTGCGGGCAGGGAGCGTGACGAGATCACCCGGACAACAGACGGCCAGGGCAGGCGAGGAGTGGACGTGAGGATTGGGGAACGTGCGAGCGGAGAAGGCGCCGCCGCCTCCCGGTACACCCCCTCCCACGGCAGCGCATCCCACGGCCCCGCGCCTCACCGGTCTGCTTCCCGGGACGGCGCGCCCGACGAGGTTCGGGTGACCGCCGAGGGCACTGCGGGCTCCGCTGACACTGCCTCCGCCGACACCGCGCCGGTCGGCGCGGACAACGCCTCGTTGATCGGCCGGGCCCGCGCGACCGTGATGGCCTACATCGCCCTCACCAAACCGCGGGTCATCGAGTTGCTGTTGGTGGCCACCATCCCGGTGATGCTGCAGGCCTCCCGCGGCCACGTCGACATCGCGGTCATCGCCTTCACCCTGATCGGTGGGTGGCTCGGCGCGGGGAGCGCGAACACCTTGAACATGGTGGCCGACGCCGACATCGACAAGAAGATGCGCCGCACCGCCCGCCGTCCGTTGGCGCGCCGGGCGGTCGCGACCCGAAGTGCGCTGGTGTTCGGTCTGCTGCTGTGGGTGGCGTCGTTCCTCGTCCTGTACTTCGCCGCGAACCTGCTCAGCGCGTTGCTGGTGACCGCCACCATCGGTTTCTACGTCGGCGTCTACACCCTGATCCTCAAGCGCCGCACCTGGCAGAACGTGGTGTGGGGAGGCGCCGCCGGGTGCATGCCGACGCTGGTCGGCTGGGCCGCGGTCACCGGGTCGCTCAGCTGGCAGCCGATCGTGCTCTTCCTGGTGATCTTCTTCTGGACGCCCCCGCACACCTGGGCGTTGGCCATGCGTTACCGCGAGGACTACAAGGCCGCCGGCGTGCCGATGCTGCCGGTCATCGCCTCCGACGAGCATGTGACCCGGCAGATGGTGTTCTACACCTGGGCCACGGTCATCGCCTCGCTGGTGCTGATCCCGGCCGCGAGCTGGATCTATGCCGCGGTGGCGGTCCTCGCCGGTGGCTGGTTCCTCAGCCGGGTGCACAAGCTCTACCGCGACACCCGCAACGGTGCCGAGGTCACGCCGCTGAAGATCTTCCTGCAGTCCAACGAGTACCTCGCGGTGCTCTTCTGCGGCCTCGCGATCGACGCCGTCGTCAACCTGCCGATCATCGCCGACCTGTTCTGAGGCCGGGCCCGCACAACCGCTCAGCGGGGCGGCGGCTCAGCGCGGCAGCAGCACCGAGGTTCCGGTGGTCACCCGCCCCTCCAGGTCGGTATGTGCCTGCGCCGCGTCGGCCAGCCGATAATGCTGGCCCACCCGCACCTCCAGACCGTCGGCGATGGCCCCGAGGTACTCCGATGCCCGCCACCGCAGTTCTTCGGTGTCGGCGATGAAATGGGCCAGCGTGGGTCGGGTCACCGACAGTGATCCGGCCGCGTTGAGACGCTGCAGATCGAACGGCGGCACGGGTCCGCTGGCCGCGCCGAACAGGACGACGATGCCGCGGATGCCGGTGGTCGCGACCGACTGATCGAAGGTGTCGGCGCCCACCCCGTCGTAGGTGACGCGAACACCCGCACCGTCGGTGAGTCCGCGTACCCGTTCGACGAGGTCGTCGCCGTAGCGCAGCACGTGGTCGGCGCCCGCGGCGGCGGAGAGCTCGGCCTTCTCGTCGCTGGACACCGTGGTGATGACATGCAGACCCTTGCGCTTGGCGAGTTGGGTGAGGATCAGACCCACCCCGCCGGCGCCGGCGTGGACGAGGATCGCGTCACCGGCCGACGGATGGGCACTCCCGTCGAGCAGGTAGTGCGCGGTCAGTCCGCGCAGCAGGGAGCTGCCCGCCACCTGGTCGGAGACGCCGTCGGGGATGCGCACGGCCCGGGCGGCGCGCACAGCGACGAGTTCGGCGTAGCTCGCCGGTGTGTCGCACCAGCAGACGCGGTCGCCGACGGCGAGGTCGGTGATGTCGGCGCCGACGGCGACGATCTCACCGGCGCCCTCGCTTCCCGGTACGTAGGGCGGCGCAGACGGGTAGAGGCCGCGCCGGAGGTAGGTGTCGATGAAGTTCACACCCGCTGCGTCGACGCGGACGAGCACCTCGTCGGGAGTGGGGATCGGATCGTCGACGGTGCCGTAGCTCAGAACGTCCGGACCGCCATGACGGGTGACCTCGATTGCGCGCATGTCTCGTTTCTACACGCGGACGGATCCACCGCTTCGGTCCGGGTTGATGCCGTCAGGAGTCGGCGAGACCCGTTCCGGTAACCGGCGGCTGAACCGACCACGGGAAGTTGATCCACTTGTCGGTGATCCGCCAGAAGTAGTCGGGCGTGGTGATCGTGTGCGGCTTCTGATAGATCACCGCGTTGCGGACCTCGGCGACGCGCCCCTGATGTTCGCAGTAGTCGTCGACCAGGGCCAGCGTCTTGCCCGAATCAGCGACGTCGTCGACGACGAGGACCTTCTGATCGTGCAGGCCGCTGCTCTCCAGCAACGACGGCAGCATCACGGGTTCGGCGAGTGTCTCGCCGACACCGGTGTAGAAGGCGACGTTGAGCGAGATCATCAGTTTGCAGTCGAGGGCGTAGGCCATAGCCCCGGCCGGGATGAGCCCGCCCCGGGCGATGCCCAGGATGATGTCGGGGACGAATCCGTCGTCGGCGACCTGTTGGGCCAGTTCCCGGCAGGCCACCCCGTTCAGCTCCCAGGTGAGGATCTCGCGGTCGGTGTTCTCGATGCTCGACATTGCTCAACTGTGCCAATGAACGCGGCGGAGTACACGGTGAGAGCGGGATTCGGGTGGGCAGCGATGCCGCTCACACTCGCGGTGAGGGGATGGTCGGCGGTGGCCCGCTCGCCGGTATGCTCGTCAACCATGAGCGACCAGCCCGAATCCGCCCCTGCCGCCCCGGCCCCGAAGTCGCCGGCCCCGAAGGCGTCACTGCCCGGCGAGGTCGTCTCGTCGATCCGGAAGTTCGTGGCCCGCGAGGGCGGGTCGGCGACGGCCGTCCTGCAGCCGATCGGCGCGGCCGGTGTCCGCATCACCCTGGTCGGTCGGGACGGCGGCATTCTCGGTGACCGCGTCGTCGACGACATCGACACCGCCGCCGCCGTCCTCGAGGCCGTCGACGGACTCGAGATCGGTGAATGGGATCGGGACCTGACCTCGTCGACGAACGTCAAGCCCGGTCACTACCGGCAGATGGCCGGTTGGGTTGCCCACCAGAAGCGTTTCCCGAAGCCGCGTAACCAGGCGATTCTCTGATCTACTCAGAACAACACACGTGCGGCCCCGAGGATCTTCCTCGGGGCCGCACGTGTGTCAGGGAACCGGGACGGGTGTGACGTTCTCGGCGGTCGACCGCTCGGACTGGCCGAACCACAGCACCAGCCAGGTGGCTCCGATCAGGAGCAGCGCGCTTCCGAGCATGTGCAGCAGCACCAGCACGATCGGCAGGTCGGTGGCGTACTGCACCACTCCGATGACGCCCTGCAGTGCCAGCAGCCCGACGTAGATCAGTGCGGCGCGGGACTGGGGGAGTCGCATCACCCGGGTGACCACCACCGCGGCCACGGCCAGCCCGATGAGTACGAACACCGAGTCGGCGTGCAGTTGGGTGGTCTGCGAGGGCGTCAGGCCGTTGCGGGGGGCCTCGGCGTCGCCGGCGTGCGGGCCCGATCCGGTGACCACCGTGCCCAGGTAGATGGCCACCCACGTCACCACGTACACCGCCCACGACAGCAGCAACCCGGTCCGGGAGGCGAGGCCTGCCGGTGACTGTTCCCGCGGATACGGGGTGGTGCGGAACACCAGGACGGTGGCCCCGGACACCAGCAGCATCGACAGCAGGAAGTGCAGGGACACCACCCACGGGTTGAGATCGGTGAGCACCGTGATGCCGCCGACGACCCCCTGGAACGGAATGCCCAGCGCGAGCAGGGTGACCAACACCCGATTGCGGCGTTGCGATGACGCCTGCCGCCACACCGCCACCCAGGTGGCGATGGCGATGGCGATCAACACCCACGTGAGCATGCGATTGCCGAACTCGATCACCCCGTGGTAGCCGAGCGCCTGATGCGGCACGAACGATCCGTCGGTGCATTGCGGCCAGGTGGGGCAGCCGAGGCCGGAGCCGGTCAACCGCACGGCCCCGCCGGTGACGACGATCCCGACGTTGGCCACGAGCAGCGCGACGGCCCACCGGTGGACGAAACGTGCGGTGGGACGGCCGAATCCGGGGATCCGAGCGAATCCCGACGGCGCCGTCGGCGCGGCGTCGGAGGTGCCGGCCGGTGTGGCGCCGGATTTGTCGGAAGTGGATTTGTCGAAGGTGGTCATCGCGGTCCGGTCGTCGTGGGGGCTGTGAGAATTATCAGGATCAGGGGTTGATGAGGATCACTCGAATCGGAACCAGCGCACGGCGGCGGCGCCGCCGACGACCGCCCAGAGGATCAGCACCACGACGCCGAAGACGTCGAATTGGCTGTGCGTGGCGCGTTCCAGCGCCTCGGTCAGGGCGCCGGAGGGAATGCATCTCGCTATCCACCACAGGCCGGTGGGGATCCGCGACTCCATGATGACGACGCTGCCGATCCCGACCATGGCAAACCACAGCAGGTTGGCGACGGCGAGAACGACCTCGGCCTTGCCGGTGCCGCCGAGCAGCAGACCCAGTGCGGAGAAGGCGGTGGTGCCGATCGCGATGACGACCGCACCGATCGCCAATCCCGCGACGCCGGGTCGCCAGCCGAAGGAGGCGCCGATCGCGCCGATGATGATCGATTGCATCACCACGACGGCGACGACGGCCAACGACTTCCCGGCGATGATCCCCCACCGCGGGATCGGGGTCGCACCGAGCCGTTTGAGCGCTCCGTAGCGACGATCGAAGCCGACTGCGATCGCCTGGCCGGTGAAGGCCGTGGACATCACCGCGACGGTCATGATCGCGGGGACGAACGTCGCCGCGCGTTCGGCGGTGCTCGATCCCAGATCGGTGTCGAGGGGCAGCAGACACAGCCCGATGAGCAGCGTGATCGGGATGAACATCGTGAGGAGCAGTTGCTCGCCGTTGCGCAGCAGCAGGCGCAGTTCCAGGCGCGTCTGGGCGGCCAGGATCGCGGGCAGGGACGCCGCGCCGGCGCCGGGGGTGAAGGTGCCCGCCGGGAATCGATTCGTGGTCTGGCCGGTCATCGCAGTGCCCGTCCGGTGAGATCCAGGAACACATCCTCGAGGCTGCGGGTCTCGACCCGCAGATCGGTCGCCAGGACGTTGATCTTCGCGCACCACCCGGTGACGGTCGCCAGCACCTGGGGCGTGACCGTGCCCAGCACCAGGTAATTGCCCGGTCCGGTCTCCGAACAGTGGTAGCCCTCGGGCAGGGCCAACTCGAGCAGCGTCAGGTCGAGGCCCCGGGGCGCGGTGAAGCGTAATTCGTTCTCGGCCCCGCGGCTGGTGAGGTCGGCCGGTGAGCCGTCGGCGACGACCCGGCCCCGGTCGATGATGACCACGTGGTCGGCGAGGTGTTCGGCCTCGTCCATCAGGTGTGTGGTCAGCAGGACGGCCACACCGTCGCCGCGCAGCCGGTCGATGATGTCCCAGACCACCAGCCGGGCATGGGCGTCGAGGCCGGCGGTGGGTTCGTCGAGGAAGACCAACTCCGGCCGGCCGACGATGGCGCAGGCCAGGGAGAGTCGTTGCTGCTGGCCGCCGGACAGGCGCCGGAACGGGGTGCGGGCCGCGTCGCGCAGTCCCAGCGCGTCGAGCAGCCAATCCGGGTCGATCGGATCGGCGCTGTAGGCGGCGCACAGTCGCAGCATCTCCTCGGCGCGCGCACCGGGGTAGGCCCCGCCGCCCTGCAACATCACTCCGATGTGCCGGCGGAGTTCGTCGTTGTCGCGGGTCGGATCAAGTCCCAGCACCCGCACCGTTCCCTCGTCGGCGGTCTGGAATCCCTCACAGATCTCCACCGTCGTGGTCTTGCCGGCTCCGTTGGGCCCGAGCAGTGCCAGGACCGTTCCCGGGGCGAGATCGAGGTCGAGACCGTCGACGGCGGTGTGTCCGCCGAAGCGTTTGACCAATCCGCGGATCCGCAGGGCGGGTTCGGCGGCGCGGTTGTCGGTGGCACTCGGTGCCGACGCCCTGTCTGGACCAGCACCGTCCTGACGAAGACCGTCCCGACGAGTGCCCTGCGGGCGACCACCGTGCGGACGACCCGTCATCGGATCGTCGCTCGACGGTGGGTGGGTCGCGCTGCGCACACCGGCCAGACTATGCCCTCGTGGGCGCAGGGAAAAAACCACGGCAGCGCTCGGCGCCCGCTCGTTGACGCGGTGCCGATCACGTCGAGGTCGGCGTCGTCTCGGTGGCGCGGTCGCCGGACCTGCGCCGTCGCCTGCGCAGCCACGGCCAGTCCTCGAAGAACAGGGCGGTCATGACCGCGACCATGATCACACCGGCGAGCA
Organism: Gordonia sp. VNK1; assembly: GCF_040049135.1. NCBI lineage: Bacteria > Bacillati > Actinomycetota > Actinomycetes > Mycobacteriales > Gordoniaceae > Gordonia > Gordonia sp. VNK1. Next base: position 185,089 of record NZ_JBDZDJ010000006.1, on the reverse strand, counting down.
GGCCCTGGGCGAGGACGACGCCGCTGGTGTTGGAACTGGTCGGCATGACGACGATCGCGATGATCGCCGACACCGAGATGGTCGCGATCCGGAACCAGGGACGGGTGGCCCAGGCGGCGAGCGGGATGACCGCCCACAACAGGTACCAGGCCTGGACGAACGGAAAGAACACCACCACGGTGGCCATCGACACCCCGAGTGCGCCCAGCGGATGCAACCGGCCGGCCAGCGTCGCCAGCATCCACCGCACCACGAAGATCGCGGCGATGAGCTGCCCGAGGGGCCGTACGACGTCGAGGATGGCCTGCGTCTGGTCGCCGAGGCCGAGGAACACCCCGACCCGACCGGCCGACACCGACAGCAGCGTCGGCATGGACATCCAGGAACGCACCACGGCGCCGGTCGAGAGGGTCTTGGTCCAGCCGAAGCCCAGGCCGGTGCCGAGGCAGACCAGCACCATCACGACCGCGAGGATGGCGGCGAGCAGCCCGGCGGAGGCGGCGAGTGCCCGAACGGTCTGGCGTGAACGCGGCCACCACTGGCCCAGCGGTGCGCGTCGCAGCGCCGGAAGTGTCGCGCCCCAGCGCAGCGCCAGGGCGATGCCGACGAAGCCGAGCGCGAGGATCGAGGTGAATTTCACCAGCGCACTCATCGAGATGATGGCCGCGCCGGCGACGAGCAACCAGCCCGCCCGGCCGGGCAGGCGACCACCGGGGGGCCACAGCGGATCGGTGCCGTAGATCGCCCGGAACGAGAGTTCGATACCGACGAGCATCATGCCCAGCATCAGGGCCTCGTTGTGGATGCCGCCGACCAGATGCAGGATGACCAGCGGATTCATCGCGCCGAGCCACAGCGCGGCGACGGGGGAGACACCGCAGCGCCGCGCCAGTCGGGGCAGTGCCCAGACGATCAGGGCGATGCCGATCAGGGCGACGATCCGGTGGGCGAAGATCGCCAGGGTGATGTTGTCCCCGGTGAGCGCGGTGATGCCCTTGCCGATCCAGATGAAGAACGGCCCGTACGGCGCCGGGGTGTCGCGCCACAGGTTGGGCACCGAGCGGGTCAGGGTGTTCTCCACACCAAGTCCGCGCAGCGGGCTGACCGTGTACGGATCCATCCCGCGGTAGGCGATCGCACTCTGCGCCAGGTAGGAGTAGATGTCCTTGCTCAGCAGCGGCGGGGCGATGACGATCGGGGCGATCCACAGCAGCAGGGTCCGGTCGGCCTGTGCGCGGGTCATGCGGCGTTCCGGGCTGCGTCCGTGCAGGACCTCGACGCTGAACCGGCCGACCGCGAACCGGCCGATCAACAGCCAGGCCACCACCAGCATGATGGTGCCGCCGATCGACAGGGTCAGTGCGGTGCTCCACATCCGCGACGGCAACGACAGCACGCGCACACCGGCCACGGGATTCTGCAGCACCGGGATCTGCCCGGTGGCCAGGGAACCGACGAGCATGAGGATCGTGCCCGTCGCACCGAAGAGTTTGATGCGGGTCAGTCGTCGGTTCTCGGCCGCATCGAGTGGCCCGACCTCACGTTCGCGGTCGTGCATCTTGGCGACGCTCACGCCGTATCCACCGCGTGTGTCGGGATCGCGTGGCGTCGATCGAGCGGGTTTGCTCAATCCGACGTAATCCAGTGCCCGACGCAGCACCGTGGTTTCTGGCACACGACGACTCTAGGTCATCGCCACTCCAGGTCATCGCCACACCAGGTCATCGACGCCGTGCGACGGTGTGCCCCGTCGGCCGCATCGTGGTCGCGGTCGCACTGTGATGAGCGCCGCTAAGGGCACCCTTGCTGGAACCCGGGAATCATTTACGTCACACTCGTGTTGTGAAAACCATGCCAGGTGGATCAGTGCGCGGTGAGGTCGTGTCGTCGACCGACTCGGCGCATGCCGGTGTGCACCCGACGAGCGTGCACACCGACGGTCAGACCCGTGCGGCAGTGGTGAATCTCCTCGTCGAGGACGGTCCGCTGACCGCGGGCGAGATCGGTGAGCGCCTCGGCATCAGCGCCGCGGGCGTCCGTCGACACCTCGACGCGCTGGTCGCGGCGGGCGATGTCGAGGAGGCCTCGGCGGCCTTCGGCCATCGCGGTGGTCGCGGTCGTCCGGCGAAGTTCTTCCAGCTCACCGCCGCCGGACGCGGAAAACTGCGGCACGCCTACGACGATCTCGCCGGTGCCGCCATGCGCAAGCTCCGCGATCTCGGCGGGTCCGCGGCCGTGTCGGAGTTCGCGCGGGAACGCGTCGAGCGCATCGTCGCCGAGGTGACCCCGGCCACCGACGCCGACGCGGTCGCCGGTACCGTCACCGACATCGCCGACGCCCTGACCAGCGCCGGCTATTCCGCCAACACCCGCCAGGTCGGTTCGGGGATGCAGATCTGTCAGCATCATTGCCCGGTCGCCCACGTCGCCACCGAGTTCCCCGAACTGTGCGAGGCCGAGACCGCGGTGTTCACCGAACTCCTCGGCACTCATGTGCAGCGGCTGGCCACCATCGCCAACGGTGATTGCGCCTGCACCACCCACGTACCACTGCCTCATCCGGATCCACCTCCCGACGGGTCATCGGCAACGCCGCCGCCGCCGGTCCCCTCGAGCCCATCGGGCTCCGCAGATGCACGAACGAGCGATGCACAGCCCGCACCCGCTCGCCCCACCACGAGTCGAAAGGCTTCGCGATGACAGTCACCGATCCCTCGGTCGCCGCCCCGGACAAGGCGGCGCCGCTCACGCAAGAAGAGACAATCGCCTCGCTGGGCAACTACGGATACGGCTGGGCCGATTCCGACGTCGCGGGTGCGAGTGCCCAGCGCGGCCTGTCCGACGCGGTCGTCGCCGACATCTCGGGCAAGAAGAGTGAGCCGGAGTGGATGCTCGAACAGCGCCTCAAGGCATTGCGCATCTTCGATCGCAAGCCGATGCCGCACTGGGGTGCCGAACTCGACGGCATCGACTTCGACAACATCAAGTACTTCGTGCGGTCCACCGAGAAGCAGGCCACCACGTGGGATGAGCTTCCCGAGGACATCAAGAACACCTACGACAAGCTCGGCATCCCCGAGGCCGAGAAGCAGCGCCTCGTCGCCGGCGTCGCCGCGCAGTACGAGTCGGAGGTCGTCTATCACCAGATCCGCGAGGATCTCGAGGCGCAGGGCGTGATCTTCCTCGACACCGACACCGGTCTCAAGGAGCACCCGGAACTGTTCCGTCAGTACTTCGGATCGGTGATCCCGGCCGGCGACAACAAGTTCTCCGCGCTCAACACCGCGGTGTGGTCGGGCGGATCGTTCATCTACGTCCCGCCGGGTGTGCACGTCGACATCCCGCTGCAGGCCTACTTCCGCATCAACACCGAGAACATGGGTCAGTTCGAGCGGACCCTGATCATCGTCGACGAGGGTGCCTACGTGCACTACGTCGAGGGATGTACCGCGCCGATCTACAAGACCGATTCGTTGCACTCGGCCGTCGTGGAGATCATCGTCAAGAAGGGTGGGCGGTGCCGCTACACGACCATCCAGAACTGGTCGAACAACGTCTACAACCTGGTCACCAAGCGCGCCAAGGCCGAGGCCGGCGCCACCATGGAGTGGATCGACGGCAACATCGGCTCCAAGGTCACCATGAAGTACCCGGCCGTGTGGCTCACCGGCGAACACGCCAAGGGTGAGGTGCTCTCGGTGGCATTCGCCGGCGAGGGACAGCACCAGGACACCGGATCGAAGATGGTGCACCTGGCGCCCAACACCTCGAGCAACATCGTGTCCAAGTCGGTCGCACGTGGCGGTGGCCGCGCCTCCTACCGCGGTCTGATCAAGATCAACAACGGTGCGCACGGCAGCCGGTCGACGGTGAAATGCGATGCGCTGCTGGTCGACACGATCTCCCGCAGCGACACCTACCCCTACGTCGACATCCGCGAGGACGACGTCACGATGGGTCATGAGGCGACCGTCTCCAAGGTGTCCGACGATCAGCTCTTCTACCTGATGAGCCGTGGCCTGACCGAGGACGAGGCGATGGCGATGGTGGTGCGCGGCTTCGTCGAGCCGATCGCGAAGGAACTGCCGATGGAGTACGCCCTCGAACTCAACCGGCTCATCGAACTGCAGATGGAAGGAGCCGTCGGCTGATGGCGGACCCCACACTCCCGGTGACCGCACCCGATGCGGCCGCCCCGGTCAATAAAGGCGAACAGTTCACCTCCTTCGACGTGGACGCGTTCGAGGTTCCCAGCCCGCGCGAGGAGGCCTGGCGGTTCACCCCGTTCCGTCGCCTGCGTGGACTGCATGACGGAACGGCGACCGCCACCGCGATCGCGAAGGTGACCGTCGACGGTGTCACCGACGGCGTCACCGCCGAGACCGTCGAACGTGACGACCCGCGCCTCGGCGAGGGTGGCGTTCCGTTCGATCGTGTTGCGGCGCAAGCCTATTCGACATTCGACGAGGCCACCGTGGTGACCGTCGGCAAGGAAGTGGAACTGAGTGACCCGGTGACCATCCGGGTGACCGGACCCGGTGAAGGCGATGTCGCCTACGGGCACATCCAGATTCGGCTCGAACCGTTCTCCCGGGCGGTGATCGTCCTCGACCAGAAGGGTGGCGGCACCTTTGCCGAGAACGTCGAGTTCGTGGTCGGTGACCAGGCGTCGCTGACCGTGGTCAACGTGCACGACTGGGATGACGACGCCGTCCATGTGGCCGCGCATCACATCAAGGTCGGGCGCGACGCGGTGGTGCGCCACTTCGCGGTGAGTCTCGGCGGCAACCTCGTCCGCCTGTCACCGGTGGTCCATTACGACGCACCCGGCGGCGATGTCGAACTGTGGGGTCTGTACTTCGCCGACGCCGGACAGCATCTCGAACAGCGTCTGCTCGTCGACCACAGCCAGCCCAACTGCCGCTCCAATGTGGTGTACAAGGGTGCGCTGCAAGGTGATCCGAGTGACCGGAGCAGGGAGGCGCACACCGTCTGGATCGGCGACGTGCTGATCCGGCCCGAGGCCGAGGGCACCGACACCTTCGAACTCAACCGGAACCTCGTCCTGACCGACGGGGCCCGCGCCGACTCGGTGCCCAACCTCGAGATCGAGACCGGCGAGATCGTCGGCGCCGGACACGCCAGTGCCACCGGACGTTTCGACGACGAGCAGCTGTTCTACCTGCAGGCCCGCGGAATCCCCGAGGATCAGGCCCGACGCCTGGTGATCCGCGGATTCTTCGGCGAGATCATCGCCAAGATCTCGGTCCCCGATCTGCGTGAACGCCTCGAGGCCGCGGTGGAAGCCGAACTCGAGAACGCCGGCGCCTGAGCACCCCCGCTCACGCCACCACCCGCTGAGCGAAGGGTCGAGCGCAGGCCACGGAATCCACCTGCCGATCGAGGGCCGAGCGAAGCGAAGTCCCCATCCACCCGCTGATCGAGTAGGGCCGAGCGAAGCGAGGCCCGTATCGAGATCACCCAGCCCAGCCCACACAACGAAAGACCACCATCAATGAGCACACTCGAAATCCGCGACCTGCACGTCGACGTCGCCCAGAGCGACTCCGAGGCAGAGCCGATCCACATCCTCAAGGGCGTCGACCTGACGGTGCGTTCCGGTGAGACCCACGCGATCATGGGCCCCAACGGTTCCGGCAAGTCGACGCTGTCCTATGCGATCGCCGGTCATCCCAAGTACCAGGTGACCTCGGGATCGATCACCCTCGACGGTGAGGACGTCCTCGAGATGAGCGTCGACGAACGAGCCCGCGCCGGGCTGTTCCTCGCGATGCAGTATCCCGTCGAGGTGCCCGGGGTGTCGATGTCGAACTTCCTGCGCACCGCCGCCACCGCCGTCCGCGGTGAAGCGCCGAAGCTGCGTCACTGGGTCAAGGAGACCAAGGAGGCGATGAACGCGCTCGAGATCGATCCGTCGTTCGCCGAACGCAGTGTCAACGAGGGTTTCTCGGGTGGCGAGAAGAAGCGCCACGAGATCCTGCAACTCGATCTGCTCAAGCCGAAGATCGCGATCCTCGACGAGACCGACTCCGGTCTCGATGTCGACGCGCTGCGCGTGGTCAGCGAGGGTGTGAACCGCTACAAGGAAGCCGAGAACGGCGGCATTCTGCTGATCACCCACTACACCCGCATCCTGCGCTACATCAAGCCCGAGTTCGTGCACGTCTTCGTCGGCGGTCGCATCGTGGAGTCCGCCGGTCCGGAGCTGGCCGACGAACTCGAGGAGAACGGCTACGTGCGATTCACCTCGGCGGCCGCGGCCCGCTGAGTCGGGCTCACCGGGATCGCCGATCACCGAACCGAGATCATCTTGAAGGAGGCGTCGTGACTCTCTCCGCCGCACCGGTGGCAGGCTTCGACGTGGCGTCGCTGCGGGCCGATTTCCCGATTCTGGGACGGACCGTCCGCGACGACAAACCTTTGGTGTACCTGGATTCCGGGGCCACCTCGCAGCGCCCGGTACAGGTTCTCGACGCCGAACGCGAGTTCCTGACCACGCGCAATGCGGCCGTGCACCGTGGCGCGCATCAGCTGGCCGAGGAGGCGACCGACGCCTACGAGCAGGCGCGCGAGAAGATCGCCGCGTTCGTCGGTGCGGGCGTCGACGAGATCGTGTTCACCAAGAACGCGACCGAGTCGCTGAACCTGGTCACCTACACACTCGGTGACGACCGCAGCGCCGCCGTCCTCGGCGGACGCGCGCTCGGTGCGGGTGACACCGTGGTGATCACCGAACTCGAGCATCATGCGAATCTCGTTCCGTGGCAGGAGTTGTGCCGGCGCACCGGTGCGACCTTGCGCTGGTACGGCGTGACCGATGACGGCCGGATCGATCTCGACTCCCTGGTCCTCGACGAGACGGTGAAGGTGGTGTCGTTCACGCACCAGTCGAACGTGACCGGCGCCGTTGCCGACGTCGACGAACTGGTGAGCCGTGCTCGCAAGGTCGGCGCTCTGGTGGTGCTCGACGCCTGCCAGTCGGTGCCGCACATGCCGGTCGACTTCGCCTCGCTCGACGTCGATTTCGCCGCATTCTCCGGGCACAAGATGTTCGGGCCATCCGGGGTGGGTGTCCTCTACGGCAAGAGCGCACTGCTGAATGCGTTGCCGCCCTTCATCACCGGCGGATCGATGATCGAGACCGTCACCATGGAGGTCTCGACGTATGCGGCACCGCCGCAGCGATTCGAGGCCGGTGTGCCGATGACCTCGCAGGTCGTCGGGCTCGGTGCCGCCGTCGACTATCTGTCGCTGATGGGGATGAATGCCGTTGCCGCCCACGAGCACTCACTGGTCGAGCGGGCGTTGACACGTCTGGGTGAGATCGACGGACTGCGCATCATCGGGCCTACCACCACCGAGAACCGGGGCGGAGCCGTGTCCTTCGTCGTCGACGGCATCCACGCCCACGATCTCGGGCAGATCCTCGACGACGAGGGTGTGGCCATCCGGGTCGGCCATCACTGCGCCTGGCCCCTGCATCGTCGCTTCGGAATCGCGGCGACGGCACGCGCATCGTTTGCCGCCTACAACACCCTCGACGAGGTGGACGTCCTCGCCGACGCCATCCGCACGGCGCAGAAGTTCTTCGGGGTGGCCGGCTGATGCGGATGGAGCAGATGTACCAGGACGTCATCCTGGATCACTACAAGCATCCGCACGGTCGCGGACTGCGGGAACCGTTCCGCGCCGAGGTCCATCACGTGAACCCGACGTGCGGGGACGAGGTGACCCTGCGCGTGGCGCTGAGTGACGATGGCGAGACGATCGCCGACGTCTCCTACGACGGACAGGGATGTTCGATCTCTCAGGCGTCGACATCGGTGCTCTACGACCAGATCGTCGGGCTGAACCTGGATGATGCGCTCGCGGCGGTCGCCTCGTTCAACGCCATGATGACCTCACGCGGTAAGGACGAGGGCGACGAGGACGTGATCGGTGACGGCATCGCCTTCGCCGGTGTGAGCAAGTATCCGGCGCGCGTCAAATGCGCGCTGCTCGGCTGGCTGGCGTTCAAGGACGCACTGGCCCAGTCGGTGGAATCCATTGAGACACAACGAGCGGAACTCGCATGAGCAACGAGACTGATCAGACGGCAATCGATGCCACAGACACCGGCACCCCGACCACCGAAGCCCCGACAACCGAAGCTCCGACCACCGCTGTACCAGCGCCGGTGAGCACGTCGCTGCCGCTGCTGGAGGACGTCGAAGAAGCGATGCGCGACGTCGTCGATCCCGAGTTGGGGATCAACGTCGTGGATCTGGGCCTGGTCTATGACATCGAGATCACCGACGACGCGGTCGCCAAGATCGACATGACGTTGACGTCGGCGGCGTGCCCATTGACCGACGTGATCGAGGATCAGTCGCGGTCGGCTCTGGTCAGCAGCGGGTTGTGCACCGACATGGAGATCAACTGGGTCTGGTTGCCGGCGTGGGGCCCAGACAAGATCACCGACGACGGCCGCGAGCAACTGCGTGCCCTCGGTTTCACCGTCTGAGGCGTGACCGAAGGAACGGATCCACCGGAGGGACACTTCCGTCGTGTCCGGCGGTGGAAACCGCAGCGGCATGAGGATCGCGTGGAGAAGATGATCCGCGAGGCCACCGAACGCGGTGACTTCGACAATCTCCCCGGCATGGGCAAGCCGCTGAACCTGTCCGGACTCGACGATCCCGACTGGTGGGCCAAGCAGAAGATCCGCGACGAGGAACTCGACTCCACCGCCCTGTTACCGCCGACGCTGCAACTGCGCAAAGAGGCCGACACCTTCCCGGAGTCGTTGCGCGGCATCTCCGACGAGCAGGCGGTGCGTGCGATCCTCGACGACTACAACAAGCGGGTGAAACAGGATCGGTTGCGGCCCACCATGGGTCCCGCGTCGCACATCGTCGCGCGGACCATCGACGTTGACGACATGGTGGCCCGGTGGCGCGAACTGCGCTGAGCGCAGGTCCTGCCCGGTGTGACAACTGCCGGGCGAGAACCGTTGCTACATCATGTGTTCGGGATGCACATCGGTCGGCAGGAACCGCAACGTGGACATGCGCCACGCCATCTCGCGTCGGTTGTCGACGATCTCGGAGTACAGGTCGTCGAGTGCCGCCTTGCCGCGGTTGTGCGGTCCGACGATGCGATAGCAGGCCTGGTTGAACGAGCCGAACCACAATTGGATGAACAGTTTCGGGTTGCGCAGCATCATGCTCATCGGTACCAGGCAGCCGATCTCGCGTGCGAGCGCGTCGAGGTAGAGGACCTGCGACGGGATGGCCTCGGTGTGGCGGGGACTCAACTCGGTCCAGTGCTCCTCCCATTCCTTCTCGCGGCCGATGCGCTCGTCGAGATCGGCTGGGGGAGTGAGCTTTCCGCTCAGCACGCGGGCGAAGTACCGGGCCTGCATCTCCGCGCAGATCGGGATGCCGCCGGAGAACGGACGGACGAAACCGATGAATGCGGCGGTGCCCTGATGTTCGGGATGCAGGAAGTGCTTGTACAGGTTGCGCACGTTGGCGTCCTTGACCTGCAGGTCGCCGATGGACAACTCCTCCTTGGTGAAGCCGGTGCACAGCACGATGGTGTCGAACTCGGCCGAGGTGGAGTCACCGAAGGTGACGGTGTTGCCGTCGGAGGAGGAGATACCGGCGTCGTTCAGCGTGATGCGGCCACTGACCAGATGCGGGATGAAACTGACGTTCTTGCAGAAGATCCCACGTTGCGCCCAACTGCCGTCCGGGTGCGAGCGGCGATTCCAGGTGCGGATCATCTCGAAGTTGGCGTCGTTGTGCTCGGTCCCGATGTCGAGTTTGGGCGGATCGACGGCCTCGCGCATCGGATTGAGTTCCGGCTGCGGGGCGCGCATCGACGGGATCAGCTTGTCGCGGTAGACCCGGGCCGCGCCGAGTGCGGTGGTGAGGACACCGAGGACCACCGACACCACCCCGAACACCGCCTTGGCGATCGGGCTGCGTCCCCAGATCGTGTCCAGGGCGAACGGGTAATGCGAAGAGCGGTCCAGCATTTCGTGATGATGCGACCGGACCGTACCGTTGTCGGTGGTTCGGGTGCCGTTGAAGATGCGTGGCAGCAGATAGGTGTAGGACCGGATCGCGAGGGTGCACTCGTCGGCGACGTCACCGACCTCCCGCACGATGTCGGCACCGGATTCGGCCATCCCGACCACCAGGACCTTCTTGCCGCGGAACCGTTCGTTGTCGCGGTATTCGGCGGAGTGGACGATCTCGCCGGTGAAGTTCTCCAGACCGGGGATGTCGCGATGCGGGGTCTTGAACGGGCCCGAGCACACCGCCACGGCATCGAAGTCCTCGATCGTCTCGACGCCGTCGTGCTGCACGGTCACCGTCCAGGAGGCCGGCTTGCGCACGATGTCGGTGACCTCGTGACCGAACCGGATGTGATCATGCAGACCGAAGGTCGTCGCGTATTCCTGCAGGTACTCGAAATACTCACGGCGCGAATAGAAGACGCGACCACCCTGGAAGGGGAAATCGGAGTAGGCCATCAGCTTCATGGAGATGGTCAGCATCAGGCTGTCATAGGCCTTCATCGTGGAGCCGTCGTCACCCTCGCGCAGCCAGATGCCGCCGGAGGAGGGGTTCTTGTCGAAGCAGACCACCTCGTGGCCCTCGTCGAGGAGTTGCTTGATGGTGGTCAGTCCGCAGGGACCGGCGCCGACGACGCAGACCTTCATGTGATGCCTTCCGGGAGTGCAACGTGACTCGACCTCGCACCTATCGAGGCCGCACGTTAGGGAAGGAACATTATCTCGAGGTCCGCCCAACTCGGCGGTGGCTTGCGTGACCAGCGCAAACCGCGCAAAAACGACATTCGGTCCGCGGTTCGGAACCGAAGTCGCTTGCCCGCATCGCTACCGTTGCGGTGTGTTGATGACCATCGAGGCACGCTCGGATGACCCGACGACGCCCGCCACCGATCTGGGTTTCCTGCTGCACAAGCATCCCGACCGGGTGCAGCGGTTCGAGACCACCCAGGGCGAGGCGACGGTGTTCTATCCGGTGGCCGATCCGGCCGTGTGCCGGGCGGCGCTGTACCTCGACGGCACCGACGTGATGCCCCCGCGGACGGCCGAGGTGAACCGGTACGTGAACGCGCTCCCGTACGAGGCGTCGTCACGGCTGGTGGTGGCACTGGGCAAGGTGTTCGGCGATGCGCTCGCCGGACGGTGTGCCACCCGTCCGGAGTTGGTGGCGCGCCGGTGGGAGCTGACGGTGACCGTCGCCGCCGTGCCACTCGCGTCGGCACTGACACCCGCTGACCTGTTCGGCCCGCTGGGGTGGGAGGTGGACGTTTATCGCGGGCAACTGACCCCGGGTGACTTGGGTCCGTCCGGCCACGCCCGTCTGCAGTTGAGGGGACGTCAGCGCGTCGGCGATGCGCTTCGGCATCTCGCGGTGCTGCTGCCCGTACTCGCCGACGACAAGCACTACTTCGTCGACGACTCCGAGATCGACAAACTCCGCCGTCGGGCAGGTGACTGGCTCGCCACGCATCCACACCGCCTCGCGATCGCCCGCGCCTCGGTCAAACACCTACCGGGACTTGCCGATCAGGCGGCCGAACTGGTCGGTGCCGAGGTGTCCGTCGAGTGCGGCCGGACGTCGCTGGCACGGACCCGACGTTCCCACGTGATCGAGGTCATCCGCCGGCGAGGCGCCCGCACCGTGCTCGATGTCGGCTGCGGTGAGGGCGCCCTGCTCGCCGATCTGGCCGACCTGCCGGGGATCGCCGAACTCGGCGGGGTGGATGTGTCCGCCGCAGCGCTTCGTACCGCCGGGCGGCGTCTGGAGCGGTGGCGTCACGTCGCGCTGTGGCAATCCTCGTTGATGTACTCCGATCCACGATGCACCGGTTATGACGTCGCGGTGCTGATGGAGGTCATCGAACACATCGACCTGTCGCGGTTGCCCACCGCGACGTGGACGATGTTCGGCGACATCGCCCCACGCACGGTCATCGTCACCACACCCAACCGGGAGTACAACGTGGAATACGGCATCCCGGACGGGCAGATGCGTCACCCGGATCACCGATTCGAGTTCACGCGTGCCCAATTCGCCACCTGGTGTGCAGATGTCGCCGCCGAGTACTCCTATGCCGTCGAGATCGACGGGATCGGCGACGGTTCACCCGAATACGGGAGCCCGACCCAGTGCGCCGTCTTCGAGCGCGTCGACGACCGATCAACCGAGGTGAGATCATGACCACGATCGAGATTCCGGATCTCTGCCTGGTGGTCCTCGTCGGGGTGACCGGTTCGGGCAAGTCCACCTTCGCCCGCCGGCACTTCCGGGAGACCGAGGTGCTGTCGTCGGATGCGCTGCGCGCCATGGTGTCCGACGATCCGCAGGATCAGGCGGCCACCGGTGATGCGTTCGCGGTTCTCGCTGATGTGGCCGGTCGGCGGCTGCGCCGGGGCCAGCTCACCGTCGTCGACGCGACGTCGCTGCGTCCGGAGGATCGCCGGGTACTCCTGGATCTGGCCAAGGAGAACGACGTCTTCGCCGTCGCCGTCGTCCTCGATGTCGAGACCGGCGAACTGAACCGGCGTGCGCAGCGAGATGGCCGCGACTCCGGTGTGGTCACCCGTCAGCGGGCGCTGCTGCGCTCGTCTCGGAAGTCGTTGCGTAAGGAGGGCTTTCGCTATGTCCACCTCCTGGACGGCGTCGCCGAGATCGACACGGCCACCATCGTGCGGACCCGGCTCTATCATGACAAGACCAATCTGCACGGGCCGTTCGACATCATCGGCGACGTGCACGGCTGTGCCGACGAACTCGTCGATCTGCTGACCGAACTCGGCTGGCGGATCGAGATCGATCCCACCGGTCTCGTGGCACGGGTGGACGATCACCCGGACGGGCGGAAGGCGATCTTCGTCGGCGATCTCGTCGATCGCGGCCCCGACACACCCCGGGTACTCGCGATCGTCGGTGCGATGGTCGAGGCGGACTTGGCGCTCTGTGTCCGCGGAAACCACGAGGAGAAGCTGGTGCGGGCGCTGCGCCGCGAGAGCGAGGGCACTCGGGCGTCGCGGCCGACGCCGCTCACCAACGGTCTCGCCGAATCGATGGCGCAACTCGCGCGCACGACGCCGGAATTCCGTTCCTGGGCGCTGGATTTCCTCAATTCGTTGATTGCCCACTACGTTCTCGACGACGGTCGGCTGGTGATCGCACACGCCGGGCTCGCGCAGCGCTATCACGGCCGTACCTCGGGCCGGGTACGCAATGCCGCACTCTACGGTGAGACCACCGGAGAGACCGACCGGTGGGGTTTCCCGGTACGCATCGACTGGGCGCGCGACTATCGGGGGAGTGCGGCCGTGGTCTATGGCCACACCCCCGTTCCGGTGGCGGCCTGGGTCAACAACACGCTGTGCATCGACACCGGCTGTGTCTTCGGTGGGGCGCTGACCGCGTTGCGATATCCCGAGCGCGAGATCATGTCGGTACCGGCCCGCGCCGTTCATCACGATCCGGGTCGACCCATGGGATACGGAACCAGTAACGCCGACGATCAGCTGCGGGCCCGGTTGACGCTCGCCGACGTCGCCGGAAAACGCTCGATCCGAACACGTTTCGGCCCACCGGTGACGGTGCGTGAGGACAACGCGGCCGCGGCACTGGAGACCATGTCGCGCTTCGCCGTCGATCCCCGGTGGCTGCGATACCTGCCTCCGACGATGAGTCCGGTCGGCTCCGACCGTGACGACCTGCTGGAGAGTCCCGGCGCGGCGGTGCGGCACTACGCCGAACTCGGCGTGGGCGATCTCGTGTGCGAGGAGAAGCACATGGGTTCGCGCGCGTGCCTCGTCATCGTCGACGGTCCGGACACCGCACGGAGATGCTTCGGTGTCGCCGGTGGTCGCGGTGCCATTTACACGCGGACCGGCCGGGCATTCTTCGACGACGCGGACACCGCCGAGGTGCTGGCGCGGGTGTCGGCGGCCGCCGTGCCCGTGATGGCCGATCTCGAGTGTTCCTGGATGATCCTCGACGCCGAGATCCTGCCGTGGAACATCAAGGGGGAGGGCCTGATCCGAGCCGAGTTCGCCGAGGTGTCGGCCGCCGCGACCGACGAGAACGACCTCTTGACCGACGAGTTGGCGATGGCGGGACAGCGCGGTCTCGACGTGGCCGAGCTGACGGGTCGCGCCGGTTCGCGTCGTCGCGACCTCTATGCGTTCACGGCCGCCTACGGCCGGTATGTCGTCGCCGGGGCCACACTCGCGGACGTGCGGATCGCGCCCTTCGAGGTACTGGCCTGCGGTGGTGGCGCGAGCGGTGACCGGACACTCGAGAACCGGCCACGCGCATGGCATCTGGCGTGTGCGGACGCACTCGTCGCGGCCGACCCCGAGGTGTTCACGACCACCCGGCGGATAACGGTCGACGCCCGCGACCCCGACTCCGTCGCGCGGGCCGAGAGCTGGTGGCACGAACGCACGTCCGGCGGCGCCGAGGGGATGGTGGTCAAGGCGGCGGCGAACATGGTGCGCGACACCACCGGTCGCGTTCTTCCCGTCGGCCTCAAGGTCCGCGGACCGGACTACCTGCGCATCATCTACGGCCCCGGCTACCTCGACGACCTCGGTCGCCTGCGATCCCGCGACCTGCGGCACAAGAGGTCGATGGCCGCCCGCGAGTACCGGTTGGGCCGGGAGGCGCTGTCGCGTCACGTCGAGGGTGCCCCGCTGTGGCAGGTTCACGAATGCGTCTTCGGTGTGCTGGCACTGGAATCCGAGCCGGTGGACACCCGCCTCTGACAGCGCTTACCCACACATCGACGGCGCTCTCACGGGAGTGATCAACCGAGACCGGGACGTGTGACCTCACGCATCAACCGGAGTCGGGTGCGGTGGTCGAGTGCGGCGAAGACCGATCGCATCGCCGCGAGTGTGCCGGCCAGATCGGTGCGCTCACTGAGGTAGCTGCGTTGTGCGCTCACCGGCAGTGCGAGAAACGCGGCGAAGAAGGTGACGGTTTGTGCGGGATCGAGGCCGAGCAGCACCCCGAGACCGCGCAATCGCAGCCGCCACACCTGACGCGCCGAGAAGGGCCACAGCAGTTCGGTCGGATCATCCCCGTCGCGGATTCCGCGCGCCAGCAGATCGGCACAGCGCAGGGCGGTGGCCACCCCGTACCCGCTGATCGGGTTGAGCAGCCCGCCGGCCGCACCGAAGGTCAACGGAGTTGTCTCCCAGGGCGTTCGGGTGTCGGGCAGCATGGGGAACGCCACCGTCTCCGAGCCGCGGAGGCGGGCGTCGGCGAGGCCGTAGGCGGCAAGACGACGGGCAAGACGGTCGCGCAGCTCACGAATCCGGAGGGCGGGCCGGCCCACCAGACAGGTCTCCTCGAGCAGGACCGTGTCCTCACCGAGTGGCACGGCGTAGAGAAACGAGGGCGACGGTCCGCCGTGCTGCCACGGCGCGGTGTGTTCCGGTGCGCGCCAATCCATCAGGATGGCCGGCGATCCGTCGAGCACCCGGCGCGCGTCGTCGTCTCCGACGATCACACCGTAGGCGGTCTGGCGTGGCAGGTGACGGGCCGAGGTGCCGCGACAGTCGATCACGTGGTCGGCGGTGATCGACTCGCCGTCGCCGGTGATCACCGAATGAGTCTGTACCTCTACGGCTTTCGCGTCGATCACGTGTGCATCGTCGATCGGGAGTCCGGTTTGCAGTCGCTGCGTGTCGAAGACGGTGTAGCCGCGGGCGATGTCTCGCCGCCGATACGCATAGACCGAGACCGAGTCGACGCGGGCCGCGACCAGGTCACCGCCCACCCAGGTGGGCACCTCGTCGGTCCAGGCGGCATAGGTGGGCGTCCAGCGCCGGTGCGGCGCCGGATCGATCAGCGTCACCGCGACCCCGTGGTGCAGGAGTCGGTGGCTGAGGGCACGGCCGGACGGGCCCGCGCCCACGACGATCACGGATGTGCTGCTCATCGCGACGGTGCGCCCGTCGCGCTCACATCGAACCGGTGGACATCAGGCCGCCGTCCACCCGGAGCGTCTCCCCGGTGATCCACGATGATTCGTCGCCGACGAGGAAGGCCGCCGCGCGGGCGATGTCCTCGGGTTCGCCGAGGCGACCGGTGGGGTAACCGGCGATCGCCTTGGCCCCGTTGTCGCCACTGATCAGCACGTCGGCGAACTTGGTGCGCACGATCGCCGGGGCGATCGCGTTGACCCGGATCCCGGCCGGGCCCAGTTCCCACGCGAGTTCCTCGGTGAGGCGGATCAGTGCGGCCTTCGACGCGCCATATGCGGCGATCACGCCGGTGGAGCGAAGCCCGGCGACGGACACGACATTGACGACCGTGCCGCCGGTCTCGGCCATCCCGGCCCGATATGCCTCCTGGATGAAGCCGAGTGCGGCGACGACGTTGGTGTCGAAGGTCTTGCGCACCGCGTCGAGGTCGGCATCCATCAGCGGACCCGCGGTCGGGGCGATCCCGGTGTTGTTGATCAGGATGTGGATACCGCCCTGGGCGACGGCGGCCGCGACCGCGGCGGTGCGGTGGTCGGCGTCGCCGGTGTTGCCGGGTACATCGGTGACGGTGGCATCGGGCACCTCGGCCCGGATGGCGGCCGCGGCCTCGGCGAGGGGGTCGGGTTTGCGGCCGGTGATGACGACGGCGGCGCCGCGGCGGGCGAGTTCGGTGGCGATGGCCAGGCCGATGCCACGGCTGGCACCGGTGACGAGGGCCGAACGACCGGTGAGGTCGGGAGCGGGGAATGCGGTGTTCGCACGGGGGGTGGTGTCGGTCGTCGCAGTGGTGTCGGTCACAGTGTCACCCTACGTGCGGCCGCGGTGGCGTGTACACGAGGTGCTTCCCGCGATCCCGCCCCCGGCATGTGAATGTGCTTAGGCTATCCTTAATCGCCTGGACCGGGAAGGAGGGATGTGCCGCGTGAAGCCGAGCGTCGGTGTCATCATTCCGGTCTACCGGAGTGCTCCCTATGTCCGTGGTTGCATCGAATCGGTTCTGGCACAGACCTATCCCGTCGACCAGATCGTCATCGTCGACGACTGCGGCGACGACGATTCCGTTCCCGTCGCCCGGCAGACACTCGATGACGCCGGACGTGAGTTCCGCCTGATCCGGCAACCACGTAACGGGGGACTGGGCCGGGCCCGCAACACCGGACTGGCGGCGGTCCAGACCGATCTCGTCTGGTTTCTCGACAGCGACGACGAGGCCGACGCCGATTTCGTCGCCCGGATCGTGGCCGCGATGACCGCACACGACGCGCAGATCGGCGTGACGCGGACGCGTCGTGTCGACGAGAACGGTGTGGTACTCCAGATCGACGAGGCGTCGCCGCCCGCGGCGGTCCTCACCGGCGAGCAGTATGCCCGGGAGATCCTGTGCGGACGGGCGAAGGCGTACGCCTGTACCAAACTCTTCCGCCGCGAGATTCTCGGTGAGCGACCCTGGGCACAGGATCAGGCGTATGAGGACTTCGCCACCAGCGTCCGATTGTCCCTGTCGGTGGAACGTGTGGCCCTCGTGGCGGAGCCGTTGTACCGCTACCTCTATCGCGAGGGTTCCCTGTCGACCGCCCTGAGTCCTTCGACGCTCGATCTCTTTGTCGTCGAAGACGATGTCCGCCAACTGATCTGTGCCACCACCCGCGATGCGGGGTGGTGGCGCGACTTCGTCGGCTTCCGTTATCGCGAGGTGCTCACATCGGTGGCCCATGTCGCGATGCGTTCCGCGCATGCGTCGGGCCATCGCTCCGATCTGTATCGGACCGCGCTGACCCGGGTCCGCGACGACATCTCACTGGGTGACCTGCCGACCCTGTGGGCCGGAAAATACCTCCGCGAGATGATCTTTGCGGTCCTGGTGAAGCTCGTCCCCGGACTGTACTCGGCGGTGCTGAGGTGGCGATGACCCGATGGTGAACGCCGATGGTGGCCGGGCGCCGTCGGTGACCGTGCTGATGCCGGCCTACAACGCGGCCAGATACATCGTCGAGGCGGCGGAATCGATCCTGTCGCAGGGCGTGGACGATCTGGAACTGCTGGTGATCGACGACGGCTCCACCGATGCCGGGATGGCGGAGCTGGCCACCCTCGCCGATCCGCGGATCCGGGTGATCTCACAGCCCAATGCGGGCCTGGTGGCCGCGCTCAACCGCGGGCTGTCCGAGGCCACCGGACACTACATCGCACGGATGGACGCCGACGACATCTGCCCGCCGGGCCGGTTGTCCGCCCAGCTGCAGTGGTTTGCCGGCCATCCCGACGGGATCGCGTGCGGCACCGACTACGAACTGTTCGGCGCGATGTCGGTCCGGGTGCGGATGCCGCGGACCGATCGTGCGTGCCGCGACCGGCTGCTGCTGGCCGGGTGTCTGTGCGGCGCATCGGTGATGATGCGCCGCGACGTCGTCGTACGCGAAGGGATGCGCTTTGATGCCGACTTCACCCACGCCGAGGACTACGAGTTCTACGCACGACTGTCGTGCCACGGCGCGATCGGGAATGTGCCGATGATCGGATACCTGTACCGGATCCATCCCGCCCAGGTGAGCACTCGTCACAGCGCCCAGCAGCGCGCCGCGCATCTGCGGATCGCCCTCGCCCACGCCGAACGCACCGGCGCGCGACCGGTGCCGGAGCACGTCATCCGGGATCTGCTCTGGCCCGGATCCACCGGGGTTCTCCGAACGTTCGGAGTGAGCACGCGTGCCGCGGTGCGGTGTGTGGCGCGGCGCCCGAGTCGCGAGACCGTGACATTCTGCGGCCGACGCGTCGTGGAGGCCACCCTGGCGGCGCGGCGCGCCGGGACGGCGTCGTAGAGCGTCAGGAACCGGCGTCAGGAACCGGTGGGTGCGACGTCGGCGACGGCGACATCCGGCCGCTCGTGCAGCATCTGGCGGACCCCGACGTACATCGGCCGGGCGACGATCAGCAACGTGACGGTGGCGGCGGCCAGGGAGGCGACGGCGACACCGACCAGACCCATCGGACCGATCAGCAGGTATGCGCCACCCACGGTGATGGTCACCAGGATGATCTGGCTGAACACCATCAGACCCATTCGGCGCTGGAGCTGAGCGATCAGGAAATACGTCACCACAACGGTTTCGACGACCGATTCGACCGCCATCACCACCATCAGCGGGCCCGCGGCGCGCAGGTAGTCCGGCCCGGCGATCCAGAGGATCACCGGTCCGCCGACCGCCAGCCCGACGGCCACCACACCGGTGATCAGGCCGAGCATCTTGCCCAGCTGCCGCAGCAGCCTGCCCCGGTCCGCACCGGGTTGTGAGGCCTCGACGACGAACGCCGATCCGACCGAGGCGCGCAGCATCCCGGCCGCCGAGCACATCGTCCACGCCAGATTGAAGTAGGCGTTCTCGGTGGTGCCGGCCTGGGAGACCACCACCAGGGGTAGTGCCAGTGGGGTCACCGACGACACCAGCATCAGTGCGAAGAACGCCCCCTGAAACGACATCAACTCACGGCCGGTCGGGAGTCCGGCGCCGCTGTCGGTGCGGCGCAATGCCACACGGACACAATGGAAGACGAACACGGCGGTGACGACCGCGGCCAGCACCGCCCAGGACCCGGCGATCGCGAACGCCGACGGGATACCCGCCAACGCGACGACCGGGGCGATCTTGAGCACCGAGAGGGTGATGTTCTTGATCGCCACCTCGGGAGCCCGGCGCAGCCCGGTCAGGATCGGGTCGGTCAGTGCGTACAGCGCGAAGGCCACCACCATGCCGACGAAGCCGATGCGCTCCCCGGCGGTGTGAAGGATCTTGTCGCCGAGACCGATGAGCAGGAATCCGATTCCCAGGACGACCGACATCGCGGTGGTGAGGAGATACCCGCCGACGATGTAGCGCAGTGACCTGTTGCCGGCGACGGGCAGGAATCGCTGATACGCACCGCCGAGGGACAGACATGCCAGCGACGAGAGGACGGTGGCCGAACTGATCACCGCCGAGGCGCGTCCGACCTCCGCGGTGGGAAAGAAGTGTTCGGCGACAATCCAATACACCAGCCCGAGGACGCCGGTGCCGAGCGAACTGACCATCAGCGCCGAGGCGTTGACGGTCAGTCGGTCCCGACTCGCCGATCGCCAGATCATTGCCGGACCTGCGACGGCCGGGTGGTGGTCGGGGCGATCTCGTCCACCGGCGCGGTGGTCGGTGTGGGGAGCGCGCCGCCACGCCAGGTCCACTCGGGTCCGACCTTGCGCGCGAAGAGCGCCGGGCCGGCCAGAGCCCGCCGGAGCGCATCGGCATCGAGTTCCGGCGGTGAGATCCCGTCGGGATCACTCCAGTCGATGAAGTGCTGACCGTGGATCGTCTGATCGGAGTGCACGCACTCGTCGGACAGGACGCGATAGTCGGGGTGGACGCACCCGGCGTAGTTCTGGTTCATGGCGTCGGCGAACGGCGAGGCCATCAGGATCGAATGGAAGAGGATCTCATCCGAGCACAGCGAGAACCGCAGGTCTCGGCGCCATCCCGGGTCGCGCGCCAACGTCGTGCGGATGGCGGTGACCGCGGCGTCGGTCAGCGACCACCAATTGGATCCGCGGAACAGCCGCGGATCGACCGGACGCCGCCGGATGCGTCCCGACACGCGGTGCAGGACAGGATGATCGGCGAAGTGGTACCGGGTGATGGTGGAACTGTGACGCCCCGGTGCGGAGCCGCCGGAGCCGCCGTCCACTTCACAGTCCACCCGGATGTACTCCGTGTCGTCGGCCCACGCGTCCAACAGGTCGGGGAGTGGGCGCAGCAGGAGATCGGTTCCCGAGAGCAGGGAGTGGCGGTGGTATCGCCGTCCCGTGGCGGCGGAGGTGTCGAGCAGGGTGAGCGTCGCGGTGACGACACTCGGGGCACCCCACCGGACCCGAACGCGGCGGGCCCGGTCGACGAAGTGCACGTTGGCGTCGGGGTCGAGTGCCCTCCGGAACCCTCCCTCATCCACCTTCCGGTCGATGTGGGCATAGATGTCGATGTCGGGATGCCGCAGGGAGGCAACGAGATCGGCGAAGAGATGCGGGTGATGATGGGCCATCACATGGACCGCGTACCGCGCCGTCATACCCTGGCTCCGGTGACGGCGTCGGCGACGATACCGGCCACCCGGTCGACATGCGGTGCCCGGATGATGCCGTTGTGGTCGCCGGTGACCCGATGGATGCCGACGTGTCCGGGGGCAAGCGCATCCCACCAGTGGATGGGGTCGGGATTGTCCTCGGCGAGCACCACGGTGACGGGCCCGTGCCAGGGCCGCAGGCGGTGCAGCAGCGCCGAACGCCGGCCGAGTTCGTGGAACAGCGACCACTGCTCCTCGGTGGGTCGGGGCCACCACCCGGCCGTCATCAGGGTCAGCCGGGTGCGCCACACGGCCGTGCCGGTCGGGGTGTCGGGAGTAGCGGGCAGGCCCTGCCGATCAGCTTCGCCGTGATCTCGGACGTCGCGATCACGGCAGTCCCGATGCCCCTCATCCATACCGTCGACTGTCGAGTCGAGTTCCAGCTCGGTGCGTCGCTGCAGGGGACCGGTGACGATGGTGTCGAGGCAGACGATGTGCTCGACCCGTTCGCCGTCGGCGACAAGGATGTTCGCCGCCTCCATCGCGATGACCCCGCCGAGGGAATGTCCGACGAACCGGTACGGGCCGTGGGGAGCGGCCGCCCGGATGTGGCGCACGCAGCGCCGGGCGGCGCGGCGGATGGTCCAGTCGGGTAGCCCGCGGGATTCGA
Organism: Gordonia sp. VNK1; assembly: GCF_040049135.1. Classification (NCBI taxonomy): domain Bacteria; kingdom Bacillati; phylum Actinomycetota; class Actinomycetes; order Mycobacteriales; family Gordoniaceae; genus Gordonia; species Gordonia sp. VNK1. Next base: position 163,283 of record NZ_JBDZDJ010000006.1, on the reverse strand, counting down.
GACCGTGGGCGTGCAGTCCGATCATCCGGACACCGGGTAAGCGACGCGCCAGCGGCGCGAAGGCCAGCGCCGACTCACCTGCCCCGGCGAAGGCGAAGACCGTTGTCGTCGAGCCGGTGTCGTGCGTTGAGGGTGAACCCGGCAGCATGATCACCTCGGCGGCCGCGGTGGTCGGTGAGGCGGAGTCGATCTCGCGGGCCAACCCGCGAAGGGTCGAGGCGACGACCGGCACCGAGACGGGCAGGCGCACGCCGAAGGCGTCGTCGACCCGATCGAGGAGGGTGAGCACGGTCAGTGAGTCACCGCCGAGCGCGACGAAGTCGTCGTCGCGGCCGATGTCGGTGACGGCGAGCAGGTCGGACCAGATCGGTGCGAGCAGGCGTTCGGTGGTCGTTGCCGGCGGGGCATGATCGGCGCGCACGGCCGGGTCGGGCAGCGCCATCCGGTCGATCTTGCCGCGTTCGGTGCGCGGTAGTTCCGCGAGCAGGACGGTGTGCGCGGGCACCATCCAGCTCGGCAGGGATTGCGACAACCCTTGTCGCACTGCGGCGATCGCCGGTGGTCGGGTCCCGGGCGGGGGAGATACGTAGGCCACCAGGGCGGGCCGGCCGGCGATCTCACGCACCACGACCGCCGCGTCGCCGACGTCGGGCAGGGCGCGTGCCGCTGCGGCGACCTCACCGACGTCGACGCGGTATCCGCGGATCTTGACGGTGTCGTCGACGCGGCCGGTCAGGTGCAGCTGATCGCCGAGGAGGTGCCCGGCGTCGCCGACGAGATGCCGTCGGGCGCCGTGGCCGTCCACCGTGGCGGTCACCGGGAAATCGATGATCTCGCCGCCGACGAGGTAGCCCTGCGCCAGGTAGGGCGAGGTCACCTCGATGATGCCGGTGGTTCCCGGCGGGACCGTGGCCCCGTCGTCTCCGAGTATGCGAATCTGCTTGCCGGAAGCGACCTTTCCGGCGGGAAGCGTGCCGGCTGGAAGCGGTCGATGCGGTGGGAAGACGTTGAACGCGAGGTTGCCGGTCTCCGAGGAACCGGACCGGTTGACGAAGGTTGCCGTCGGGGCCAGCGACCGCAGCCGGGCGACGTCGGCGGCGTCGATGGCCTCGCCGCAGGTGGCCACCACCTGCACCGACGCCAACGCGGCTGCGCAGCCGGGGGTCGCCATGAGGGCCCGCAGCAACGCCGGGGTCAACTGCAACGACTCCGGTGCGCAGGCGCTCAGCGTGGCCACCAGCTCGGCGGTGCCGTCCAGTCGCGGGTCGGCCAGCACCAGATGCGCGCCGTTGAGCAGGCTGGTGACGATGATGTCCAGGCCGCCGCCGAACCCCGGTGGAAGGGCTTGCGCCACCACCGTTCCGGAGGTGATGCCGAGTTGGCCGGACAGATCACGTGCCTGATGCAGCCACAGGTCGTGACCCTGGCGAACCGCCTTGGGCGTTCCCGTCGAGCCCGATGTGAACGCGAGGATCGCGCAGCCGTCCAGTGGTGCGCGGCGTGGTGATGGGTGCAGCGTCGTTGCGGTCCGGTCACCGGCTACGGCGTGATCGGGGACGGCCTGATCGGTGACCGCAGAGTCGGGATGCAGCAGGGCGCCGACCTCCGCCACGATGCCGGCGATCCGCGATACGGGTGAGGCGGCGTCGATCGGAATGAGCGGACGTGGCGACATCAGGACCGCCAGCATCGCCGGCACGGTGGTGGGCGAGCCGTCGACCACCACCGCCACCGGACGTGCGGTGTCGGGCTCGGTGCGGTCGAGTTCGGCGTTGCGTGCGCTCAGTTCGTCCGCGAGCTCGCGGTAGCTCCAGCGTCGCTCGCCGATCTGCAGTGCGACCGAATCCGGTTGCGCCGAGCAGACTTCGGCGAACCGTTGCCCGACTGTGTCAGCGCTCGTCACAGAATTCGGTGATCGGCAGACCGACGTGGCGGGCCTCGGTCGGCACATAACCCAGAAGCACGTCGCCGGCCCGGAGTTCTGTGACGTTGTTGACACTGCCGCCGGGGCCGAGCAACCGGACGTGCCAGTCGTCCTGTGCGATGACGTTGATGACCTTGCCGTCGGGGCTCGTCGCGGTGATCGAGATCAGCGGCCGGCGTTCGATCTTCACCCGGCCGATGCGCACCTCGCGCGCCGTGCCGTCCGATCGAACCGCGAGGATCGGCTGGCCCGCACGCAGTTCGCTGACGTAGCGGGTGCGGTTGTCGGGGGTGAGCACGTAGGAGTGGACGGCCCCGGCGTTCCACCGGAACGGACGCGTCGGCATGTACGGCAGCGGATGGGTTTCACTGCAGGACAGAAACATTCCGCTGGCGAAGGAGCCGATCAGGCACCCCTCGTCGAGCTCGAGAAGCGAGCAGGTGTCGATGCAGGCACGCTCACCCATGCCGATGTGCTCGACGCCGGTCACCGTCAGATGGGACAACTGCACGCGGTCGGCCGACGGGGTCAGGATGGCGGCCAGTGCGACGACGTCGTCGGCGTGCCGAGGGGCGAGCAGCAGTCCGTCCGAGCCGTGCTCGAGCACCAGCTTCACGATCTCGGCATCGGTGATGTCGTTGACGACGGTCACCGTCTTACCACCGGAGTTCTCCGCCGCCGCGATCACGATCTCGAGCGGGATCTTGGTCGGGTCGGTGAAGGTGAGCACGGTCCAGGGGGTGTAGCGGACCAGGTCGCAGGCCCGCGACAGGGTGGGGGCATCGGAGACGACCACGTGGACCGCGGTCGGGGCGTGCTCGGGCGAGTTCGCGTCATTGACCAGCACCAGATCGGCGTCGGACGAGTCGGTCTCATCGGAGTCCACGGCGCCGGTGGTGTCGGAGAACAGGATTCGACGAACGGTGGGGGGCAGGTCGCGGAGCACGGCCGGGTCGTCGGAGATGATGCCGTCCAGCCCATAGTTCAGGGCGGCGGCGATGACCGCGTCCCGGACTGAGTCCGTGAGACCGCGGACGTCCACCCACCCGAAGTGCGAGGTGGAGCGCTCGTGGGTGACACCGGATTCCGGGATGATCTGATCGGTGACGACGATCTCGTTCGAGGTGGTCGAAGACATGGGTGTTCCTGTTCTGCCGATGATGTGGGCTGTCGAAGCGAAGGGCCGGGTGGAATTGCCCTGGTGATCAGGCGGATTCGAGCGTCGAGACCCCGACGCTGCGCCGATGAACCAGATCGGCGAGGGTGTTGGCCACGCGGTAGGGGTTCTCCGCCCCGAAGATGTTGCGGCCGAAGCTCAGGCCGGCGACCCCGCTCTCGAGGACCTGGGCGCCGAATGCGATGGCGTCGTCGTCATCCCGCGTCGCGCCGCCCGCGACGTAGATCGGCACCGGGGTGGAGTCGACGACCGCGCGCATGGCCTCGGCCGACTCGGCGTAGTCCAGCTTGATCATGTCCGCACCGAGGTCGGTGGCGATGGCGGCGAGATGCGCCAACGTCGCCGTCGTGGGCCGGGCGGGAATCGCCGGGCCGCGCGCATACATCATCGCGAGCAGGGGAACGCCGAGCGTCTCGCATTCCCGCGAAATGGCCGCGAAGTCCTCGAGTTGACCACTCTCGGTCCCGGAACCGATGTTGACGTGCACGCTGACCGCGTCGGCGCCGCTGCGTAGAGCCGAATCGACGCCGCCGACAAGAACTTTGGCGTCCTGATCCGGTCCCAGGGAGGTACTGGCGGACAGGTGCACGATCAGACCCATGGAGGCGAATGCGGCCGGGGGTACCTGTCCCACCCGGCCTCGGTGCAACACCACGGCGTCGCAACCGGAATCCGACAGCAGGCGCACCATGCGTTCGGTGTGCTGGACGGGTCCGAGCGGGCCGAGGGTGATCGAATGGTCCATCGGCACGATCTGGGACCGCAACGTGGTCGGGTCGGCGATTCTCGACAGCCGAATCGCCTTGCCGCCGGTGGGCGCTGGGCGGCGATGGCCGTCCACGAATGTTGTCATCAACGTGCTCCTGAATGCCTGGTTCCCAACCTGTGCTTAGGGTAGGCTACCCTCTTGGTCATCGGCAATTCCGCCGAGGTGAGAAGAGCAACTCCAGGCTGGTCTTTGGTTAGCCTAACCTTTACGCTAATCTAAGCCAAGCTTCAGGAAGTACCGACCCCAACGAGTAGGGACCGCATGCACGAGACCCCGCGAGCCGACACTTCGACCGGATCGCCCGAGGTGTCGCCGATCTCCGACGCCAGCACGGGCCGTCCGAGTGTGTCGGTCATCATCCCGGCCATGAACGAGGCCAAGAACCTCCCGTACGTGGCATTCCGCATGCCCGACGACATCGATCAGATCGTCTTCGTCGACGGGAACTCGGCCGACGACACCGTCGCCGTCGCCCAAAAAACTCTGGCCCGAAGCCACTTTCGTCACTCAGTCCCGGTCGGGTAAGGGCAACGCCCTGGCCTGCGGCATCGAGGCATGCACCGGTGACATCATCGTGATGATCGACGCCGACGGCTCGACCGACCCGGCCGAGATCCCGCTGTTCGTCACCGCGTTGATCGACGGGGCCGATCTCGCCAAGGGCAGCCGCTTCGTCGGACGTGGCGGCAGCACCGACATCACCACGCTGCGACGATGGGGCAACAAGGTCCTCAACACCATCGTCAACGTGTACTTCCATACCAAGTTCACCGATCTCTGCTACGGCTACAACGCCTTCTGGGCTCGTCACGCCGAGCAGATCGAGTTGCCGCCGACGCAGTACAGCCGCGCCCAGTGGGGTGACGGCTTCGAGATCGAGACGGTGATCAATGTCCGGCTCGCCACCGCCGGACTCGCGATCACCGAGGTCGGCAGCTTCGAGGGCCCGCGTCTGCACGGACGCAGCAACCTCAACGCCTACAGCGACGGAATGCGGGTGCTGCGCACCATCAATCAGGAGTTCAAGCACTGGCGGAGCCACCGCGCGGCGGCACGGCACGGCGTGCGTGCCGGGGCGGCCGTCGAGGTCGTCTCCGACGAACTCGCGGGGTGATCGCCGCCCGCGTCGCAGGCGAACCGGGTCCGGGGGACCGCGGATCGGGACAGCGCGCGCCGGGTGAATCCGCAGGGCTCGCCAAGAGCTCGGGCGCCGTTGCCGTATCCGGGATGCTCACCGCAGCACTGGGGTTGGTCTACTGGGTGGTGGCCGGCCGCCTGTACCCGGCCCGCGAGGTCGGGGCCGCGGCGGCGGTGATCACCACGGCCACGATGCTCTCGGCGTTCGGGAACCTTGGTCTGGGGGCATATCTCGAGCGATTCCTGCCCGTGGCGGGTCGACGGGGCTACGCCCTGCCCACCCTCGGACTCGGCATCGGCGCCATCTGCGGCGCGGTGCTCGCGACGGGTTTCCTGCTCGTCGGGCCCACCGATGAGATGTTCACCAGCAGAATCGAACTCGTGCTGTTCCCGGTCGTGGTGATGGTCCTGTCCTCGTTTGCGTTGCTCGATCACCTGAGCATCGCCATGGGCCGGGCCACCTGGTCGGCACAGAAGAACGTCATCCACGCCGTCGTCAAACTCCTCGGCGCGATCGCCCTCGCCGGACTCGCCAGTCGAGCGGGCCTCGTCGGCACTTGGATCGTCACAGCCGCGGTGGCCGGCGGCGTCCTGTGGTGGTTCGCCGGACGGGAACTTCGACGTCGGGTTGCGCGGGCCGATGCGACCCTGATGCCGCCGCTGCGCGATCAGGGCCGGTTCCTGGCCGGCAATTACGGCGTGTACATCGCGAGTGCGATCACGCCGCTGATCCTGCCCCCGGTGGTGATCGCGCGGGTCGGCGCGGATCACAACGCCTACTTCTCGATCGTCTGGTCACTGGTGAGCGCGGTGCTCGTGCTGCTGACCATGATGCTGGGACCGTATGTCGCGTCGATGAGCGCCGCCGGCGTCGATCGCCGACCCGGCGGAGACGCCGACGGTGGTGTCGATGGTCTCGGTGCGGGGCCCGATTCGACTGCGGCACTGCGGCTCACACGACTGTTCGTGGCGATCATGATCGGCGGGGCGGCGGTGGCGGCCGTCGGCTTCGAGGTGATCGGTCCGCTGTTCCTGCGCCTGGCCGGCCCCGACTACGCCGAATACGGTGCGCCGCTCCTGCGTCTGGGAGCGGTGGCTCTGCCGTTGGCGGCGGTCGGACTCTGTTACGTCGCGATCTCCCGGGTACGGTGCCGGTTGTGGCCGGCGCTCGTCGTGCAGATCATCAGCGCCACGATCATGTTGTCGGCCACCGCATTCTGGATCGGTGAGCACGGCCTGGTCGCCGCCGGCTGGGCGATGATCCTGGCCGAGGGCACCGCGGCGGCACTGGTGATCATTCCGGTGGCGCGTGCGGTATCGGGACGCGCCCCGCTGCGTCCCGTCGTCCGGTCGTCGACCCCGGAGCGCATCGCGTCCTGAGCGGGTTCGATCCGCCGGCCACCGCGCAAGGGGGTCTCGAGATCACCTGTCGCGGAGCTGGATCGCGCCCCGGGTCGGCCGGAGGTATCCGGCGCGGGTGAACGCGGCCACGTCATCGACCGGTGCGTAGACCGTCACCCAGTCGATGTCGACCTCGGCGGTGACCGGACGCGGTTCACCGGCCGCGCACGGTGTCATTCCCCAGTCCGCGCGCCGTTCACATGCGCCGGCCTCCACCTGCATGCCCAACCACATGGGAATCGTCGGTACCATCTCGGCCGAGCGGACCTCGGCCCACACCTTGCCGTCGAGGAGGTACCGGATCAGTCCGGGAAGCCACTCGACACCGACGACATGCCAGTCGGCGAAGTCACCGGTGGCATCCGCCTGGGACTTGCGGTTCTCCCCGTCGTCCTTCCAATGCACGAACGCCGAGATCGCGTCTCTCCGTGAGGCGATGCTCTCGGCGAAGTCGATCTCCGGCGGCCACTCGTCGGATTTGGGCCACAACAGCATGTGGTAGGACAGATCCGCGCTCGGCGTCGCGCGCATGCGGATCTCCCACCGTCCGTAGGTCTGGGTGACCGGGTAATTCGAGACGCCCCCGGTGACCCATCCGGAGGGGGTCTTCTTGCCGGACAGACGCATCACGCCGGCGTCGACCGACACCATCGACTCATCCCAGTGGCCCACCGGATTGCCCCCGGGACTGCCGGAATAGGTACCCCACTGGTCGCCGAGATCGCACCGGTCGAACGTGTCGAGGAATGTTCGTTTCCACAGGGCACGGTCGACGGTCTCGGGGGTGGCACCGGATCCGTCCGGGCCGCGGTCGCTCAGACACGTCGTCCGGGCGGCATTGTGGAGACCGTGGCCGTCGCCGATGGTGCAACCATTGCTGATCATCGCCGACGCGGCGACGCCGATGACCATGGCCAGGCAACGTCTTCGGCGGTGTCCATGGCGCCTCACAGTGCCATTGCCGCCAACCGTTGCAAGGTCAGACACGCTGCCACGATGACGCATCCGGCGGTGACCAGGGTGAGTCGGTGGGCCAGCGTGCCCCGGCGGGATGCGCCGTCGGAGCCCACCTCGAACTCGCGTAGCGCCGCACCCAGCACCAGCAGTACCGCGCTGATCACGAGCAGAACGACGGTGATGCTCACTGGTCCTCCAAAGGTGTTCCGGCGCGTAGGATCTCGACATTCTCGGTACGGACGACGAGGCGATATTCGCCGGTCCGTATCAGCCCGTCGACGGCGTCCCGAAGCGCGTCGGGTGACTGACCGTATTGCAGTTCGAGCATCTTCAATCCCTGATTGGTCACGTAGATATAGTCCGGCCATCGCTCGCGGGCGCACCGCGCGACGTCGTCGAGACACGGGAAGGAGTCGATGAAGGAGAACCGCGGCCCGTGTGGGTCGAGGATGCGCCGCACGCCGGTGCTCTGCGGTGCGTAGCTGAAACTCATCACCGTGGCGTCCGGCGGGACTGAGGCGATGAAATCGTCGGTCGTGGTGACCTCGTCGCGGGTGGTCGCCTCGAAGGCCGTGTTCAGACCGCGGTTGGTGGTCTCGAGCAGCGCCAGGATCATCACCACTGCCCACAGCAACCCGTATCCGAGGTATCGGAGGTGGGTGGCGCGTAGTCGTCGTCGCAGTGCGGCGCCGCCTGCGGCCAGTGCCAGCGCGGCGAACGGTCCCAGCACGGGAGACGCGAGCAGGAAGCAGCGGATGATCATCTCGCCGCCATAGCTCTGCAGGGCGACGAGGACGAAGGGTGCGGCGCAGAGCAACCCGCCGACCAGCCAGGCCTTCTTGGACCGCCAGATCAGCCAACCGATCAGTCCGACGACGGCGAAGCCACCGGAGGCGAGCATCCGCAGATACTGCATGCGGGTGTAGGTCGGATCGCCGCTGAGGCGATCGCCGAGGCCGGCCTCGACGGACTGACCCACCTTGCCCACCTCATCGACCAGGCTTTGCAGATGCCCGAGCCAGAAGTCGGTGGCGCCGTAGGAGAACCAGGCGGCGAAGATCAGTCCGGCCGCAAGCCACAGGGTGCGGTAGCGGGTGGTCCCGGTGGCGGCGAAGGCCGCCAGCGCCAGCACGGTGAGCATGGGCGTCATCTGGTGGGACACGGTGTTGGCCGCGATGATCACGATGAGGACCATCTCGATGCCCACCGTCCGGCCCGGACCGAAGCCCGGCACCCGCCCCGGAGTTCGGCGGAATCCGTTGACGATACCCGCGATCCGGCCACCGTCGAGTCGCGGCAACGGCGCGGCGCGCAACTGCCATAGCAGAGTGCCGAGGATGGCCGTGTATCCGATGATCGCCATGGACTGCGGCGAGAAGTAATCCTGCTGGTACCAATTGAACCCGTGGTAGAGCAGTACCGACACCCATGCGAGTCGGGCACGGCCGGTGATGGCGATCGCGATCGCGTAGATGCCGAATGACACGACGACCCCGGCGACGAACGGCGCCCAGAGCAGCACCGGCGTCAGGTCACCGATTCCGCCGACGACCTTCACGTGGGCCGACATCGTGAAGAATCCGGCCCAGCTGAAGCGGGCGTCTATCTGGTCGGGGAGATGGTGACTGGCGGCCAGGACGTCGATGAAGCCGCGGTGGACGAACGAGGTGGGGATGGATGTTTCGCCGGTGGCGCCGCCGACCAGCATCGAGTTGTAGGCCACCGTGACGACGGTGACGGCGCCGAGGACGAGGGTGTCGAGTCGTCGTGACAGCAGTGCCGCCACGATGACCGCGGCCAGCAGGCCGAGTCCGAGGAAATAGACGGGGTCGAGGGCGGGGATGACCCCGAATCGGCCGGTGTCGGCGACGTCGAGATCGGCGACGGCCAGCCCGAAGCATCCCAACGACGCGGCGAGCGCGGAGAGTTCCACCGCGCGGCGCCGGGTCCAATGGGCTCGGTCGAATCCGAATGAGCCCGTGCGGGTATGCGCGGGCAGGGTGCGACGGGCCCAGATGCAGGCGGCGAGCGAACCTGCGGTCAGAATCGCCTGGGAGCGCAGCGGACTCCACCAGTCGGCGACGATCGTGGTCTGGGTGAGCAGGACGGTCACCGACAACGAGATGGCGGGGATAAGGATCCCCGCCAGCGCTCGACCGGGGATCCGCAGCGCCACGACGATCGGGATGCCCGGCAGGGTGAGGATTCCGGCGAACACCAGAAGTGCGCGGACGGCGGCGGGAAGTGGGTCGGCACCGAGTCCGTCCAGCACATCGAGCACGAGAAGCGTTGCGGCCAGTACCCCACCGACGACGAGCGCTCCACCGGGCGGAAATCCGTAGGAGATGGGTGCATCCGGTGTGGTCTGCCGAGCCGAGGATCGTGAGACTGTGAGTGTCACGACGCGTGATCCGTCCGTGGCCCGGTGACCTGCTGCCGACGGCCACGGCAGCGGAGGTGGCCGCGGCCGAACAGCAGCGGACCCGCGAGATAGCCGCGCAATTCCAGGCTGCGCAGTTCGGCGGGCCACTGGGCACGCGAGAACGCCGAGGTGTTCTCCGACCCGGGAACGAGCAGCGCCCAGAGTCCGGCCGGGATCCGCTTGGCCACGGCAACGGCATGGCGGGAGAACAGCAGTTTGGTCACCGACGCCGACATTCCGGTGCCGTATCCGTAGGCCTGGGTCCGCAGATCGTCCATGTTGTCGCGGTGATAGTGGGTCACCACCGCATCCGGCCGGTACGCGATGGCCCATCCGGACAAGATGATCTCGCGCATGAGGTCAAGGTCCTCGCCGCCGTTGGACGGGGTGCCGGTCCCCAGTCGTTCGTCAAAATTGCCTGTGTCGGAGAGGATCTCGACATCCAGCGCGAAGTTGTTGCCGCTGCCGAGTTGTCCGGCGGTGTAGGGGAAGAAGAAGTTGTGCGGCCCGGCGACACCGGCGGCCACATGCTCCGGTTCGGGTGTCAACGCCCAGATCATCGCGTCGGAGCCCTTGTCGAAAACCTTGGCATCCTCGAACAGTTCCTGCAGCTCGGTGGGGGTGTCGATCCCGACGACGCGTCCGGTGACCGCGCCCACCGATCCGGTCGTATCGTCGGTGAACGCCGCCACGACGGCACTCACCCAGTTGGTGGCCGGGTGGGCGTCGTCGTCGGTGAACGCGACGATGCGGCCGCGGGCCGCACGGATACCGGCGTTGCGGGCCGCGGAGATGCCGGGGAACGTCTCGGTCACGATGCGCAGCCGCGGATCACGACGATCAGCGAGGATGGAGGCGACCCGCCCGTGTCCCGGGCGATTGTCCACCACGATCACCTCGATGTTCGGATGGTCTTGTGCCAGAGCGGCATCCACGGCATCGATCAACAGGTCGCGGCCGATGGTGGGGATCACCACGGTCACCAGATCGTCGGGTCCGATCGAGGACGCCCGGCGACGCCGCGACCGCGCCGGCACGAGCCGGGAGTCGGTGCCGGCGCGCTGTCGCGCACCGGCACCGGTGCCCCACGCGGTGCCGGCGGCGGTGACCGCGACCCCGATGATCATCATCGCCAGGCGGGCGGCCGCGGCCGCGTCGCCGCGCAGAAGGTGGGAGAGGTAGCGCAGCGCGCCGGAGGTGATGGTCCGCAGCACGTAGGAGGTCTCGGCGGACAGGGCGTCGCCGGAACCGGCCATCCTCGACAGGACCGCCTTGGACTTTCCCTCGTTGAGGCACCGTCGCAGGAAGTAGCGGGCGGATTCGCGATCGGTCGACACGCTGTGGGCGACGCCGAAGCCGACGTCGCGGACCACACGCCCCCGGGGGAACGCGCGATGCAGTTCGATACCCATGAGTGTTTCCTCACAGCCCGCCGGGAGGTCGCCGACGCGGCCGAGCTCGGTGGCGAAACCACCGATCTCGCGCAGGGCCGACCGCCGCACCGCCATGGCGGCGCCGATGGGATTGCGGATGTCGGCGCCGTCCTCGGCGATGCCGCGGTAGTCGCAGCCGACGACCCAACCGAACTCGTCGGGGAACCAGCGGGGTGCGGTGCCGGCGGGCCACCGCGGTGTGACCGCTCCGCCGACGGCGACGACGGACGGATCACCGAATGCGCGACGCACCGCCGCCAGACCATCGGTGGCGAGCACCGCATCGTCGTCCAGGAAGACGAGAGCATCCTCGTCCGAACAGTCGAGGCCGGTGTTCCGGGCGCCGGACAGTCCGCGGCCGTGCGCGTTGGGAACGACGTCGACGCGACGGTTCCCGTCGTGGACCCGGCTCTTCACCCAGCCGAGCAACTCATCGTTGTGGTCGGCGACCACGATGAGGCGGTCATTCGCGCCGAGCTGAGCCGCCGCGGCGTCGATCGCGGCGCCCAGCTGATCCCGGCGTTCGGTGGTGTAGCAACAGATGATCACCCCGAGACTGATCGCACCGGCATCGGTGAGTGCCAGCTGGTGGGGTGTGGTCACCGCGTATCTCCATCGGTCGGGCGCATCGGGTCGGGGGCCAGGCAATAACGACCCACAATAAGGTGAGCCTAAGCTACTGTAGTGGACCCTTAGTGGCTCTACCCAATCGAGTGCGGTGACCGTCGCCGCCTTTCGCCGATTCGGTCGCCGTCGGTGAAGTCGATAGACTCGATCGTCGTGATCACCGCGACCGACCTCGAAGTCCGTGCGGGCGCTCGGACCCTGCTGTCGGCGCCCGGTTCCGCGCTACGTATCCAGCCGGGCGATCGCATCGGCCTGGTCGGTCGGAACGGAGCAGGCAAGACCACCTCACTGCGGATCCTGGCCGGAGAGACCGAACCGTACGCCGGCACCGTGGTCCGCAGCGGCGAGATCGGCTACCTTCCGCAGGACCCGAAAGAGGGTGACCTCGAGGTCCTCGCCAAGGATCGGGTGTTGTCGGCGCGCGGCCTCGACTCCATCCTGCGGCAGATGGAAAAGCAGCAGGCGCTCATGGCCGAGACCGCCGATGAGCGGGTCCGCGATCGCGCGGTGACCAAGTACGGGCAACTCGAAGAGCGATTCTCGGCACTCGGCGGATACGTCGCCGAATCCGAGGCGGCGCGGATCTGTCACAGCCTCGGCCTGCCCGACCGCGTGCTGGGTCAGCCACTGCGGACGTTGTCGGGTGGGCAGCGACGTCGAATCGAGTTGGCGCGCATCCTGTTCGCCGCTTCCGACGGTGCCGGCAAATCGCAGACCACGTTGCTGCTCGACGAGCCGACCAACCACCTCGACGCGGACTCGATCACCTGGCTGCGTGGATTCCTGCAGAACCATGAGGGTGGACTCATCGTGATCAGCCACGACGTCGACCTGCTCGCCGACGTGGTGAACCGCGTGTGGTTCCTCGACGCGGTGCGCGGCGAGGCCGACATCTACAACATGGGCTGGAAGCGATACCTCGACGCCCGCGCCACCGATGAGCAACGTCGTAAACGCGAACGCGCCAACGCGGAGAAGAAGGCTTCGGCGCTGCGCACGCAGGCGGCCAAACTGGGCGCCAAGGCCACCAAGGCCACCGCGGCGCAGAACATGCTCAAGCGGGCCGACCGGATGCTCGATGCGCTCGACGAGGAGCGGGTAGCCGACCGGACCGCACACATCCGGTTCCCCGAGCCGGCCGCGTGCGGAAAGACCCCGCTGATGGCCTCCGGCCTGACGAAGAACTACGGCTCGCTGGAGATCTTCACCGGCGTTGATCTGGCCATCGACAAGGGCAGCCGGGTGGTCGTCCTGGGTCTCAACGGTGCGGGAAAGACGACGCTGCTCAAGCTGCTGGCCGGCGCCGAGGCCCCCGACACCGGCTCCATCGAACCCGGCTACGGACTCAAGATCGGCTACTTCGCCCAGGAACACGACACCCTCGACGACGCCGCGTCGGTGTGGGAGAACATCCGGCACGCCGCGCCGGACGCGGGGGAGCAGGATCTCCGAGGGCTGCTGGGCGCGTTCATGTTCTCCGGCGCCCAACTCGACCAGCCCGCGGGCACGCTGTCCGGCGGCGAGAAGACGCGCCTGACCCTGGCCGGGCTGGTGTCCTCGGCCGCCAACGTGCTGCTCCTCGACGAGCCGACCAACAATCTCGATCCGATCTCGCGTGAGCAAGTCCTCGAGGCTCTGCGCAGCTACACCGGAGCGGTGGTCCTGGTCACCCACGATCCCGGTGCGGCGGCGGCCCTGGAGCCGCAGCGGGTGATCCTGCTGCCCGACGGCACCGAGGACCACTGGAGTGACGAGTATCAGGAACTCATCGAGTTGGCCTGAGCACCACTCTCTTTCGCTGCGTCGACAGCGCCCTGAACCACGCTGACAGCGCTCTGAAATCCGTTGACAGCGCTCACTTTCGCGTTGACAGCGCTCTGAATTGCGTTGACAGCGCTTGCTTTCGCGTTGACAGCGCTCTGTGTCTTCCCAGCGCAACCTGCGGAGGTCTCGACACCTCCTCGGCTGGCGCCTCGTCGGGCTCGACCAACGGGTAGGCGAGCACAGTCAGTGGGTGGGTGGGCGCTGTCAACGCGATTGCGCATGCGGTCGGCGGTCTAGGAGCGGACCGCCCAGGCGATGATGTTGTCCCGATATCCGAGTGGTGGACCGACGAATGGTCCGCCACAGGTCACCAGTGCCAGTGTCTCCGGTCCGTCGAGCCGGTTGAGTTGTGCTGCGGGGAAACCGTTTTCCTTGTCGGCGGTCTGAACATCCCGGATCCGATACCGGACCGTATCGCCGCCCGCGGTCTGCAGGGTGACCTCGGATCCTGGTGTCAGTGAACCGAATCGGGCGGCGAATCCCCGTCCCTGGTCGACGTCGTCGACGTGCCCGGTGATCACCACCGTGCCGGTTCCCGAGCCGGGTAGCGCCGAGTCCACCCACCAGCCGAGGTGGCCGACATCCTGGGGCGGCAGCAATGCGCCCGAGGTATCGGTGGCCACGGATTCGGTGGGGGCGGTCCCGCCACCCGCGGTCACCGAGGTAGGGGCGCCCGGATCGCCCGTTCGCGCACTGACCGGTGGACGCAGATCCGACTGTGCCACCGTGGAAGTGCCGGATTCGGATGACGGTGTGCCGGTGGTCGCGCAGCCGGTCAGGATCGCCGCGGCGAGGCAGGCCAGGAGGAAGGCCATGCGGTGCAGTGTGGCGCGCGTCGGCGTCGCCGTGCTCACGATGGTCGTCACGGCCGGTTCACCGGTCCCGACGGGATCGATGAGAGCGGTACTCGGCCTGCGGGATTGCGGGAGCTGACATACCCAGCGCGGGTGTTGTAGATCGACTGATCGGTGGTCTGGCCGCCGAGCACGTCGAAGGTGTAGGTCAATCCGTCGTTGAGATAACCTGCGGGAGCAGCGATTTCGCGGGCGGTGTAACATCCGCCGCGAACCCGTTTCGACGCGATACCCTCGGCGTCGGTGGTGATCACGCCGAGGCCCTGCCCGTCGCAGGTCGCCACGGCGAATTGGGCGCCCGGGCAACGTGTGGCCGTCGATCCGATCGCGTTTGGTGACCTGAAGCCAACCGAAGTTCAGTCCGCTGTCGGTGCGGGTGAAGGTGAACTCATGGCTCACCGTCTGCCCGGCGACGATGTCGACGGAGAATCCGCCGGAACCGACGAGCCGATAGCCGGCCGGAACGTCGGTGACGGTGATGCCGTACGACCCCGGGTAATTGTTGATCGACGCCGGAAGCGGAATCGGTTGGCTGCCCGACGGTCCGGCGAAGTCGATCACCACCCCGGGGACCGGGTTGCCGGCGGTGTCGCGGGTGGTGAGGTTCAGCGTTCCCTGGCCCTCCGGCGGCGTCGAAGTAGGACTGCTGGTCGATGGTGCCGACGGCGGAACCGAAACGCTGGTCGACGCGGGTGTCGACGGGGGAGCGGGATCGCTGCCGGTGGTGGATGGTGGTGTGGTTGCCGGTGACGGCGGTGTGGTCTGTGTGGTGGTGGACGCGATCGGCGGTGGGGTGGTGGTCGTGGTGTCTCGGCCGCGGCGATGCCCGCTGTCATGGTGGCCACGACGAGCGCCACCGATGGGAGTGCAGCGGTGCGGATGACGCGGAAGTGCTTTCGGCTCATGATGATTCCCGAGGTCTCCCCGACCCTGGTTCGAATGCGGATTGGAATGCGGAGTGCCGGTGCCGGCATGGGGTGTGTCGCGCGACCCGGTCCGGTCGTTAGCCGTGCATAGGAAATGGGCGGACAATGTCATTCACGCGGCCGACGTCACGACCGCGTGATCGGACCCGACGGGATGGAGGTCAGCGGCACGCGGCCCGCGGGATCACGGCCGGGTACGGTTCCGCCAGGGGATCCCGGCGATGTCGATGCAGTGGTGAGATGCACCGTGTAGGTGACGGTTTCGCCGGGCGTGAGGCCGATGGTGAAGTCCGATGGACCGACGAGGGTGAGTCCGGCGGGAACGGTGAGTACCCGAACGGGGATCGAGTCGGTCGGCGAGTCGATGGTGGCAGGAAGCTCGTAGACGTACGGCGACGGTGCCGCGATGCGGACGGTCACCCCGGCGACGGTGTCATGGGCGCCGTCGAGGACGGCGGTGATCAGAGCACGGCGCAGCGGACTCGGGCTCGATTCGGACGACGACGTGACCGGTGGGCCGGGCGATGTGGTGGGGTTGGGGTGCGTGGACGGGCTGGGCTGCGTCGACGGATCGGCCGGTGTGGATGAGTCCGGGGCCGGCGTGGTGGTGGTATTGACCGGCTCGGCGGCAGCCGGGCCGACGCCGGCGATCAGCGAACAGCCGATCGTGGCGGTCAGGGCCATCGCGATTCGGATGGGAGGGCCTGTGTGGCAGCGGTTTCGATGGTGAGTTGGACGTCCGCCACGCGGCTGCGTGCGACGGTATTCGGTGAGTGTGCGCATGGCGCGGACTCGCGATCTCCCCGACCCGGAGTGGATCGTGTGGTCCCGACTGTGTGGTCCCGACTGTGTGGTCCCGACTGTGTGATCCCGACAAGGGGAATATCCGTCGGGCCGGGGAGATCGTTAGCGTCGCGCAGGAATGTTATGGGCTCGTGATCGTGGGCTACACCGGCGGCCTACACCGTCGAGGGCCAGTAGGACTTGCGCAGAATGCCCTTGACCAGCTTTCCGGTGGGTGTGCGGGGGAGTTCGTCGACGAAGTCGACCGACCGCGGAACCTTGTAGGTGGCGATGCGTGACCCGGTGAACTCGAGCAGTTCGGCGGCGAGTTCGTCGGACGGCGTGTACCCCGGGGCCAACTGCACGCAGGCCTTGGCGACCTCACCGAGATCGGCGTCGGGGACACCGATGACACCCACATCGAACACCGCGGGATGATTCACCAAGACGTTCTCGGCCTCCTGCGGGTAGATGTTGACGCCGCCGGAGATGATCATGAACGCCTTGCGATCGGTCAGATAGAGGTAGCCCTCGTCGTCGACGTATCCCACATCGCCGGTGGTGGACCACAATTCGTGTGCCGGGTGGCGGGCCTCGGCGGTCTTGGCCGGGTCGTTGTGATACTCGAAGGCCACCTCCTCGCGCTCGAAGTACACCAGCCCGACTTCGCCGACGGGGAGTTCGTTGCCGTCCTCGTCGCAGATGTGGACGACCCCGAGGAGCGGTTTACCCACCGAACCGGGGTGATCGAGGGCCTCCTGCGGGCCGATGAACGTCGCACCGGCGGCCTCGGTCGAGGCGTAGTACTCGTGGATGACCGGGCCCCACCACGCGATCATCGCCTGCTTGACCTCGACCGGACACGGGGCGGCGGCGTGGACGGCGAGCTTCATGCTGGAGACGTCGTAACGATCGCGAACCTCGCTCGGCAACTTGAGCATTCGGATGAACATCGTCGGCACCCACTGGCTGTGGGTGGCGCCGTACTTCTCGATCGCCGCGAGGGCGTCCTCGGGGTCGAACCGGTCCAGGAAGACCACGGTGCCGCCGACCGAGTTGGTCACACCGCAGTACCGCAGTGGCGCAGCGTGATACAGCGGAGCGGGGGAGAGGTACACCGAGTTCTCGTCGAATCCGTACATCGGGGCGAAGATCGCGGTGTAGGCGTCCGGGATCTCGTTGACCTGGCCCTGGGGCAGCGGAGTCTGAATTCCCTTGGGGCGTCCGGTCGTACCCGAGGAGTAGAGCATGTCGGTGCCGCGCGGTTGATCGGTGCGCGGTTGCGCGGAGGCGCTCGCGAGGACGGCGTCGTAGGACTCGAAGCCCGCGATGTCGCCGCCCCACGCAATGCGGTGGCCCGGCACGGCGAGAGCGGAGATGTCGCCGCTCTTCTCGACGGCGGCGGCCACCGAGGCGCCGGCGAACAGCACCTGGGCGTTGGAGTCGGTGAGGATGTAGTTCGTCTCCTCCGCGGTCAGATGATGGTTGATGGCGGTGATGTAGAGCCCGCTGCGGAGCGCGGCCCAATAGGCCACGAACATGTGCAGATCGTTCTCGGAGATCATGGCGATGCAGTCGCCGGGCTTCAGCCCGAGGGTCTCGAGGTGATTGGCCAGTCGGGTGGAGTACTCGTCGAGCTCGGCGTAGGTGAGTTGCTCGCCGGTGGACGCGCGGATCACGGCGGGCTTGTCGGGGGTACGGGCAGCAAAAACTCCAGGGAACACGCTCACTCCTCGGTGACGAACGACACAAGTAGAACTCAGATTATAGCGAGCGTTCGCTCGGCGGGGCCGATTTGTCCGATGTGCGACCGGTGAGTTCCACGGTCGGCGACGGTCATCACGTATGACCGCACGTATGACCGCGGCGCACGTACCCGACCACTCGGCACCACCGGCCACACACCACCACCACGAGAGGCCCGAGATGACCACGATCGACCTGTACCACGAGATCCACGGACCCGACGACGGTTCCACACCGCTGGTCCTGGTACACGGCGGCGCCGGTGTGATCGACGTCGACTGGGGTCACGGGATCCGCGTGCTGTCCCCACACCGCACACTGATCGCCGTGGAGTTGCAGGGACACGGCCACACCCCACACCATCGCCGGCCGTACACCTTCGACAACTCCGCCGCCGACATCGCGGCGCTGGTGGAGTCACTCGGTGTGGGACAGGTCGACATCATGGGCTTCTCCAACGGCGGGCCGACGGTCCTGCGGTTCGCGTTGAGTCGGCCCGAGCTCACCAGGCGTGTGGTGGTGGCCTCGGGTTTCACGCGCCGCGACGGCATGATCGACGGTTTCTGGGACTCCTTCGACGATCCGGATCCGGACGGGGTGCCGCCGCTGCTCGCCGAGGCCTATCGCCGAATCAACCCCGCCCCGGACGACTTTCGCCGGATGTTCGAACTCGACGTCACCCTGATGCGTGGATTCGTCGACTGGACCGACGCCGCCCTGGCGAACCTGCGTGCGCCGACGATGTTCGTCGGCGGTGACCACGACATCGTCCGCGGCGAACACACCCTCGCGATGAGCCGGCTCGTCCCGGATGGTCGAGCGCTGGTGGTGCCCGCGGCACACGGTGACTACCTGGGTGCGGTGGTCGCCGACGAACTCGATGAGGCCCTCGTCGACTCCGCCTGGCGGCTGATCACCCGATTCCTCGACGGCGACTCGTGAGTGCGGGGCAGACCGGCTTTCCGCGTGCGAACGACGGTACCGATGATCCGCTCGGTGACCGCACGGTCGAGGACCGTCAGGAGGAAACCGTCCGAGCCACAGAACCTGCCGTGGATCCCGTTCGCGGCCAGCGCCCGTCCCACGGCGAGGCCGTCGGCACCCGGTAGGTAGACGAAGTTGGCGTGGCCGTCGAGGACCTGCACACCCACGGAGGCGAGGGACCGTGCGAGGTGTGTGCGTTCGGCGCGAACGGCCGACATCCGCGCGTCGAGTTCCCGGTGGGCCAGCAGTGCCACCGGCGCCGCGGCGGCCGCGGCCGCGCTGATCGCGAAGGGTATCTCCTGGCTGCGTGCGCCGGCCACCGCCGACGGCGCGCCGAATGCGTACCCGATCCGGACCCCGGCGAGGGCATGGGCCTTCGAGAAGGTGCGTAGCACACAGACATTCGGGAACTCCGCGGCAATGGCCAGTGCATCGACCGGGCGCTCGCAGTACTCGATGTAGGCCTGGTCGAGGATCACCGGGAGCGCCGTGTCGAGATCCGCGAGGAACGCGCGCAGGCGCGACTCGCCGAGCACGGCGCCGGTCGGATTGTGCGGTGAACACAGGATCACCGCGGCCGACGAGGAGTCGACCGCAGCGGCCAGGGCATCGAGGTCGGGACATCCATGCTCGTCGAGAGGTGTGGTGACGAGTCGCACGCCGAGGATCCGCGCGAGAATGCCGAACCCGTCGAAGGTCGGGGCGGGTGTGAGGATGGTGGGCCCGGCGATCCCGCGTCCACGGGCGCACAACACGGCGTCCGCCAGAATCGCCTGCGCCACCGCGGTTCCACCCGGACCGACCGTCACCTGGTCTGCGCCGATCCCCAGATGGGCGGCGATGGCCAGGCGCGGCCGGTCGGCGCTGAACTCCGGATATCGATGGGCGTCGCGGACGGCGGTCGCCATGGCCTCGACGACGGCGGGCAGCGGTGCGAACGCCGACTCGTTGAGGTCACACCGCACCGGCGTATCTGCGACGGTGGACCCGCGCGGGGTCACGACCGTCCGGACCAACGCACCGCGCAGGCCGCGGCGAAGTCACCGGCGTGGGCGAAGGCCGACATCATGATGACGTCACCGTCGGCGACCTTGCCGCTGTCGACGAGGGCGTCCAGCGTCATCGGGATACCGACCGCGAACAGATTGCCGCAGTCGTCGAAGGTGTCCGGATGCCGTGACTCCGGCAACTCGAGGGCCTCGCGCCAGTTCCGGAGGAAGATGCGGTTCGGCTGATTGGTGATGAACCAGTCCAGATCCCGCGGCGCCACCGGGATTCGGCCGGCGACCTCGTAGGACACCTCCGGCACGAGACGGTTTCCGCGGGAAAGCACCTTGGCGATCTTGGCGTCGGTGAAGCCGACGTGGATCTGGCCGGGGCCGGCCTCCCAATACTTGCGTGGCGGATCGCTGACCGCGGTCATATCCGCCGAGTACTCCCCGAATGACCGGCACACCGTGGCCAGCACCGGATTGCACCCGTCGAGGGTGAGCACGGCCACCGCGGCACCATCCCCGGGAATCGCCGCCTGCGCCTTGGGCCGCACCTGTTCCTGCGTGAAGATCTGACCGGCGGTGTTGGTGGCCACCCCGATCAGTGCCTTGCCTCCGCCGCGGACGCGCAGGAGTGCGCCGGCGATCTCGATCATGTGCACGAAGGCGGCGCATCCGCCGTTGTGGACGTCGAGGACGGTCGTCGGCCGCAACCCCAGGCGATGGGCCACCTCGCCCACGCATCCGCGCACCGGGACCTCGGGAAGCTGGCTGTGGGTGAGCACCACGTCCACGTCGTCGAGGTAGTCCGAACCGTGCCGATCGGCCAATACCGCTGCCGCAGCGACGATCATGTCGGCCGAGGTCTCCCCGTCCGCCGCATGATGGCGGTGTGCGGGGGCTCGGAACATCACATTGTCGGCGAGTGCGTCGTCGGCCGCATACTCGGCGAACCACGTGGCCGGTACCCGGTTGGTGGGGCGGTAGGTCGCCACGTCGGCCAGGCTGATCGCGGGGCTGATCGAGGCGGTCATGAACGCATCCATTCCGGGGTGAGGGGAAGACCGGCGCGGTGCCGGGACTCGGCAATCGCGGTGAGATTGTCGAGTTCGACCTGATGCCCGGCGGCGAACATGTCCCAGAGATCGCCGACCCACTCCTCCCGGCCCGCGGGGGCGGTATCCGGGTAGGGGTTCGAGTCATAGAACGGGTGCCGGCAGTTGGTCCACGTGACCACCGAACCGGGGCGATTCAGGACCACCTGCGCGTCGACGACCCGCATGAGATAGACCATCCACAGGTGATCGGGTTGGTCCCACGCGCAGTGATAGTCCACCGTCATCGCGTCATCGTGGGTGACGGCCCGCACGTAGATGTCGGTGTCGTCATTGAGGCGATCCTGGCCGAGGAACAGTCCGGGCGTCCGCGTGACGCGCAGACCCCGTGTGCTGTACGTCCATTCCTCGAGTGACCGGGGGTCGGCGAGCCATGCGTACAGCGGGCGCGGCGGCGCGTCGACGTAGCCCTGCACGGTGCAGTAGTCGCCGTAGATCTGCTGATGCGGATAGACCGACCGGATTCGGTCGACGAGCATCGGTGTCGACTCGGCCCGGGAATGGGTCTCGACCCTGATCACTCCCGGCAGGTGTTCTCCCTCGGGAAGATCCGACAATGCGGTGGTGGTCGTCGTCATGGGTGTCCTCTCAGAAACGGTGCAAACGGCGGTAGGTCGTCGGCGTCGACCTCGACGACGACGCAGTTCGGCCCGGGATGTGTCAGTGCGGCGCCGAGGGCCGCGTCGAGCTCGCCGGATTCGGTCACATGCCAGACGGTCAGCGTCGGGAACATCGCGTCGAGTCCGGCGGCGAAGTCGGTGTGCCGGAAGCTGTTCAGCGATGAGGTGGCCGGGAAGTACAGATCCTCGCGGGTGCGGCACATGCCGTGCGCGTCGTTGTTCGCCACCACGATCGTGATCGGCGCATCGTGCTCGATCGCGGTGTGGATCTCCATACCGTGCATCAGGAAGGAGCCGTCGCCGGCGATCACCACCGTGCGTCGTGGTGTATCCCCGTCGCCACCGGCGATGGCGACACCGACACCGGCCGCGATCGCGTATCCCATGCCGCCCATGCCCAGGGCCACGGCGAACCGTCCGACACCGAAGGGCAGATGGTGGATCGCGGCGGCTCCGGTGTTGCCGGCGTCGGCGAACACCGCGGCGTCGTCGGGCAGTGCCGCGCCGACGGCCTCGATCACCGAACGCATGTCGGGGTGCGGGCCGTCGAATTTCGGGGTCACGAGGGCGACGACCTCCCGGGCGGCGGCTCCGGGCACGCAC
Source organism: Gordonia sp. VNK1 (assembly GCF_040049135.1). Classification (NCBI taxonomy): domain Bacteria; kingdom Bacillati; phylum Actinomycetota; class Actinomycetes; order Mycobacteriales; family Gordoniaceae; genus Gordonia; species Gordonia sp. VNK1. Next base: position 140,989 of record NZ_JBDZDJ010000006.1, on the reverse strand, counting down.
CTCGACTGTCGACGAACTCGTGAGACCACCTGTGCGAGAGCGTATTCGAGGTGATCGCAGCCGATGTGGCGAACGCCGCCGGTGCGCGGTGGATGCGCGCCGAGATGAACGACGGTCCGCTCGGCGAGGATGTCGTCGAGCCCGGCGCGATCGGTCAACGACATCCGGCAGCCGAGCACCAGGATCGTCGACGCTTCAGCCAGGGCGGCATGTGCCGACGGATGACCCATCACCCCCGTCACTCCCGCGCACCCGGGCCCGGCGACGTCCCGACCGCCCGGGGACACCACCGTGGTGGCGCCGAGCAGGTCGGCGAGCTCCGTCACCGCGCCACCAAGACGATGCCGTGCCGCCTCCTCACCCGACCAGATGCACACCTGACCGGGACCTGCTGTACGGCAGAGGGTTTCGGCGATGTGGTCCAACACGTCCGGGTCCGGATGAGCCGTTACATCGGCCGGGGCGTCGATATGCGCACGCCTGTTGCCTGCTTCTTCGGAAAAATGTTGTGCCGCAATATTCTTCGGTATCACGACGGCCGCCGGCAGCGATCGGCGCAGTGTCGCGGCGCCAGTGTCGAGTGCGGCGTCGACGTCGTCGACGGTGCGCACCACCGCAACGGCGCCGACAACCCCGGACAGCACCACCTCGAGATCGATGGTGTCCGGTGGCGACAGCATGTCCTGGAATCCGCCGCGGCCGACGGTGTTCGAGGGTGGTGCACCGATGACGGCGAGTACCGGCACCCGACTGTCATACGACTCGCCGAGTGCGGCGATGACGTTGAGGGCTCCGCCGCCCGAGGTGGTCAGCACCGCCGACGGCGCGCCTCGCATGCGGGCCACGCCGTCGGCCATCGCGCCGGCCGCGAACTCGTGTTTCGCGATCACCGGCGTGATGCCGGGGTGAGCCGATGCCGCGTCGAAGATGTCCTCGATGTTGGCGCCGTGCACCCCGAACACCGTCGAGATGCCCAGTTCGTACAGTCGTGCGCAGACATGATCGGCGACCCTGGCCGATCGCGCACCCGGCGTCATCTGCGAGGCGGATCAGTGTGCGGCCAGAAAGCGGTCCATCGTCCGCTCCGCGAGTGCCGTGATGGTGAGGGACGGATTGACCAGGCCGACGGCCCCCGGGGCGAACGCACCGTCGACGACGTAGAGGTTGTCGTAGCCCTTGACCGCGCCGTTCGCATCGGCGGCCTGTCCGACCACCACTCCGCCGAGTCCGTGGAAGGTAGCGCCCGAACCAAAGCCGGAGAGACGGTCGTACACCGGAATCCCGTTGAGCGCGTGCCCGAATCGACCCTCGGTCCGGTCATGGAAGTGCCGGGCGAAGGCGATGGCCTGCCGGTCCAGGTCGCTGGTGCCCGCGGGGTGCGGATAGTTCAGCGTGGTGCGGCCGGTGGTGTGGTCGTAGTCGATGGTGCCGCGCTCGTCGGTGTGGACCTGGATGAGGTGTGTGGTCGCCAGTGAGCCGGCCGGGGCCGGGAAGGGACTGGCCTGATAGATCATCGTCGCCGGCCCGCCGGGCATGCGATCCTCCCGGATCCGGGCATACCCGGGACCACCTTGGACCGGCCCGTGCTGATCGCGCAGCGCGGTACGGATGATCAGGAAGTCGCCGTTGCCGCCGAAGCCGTTGCCGATCTTGGGGGACAGGCGCGGCAGCGTTCCGCGCGCCCGGGCCTGTACCAGCAGCGAGGTGGTGTGGAACGAGCCCGCGGCCATGAACAGGTAGTCGGCCTCGGTGGTGACGATCCGCACGGTGCGCCCGGCGTCGTCGATGAGTCGTGACCGCACGACGTAGCCCGGTCGCCGGGTGCGCTCGGTGATCTCGAAGACCTCGTGCATCGGTTTGATCGTCACGAATCCGGTGCGTTCGGCCGCCGGCAGGTAGTTGTGGTCGACGGAGTTCTTGGCGCCGCTGTTGACGCCGTAGGACAGGTCGCCGATGGATACGCCCTTCGGTGCGCGACCCGCCAACTCGGCCCGCACGCGGTCCCAGTCGATCGCGTAGTCGACGAATTGCGGCGCGATTCCATAGCGCTTGAGGATCGTCAGCCACGACCGGGCGCCGACGTAGTTGGGATGCGCCAGGATGTCATCGGGGAGCGGGCCGGTACCCAACACCTTCCGGGCGCGCGGGAAGTAGGTGCGCGACAGTTCGTCGTATCCGCTACCACCGGGGAAGACATGCTCGAAGTCGGCCTTGTCCGGCTGCAGGGTGAAGGCCCCGAACACCAGTGAGCCGCCACCGACGCCGGCCCCGTGGACCGATTCGATCCCGTTGCCGCGGATCGTGTCGAGCACACCGGGGTAGGGGGTGGTGGGCGTCCGGCCGACGCTGGAGATCCCGGCGGTGGTGTCGAACCAGGCGGCCCGCCGGTCAGGGCGGTCGAAGGTGGCGAAGGTGTTGCCGTCGCCCCGGATCGGCCATCGGCGGCCGCGTTCGAGGACCGTCGTGCGGATTCCGGCCTGCCCCAACCGCAGGGCCGCAACGGCCCCGCCGAAGCCGCTGCCGATGACGATGGCGGTGGCACCGTCGGCGGCCCTCGCGGGTGCGGCGGCGAACGTGGAACCGAGTCCGGCGGCGGCGAGGCCGGCACCCACCGACCCGACACCGATGCCGCGCAGCAGAGAGCGTCGGGTCAGGGGGGCGGTCGGGAGTCCCGTGGACGAGAAGTCTGAATGCACCCTGTGAAGCTAGCCAGAAAATTAGGCTAGGCATACCTCTTTAGGGGCACCTGGGTGTGATTCACGTCTCACTTCCCGCATTTCGCGAGACACGCACCGATTCCTCTACGAGATCGAGAACTTTGTGCAGGTCATCGGTGGGTTGGCCGGTCGCGAGCCGCGTGATCAACCCGTCGAGGACGAGGTCGAGGTACCCCACGAGGACCTCGGTGGGCACGTCGTCACGGAGTCGGCCCGAGGCGCGGCCTCGTTCGAGTCGCGCCGCCGTGGCCTTCTCCAGATCCGCCGAGTGGGCGCTCCACGCATCCCGGAACTTGGTGTCGGTGCGCAACTTCCGGGCGATCTCGAGCCGGGTGCCGAGCCAGTCGAAGTCCTGCGGGCTGGTCAACATGTCCCGCATGACCTGGACGAGGCCCTGCTCGGCCGCCACGTCGGCCATCCGCTCGGCGTCCTCCTGCGCGAGGGCGAGGAACAACGCCTCCTTGTCCCGGAAGTGGTGAAAGATCGCACCGCGCGACAGACCCGTCGACTCCTCGATGCGTTTGACGGTGGCTCCGTCGTATCCGTACTCCGCGAAGCAATGCCGCGCGCCGTCGAGAATCTCCCGACGACGCGCGGCAAGGCGGTCATCGCTGACCTTGGGCACTGTGCAGATACCCCCGATCAGCCCTTGATCATGTTGCGCAGCACGTACTGCAGAATGCCTCCGTTGCGGTAGTAATCGGCCTCACCGGGGGTGTCGATGCGCACCTTGGCGTCGAACTCGACCGTCGAGCCGTCCTCCTTGGTGGCGGTGACGTGAACCGTGCTCGGGGTGGTACCCGAGTTCAGCTCCTCGATACCGGTGATGTCGAAGGTCTCCGTGCCGTCGAGGCCCAGCGACTTGTGCGACTCGCCCTCCGGGAACTGCAGCGGGATGACACCCATACCGATCAGGTTCGAGCGGTGAATACGCTCGAAGCTCTCGGTGATGACGGCCTTGACGCCCAGCAGGCTGGTGCCCTTGGCGGCCCAGTCACGCGAACTTCCGGTGCCGTACTCCTTGCCACCGAGCACGACCAGCGGAGTACCCGCGGCGGCGTAGTTCTGCGCGGCGTCGTAGATGAAGGCCTGCGGCGCACCCTCCTGAGTGAAGTCGCGGGTGTAACCACCGGTGACATCGACGAGCTGGTTGGCCAGGCGGATATTGCCGAAGGTCGAGCGGATCATCACCTCGTGGTTACCGCGGCGGGCACCCAGCGAGTTGTAGTCCTTTCGGGCCACCCCGTGCTCGTCCAGGTACTGCGCGGCGGGGGTGCCGGGCTTGATGGTCGACGCGGGGGAGATGTGGTCTGTGGTGACCGAGTCGCCCAGCTTCGCCAGCACACGCGCGCCCTTGATGTCGCTGACCGGGTCGGCCTCGAGCTTCATGCCCTCGAAGTACGGGGGCTTACGCACATAGGTCGACTCGTCGTCCCACTCGAAGGTCTTGCCGTCCGGCGTCGGCAGGTTCTGCCACCGCTCGTCGCCCTTGAAGACGTCGGCATAGTCCTCGGCGTACTGCTCGGCCGAGATGGAGCTCTTGATGGTCTCGGCGATCTCCTCGTTGGACGGCCAGATGTCCTTGAGGAACACATCGTTTCCGTCGGTGTCCTGACCCAGCGGATCGGTCTCGAAGTCGAAGTCCATCGTGCCGGCCAGGGCGTAGGCGATGACCAGCGGCGGCGACGCGAGGTAGTTCATCTTCACGTCGGGGTTGATGCGACCCTCGAAGTTGCGGTTACCCGAGAGCACCGCGGTGGCGGTCAGATCGTTGTCGTTGATCGCCTTGGAGATCTCCTCCGGCAGCGGTCCCGAGTTGCCGATGCAGGTGGTGCAGCCGTAGCCGACCAGGTAGAAGCCGACCTTCTCCAGGTACGGCCAGAGGCCGGCCTTGTCGTAGTAGCCGGTGACGACCTGCGAACCCGGGGCCATCGAGGTCTTGACCCACGGCTTGGAGGTCAGGCCCTTCTCGACCGCCTTCTTGGCGAGCAGGCCTGCGCCTAGCATCACCGACGGGTTGGAGGTGTTGGTGCAGCTGGTGATCGAGGCGATCGTCACGATGCCGTGGTCCAGCACCATCGTGCCGCGTTCGGCCGACTCCACCACGACGGGCTTGGACGGACGGCCCGCCGAACCCTTCGACGCGTCGTGCGCCGGAACCTCGTCGTCGGAGAACGACAGCTTGGCCGCACCGGGCGAGGTGGCCGGCGCGTCGGAGGCCGGGAAGCTCTCCTCGCTGGCTTCGTCCACGCCGTTGATCTGCGGGGTGTTGCCCTCTTCGACGTAGTTGTGGATGTCCTTGCGGAAGGCGTTCTTGGCGTCCCACAGTTCGATGCGGTCCTGCGGGCGCTTCGGGCCGGCGATCGACGGGACGACCGTCGACAGGTCGAGCTCCATGTACTCCGAGTACTCGGCCTCGGCGGCATCCTTCTCCAGCCACATGCCCTGTTCCTTGGCGTACGCCTCGACGAGGTCGAGGGTCTCCTGGCTGCGGCCGGTGAGCTTGAGGTAATTGATGGTCTCGCCGTCGATCGGGAACATCGCACAGGTCGAGCCGAACTCGGGGCTCATGTTGCCGATGGTGGCGCGGTTGGCCAGGGGCACCTCGGCCACGCCGTTGCCGTAGAACTCCACGAACTTGCCGACCACGCCGTGCTTGCGGAGCATGTCGGTGATGGTGAGCACCACGTCGGTGGCGGTCACACCCGGCTTGGCGGCACCGGTGAGCTTGAAACCGACGACGCGCGGGATGAGCATCGACACGGGCTGTCCGAGCATCGCTGCCTCGGCCTCGATACCGCCGACGCCCCAACCGAGCACGCCCAGGCCGTTCTCCATGGTGGTGTGCGAGTCGGTGCCGATGCAGGTGTCGGGGTAGGCGACACCGTCACGCACCATGATGGAACGGGCCAGGTGCTCGATGTTGACCTGGTGGACGATGCCGGTGCCCGGGGGGACAACCCGGAAGTCGTCGAACGCGCCCTGGCCCCAGCGGAGGAACTTGTAGCGCTCCTCGTTGCGCTGGTACTCGATCTCGACGTTGCGCTCGAGGGCCTGCGAATTGCCGAAGGCCTCGATGATGACGGAGTGATCGATGACCATCTCGGCCGGTGCGAGGGGATTGACCTTCTCCGGGTCGCCACCGAGTTCCTTGACAGCGTCGCGCATGGTCGTCAGGTCCACCACGCACGGGACGCCGGTGAAGTCCTGCATGATGACGCGCGCCGGGGTGAACTGGATCTCGATGCTCGGTTCGGCCGAGGGATCCCAGTTGGCGATCGCCTCGATGTGCTCCTTGGTGATGTTCGCGCCGTCTTCGGTGCGCAGGAGGTTCTCGGCGAGGACCTTCAGGGCGTAGGGGAGTTTCTCGGTGCCCTTGACCGCGCTGAGGCGGAAGATCTCGTAGGAGTTGTCGCCCACCTCAAGGGTGCCCTGGGCGCCAAACGAATTGATGCTCACGTTGTTCCACTCTCCTCTGGCCGACGGGCTGCGTCGGCATTGTGCGTCCCGGGCGAGAAGTCCGGGCCTACTCCGGGCTCATCGGCGAGCGTCACCATCTCGTCGACTCTGACCATCCCCCGACGGGCTGCGCCGGGGTCGTGCTGTTGTGTCATCCAGCTGTGTCATCCAGCGACCGCGGGGTTTCCGCGGCGACGCAAACCAGTCTAACAGTACGTCCGTACTGTTAACAACCACCGACACGCGCGCGAGCCACGGCGGACCCGGTGGCCCATGACCATCCCATTCTGTCGTACCGTGCTGGTCGAGGTTCGGTGAGCAGACGCCGCACCACGCACATTTAATGATCGTGAAACGTGGCCGTCCGGTTCCGGGCGGGTCACCTGGTGGTGTGAGGAAGCGACAGCATGACTCCTGGCCCCGTCGCCGACGGCTCGCTGATTCTCGCCGCTCCGGTGGCCGCCCCGGCGTCGGAGTACGACTCGCCGGGCGTCACCGACACCACGGCGCCCGGTGGCATCGTCCTCGCGACCATCGCCGACGGCCTGCGCGACGATCACGTCTACACCCAGAACCCCGATCAGGTCGACGCGTTGCGTGCCGTGGTGAATCACGCCCAGGGACAGGGCCACGACATCAACATCGTCGTCCTCGACCAGAAGATGCCGGTGTTCACCATGTACCGCGACATCGCCACCGAGTTGCAGCAACAGGTCGGTGGAACGGTCCTGGTGTTCGGACCGAACGCGGTCGGGAGTGCCTCTCCGGAGTTCAGTCGCGTGGTCCTCGAGGAGTCGACCGACAATCTCACCCTGTCCAACCCGCCGCAGGCGGCCGCGGAGATGGTCGATTCGATCACGGCTCCGAGCCTGGATTGGACGCTGATCACGCTGGTGTTGATGGTCGTCGTCGCGATCGGCGCCGTCCTCGGCCGCCTTCGGTCGTTGCGTCGACGTGCCGATGATCCAGATCATGAGGCGGAGGTCGACCCGACGCCCGCTTCCGCGGTGGCGAACGACTGATCGCCAACCGGGCAGCGTCTCGCCGTCGCCGCTCGGCTTCTCATGATCGGCCGCATCTACACCGGGGCGCCGAGCTCTCCAAGTGTCGCGACCGCCGACGCCCGGCTCTGTTACCAATTCGAAACGTGACCAGAGGTCGCGGACTTTCGGCTGTTCACGCCCATCTCTGCAGGTAATCACGTCTTTGTAATTCGTTGCGCTTGTTTTCGCGAGTGGTAGATGTGACGTACGGTTCCAATGTCACGTGTGGTGCATCTGCTCATCAGTGCGCTCCATGTGATGCGAGTTGTACATGCGACAGAGGTGCGCCTGTGCGGGGGTTTCTGACGGCCATCGGAGCCGGAGGGGCAGATCGACTGCCACGCACCCGCACTCGGCAAACGGTGAGGGAGCAGCCAGTGAGGCGAAGGACCACGGCGACACGCCGCGATGTGCCGCGGCGTCGGCTGCAGGTCACGGCCGCGGTGGCGTCCGTCATCGCCGGTGCCGCCGCCATGATGGGGCCGGCCCACGCCGCACCGACTCCGACGACCTCCCCGGTCTCGTCCCTGATCAATCAGATCGCGCAGGTCAACCAGAACCTAAGCGACCTCGACAAGGCCGTCGCATTGCGCCAGGAGGCGGCCAATCATGCGGTCGTCGACTACCAGAACGCCCTGGCCGCTCAGCGCCTGGCCAGTGTGGCGGCCACCAATGCCCGGTCGTCGCTCACCCGCGCGACGCAGGCAACCGCGGCCGCCCAGCGCGAGTTCGACGAGTTCGTCCGGTCGGTCTATCGGACCGGGGGAAATCAGGCCACCATGTCGAACTACCTGTCGTCGCCGGATCCGCAGCGTGTCCTCGACCGGGCGGCGGTGATCGACCAGATCGGTCGCGATCAACAGCAGACCATCCGTCGGCTGCAGGTGGCGCGCAATCAGCAGGCCAACCAGGTCGCGGCGCTCGAGGCGACCAAACGGCAGACCGCCTATGCCACCGAGGGAGCGGCGACCCGACGTGACTCGGCGGTCGCGGCGGTGACCGAGGCCCGTACCGCGATCGTCGACCAACAACGTCAACGCGCCACCCTGATTCGGCAGCGTGACTCGGTGCAGGCGCGGCTCGACGCGCTCCGCGGCACCGTGCGCCCGACCCCGGTCGCCGACCCGGAGCCCACCGACCTGCTCACCGGCCTGTTCCGCAACCTCCCCGGACAACAACAACCGGGTCCCGCGGCGATCAGTCCCACCCAGGCCGAGGGCGACAACCAGACGATGCAGGTGGCCGCCGAGGCCGCGGCACGACTGGCGCTCGATGTCTCGCAGAAGGTGCTCGCCGCCCTCGTCGGGCAGCAGCAGGTGCCGCATTCGGAACTGCTCGACGAACTGGGAGTCGGCGGCGCGGGACTCGGCAGCGACGGCGGTGGCGACACCCTGAGCGCCCGCCTCGGCTCGGGCAGCCTCGGCAGCCTGTTCGGCAGTTCCGGCGGTGGCGGCGGCGTGGTCCGACCCGGTCTGCGCGGACCCCAGGCGGTCGAGATCGTCGTCAACCGGGCCCTGTCGCAACTCAACGTGCCGTACGCGTGGGGCGGCGGAAACGCCGAGGGCCCGACCCAGGGCATCCGCGACGGCGGTGTCGCCGACAGCTACGGCGACTACGCCAAGGTCGGCTACGACTGCTCGGGCCTGATGGTCTACGCCTTCGCCGGTGTCGGCATCGAACTGCCGCACTACACGGGTTACCAGTACACCTCCGGACCGCAGTTCCCCCTCGCCCAGATGCAACGCGGCGACATGATCTTCTACGGTCCCAACGCCAGCGAGCACGTCGCGTTGTACCTCGGCGACGGCAAGATGGTCGAGGCCCCGCAATCCGGCGACGTGGTCAAGGTGTCGCCGGTGCGCACCGACGGCGCCATGCCCAACGTCGTGCGCCTGCTCTGAGCCCACACTCACTCGACCGGCCGACACCCGCCCCGACCTTCGTGGCAAGTTCTCAGTCGACGCCGCTAGGCTGGCAACGGCGCGCGGCGCGAGGGTCCGCACCGCCACCACATCACCTCGCCGAGGACAGGAGTAGGGGTTGACCTCACATCCCACCGCCGATTCGTCGGCACCGACCGGCGGCGCCGGTGGCGTCGAATTGAGTGACAGCGACGTCAAGCTGGTGGAACGAGCGATCTACGAGGTCAAACGTGTCATCGTCGGACAGGATCAGCTCGTCGAGCGCATCCTCGTCGGTCTGCTGGCCCGCGGGCACATCCTCCTCGAGGGCGTGCCCGGCGTCGCCAAGACCCTGGCCGTGGAGACCTTCGCCACCGTGATCGGCGGCAGCTTCTCGCGTGTCCAGTTCACCCCCGACCTCGTGCCCACCGACCTCATCGGCACCCGTATCTACCGCCAGGGCCGCGAAGAGTTCGACACCGAACTCGGACCGGTGGTCGCCAATTTCCTCCTCGCCGACGAGATCAACCGCGCGCCGGCCAAGGTTCAGTCCGCGCTGCTGGAGGTCATGGCCGAGCGGCATGTGTCGATCGGCGGGACCACCTACCCGATGCCGGATCCGTTCCTGGTGATGGCGACGCAGAACCCGATCGAGAATGAGGGCGTGTACCCGTTGCCCGAGGCGCAGCGGGACCGCTTCCTGTTCAAGGTCCTCGTCGACTACCCCTCGGTCGAGGAGGAACGCGAGATCGTCTACCGGATGGGCAATGTGCCGCCGACGGCCTCGCAGATCCTCGACCCCGAGACGACGATCCGCCTGCAGCGCACCGCCGCCAACGTATTCGTCCACCACGCGCTGGTCGACTACGTCGTGCGCGTCATCAACGCCACCCGCCGGCCCGCCGAGGTCGGTCTCACCGATGTCGCGAGCTGGTTGTCCTACGGCGCCTCACCTCGCGCGACGCTCGGTATCGTCGCCGCGGCGCGGGCACTGGCCCTGGTGCGCGGCCGCGATTACGTGATCCCCGCCGATGTCGTCGAGATCATCCCGGACGTGTTGCGGCACCGGCTGGTTCTCAGTTACGACGCCCTCGCCGACGAGGTCACCGCCGATGCCGTCATCGCGCGCATCCTGCAGACCATCGGACTTCCCCAGGTGGGCGCGCAACCCGTCGCCCCGACCCCCGGGTATCCCGCTCAGGCGCCCGCGGTACCGCCGGCACCCACCGAGTATCCGGCACCCGGACAGGGCGGCCCCGGCGTGGGGAATCCCGTACAGCCGCCGGTGCCGAATGCGGCCGCGGCACCCGTTCCGAACCAGGCACCCGCGCAGTATGGCGGCCAATAGCGATCTGCCGTCGCTCGGGGCGGGGGTGGCCGAGGAGCCGCAGCTGACGGCCGCCCTCAAGATGCTCGAGCTGACGGTCCGCCGCAAGCTCGACGGCGTACTCCAGGGCGAGCACCTCGGACTCATCCCCGGGCCGGGATCCGAGCCGGGGGAGGCCCGTCCCTACCAGCCCGGTGACGACATCCGTCAGATGGAGTGGTCGGTCACCGCCCGCACCACCCAGCCCCACGTCCGTCAGATGATCGCCGACCGCGAGTTGGAGACCTGGCTGGTCGTCGACGCCTCGGCAAGCCTCGATTTCGGCACGGTGAACTGCACGAAACGCGACCTCGCCGTCGCCGCCGCGGCCGCGATCGTGCATCTGACCTCCGGCGGGGGCAACCGGCACGGCGCCATCATCGTGACCGGCGATCAGGTGGTGCGGATCCCGGCGCGAACCGGCCGGATGCACGCCCAGCACCTGCTCAAGGCCATCGCCACCACCCGACGTGCCTCCGCGGGCGTACGTGGTGACCTCAACGCCGGCATCGAAGCCCTGCGTCGACCGGAACGTCGACGCGGACTGGCCGTGGTGATCAGCGATTTTCTCGGTCCGATCGACTGGGAGCGATCGCTGCGGGCGATCGGCGGCCACCACGAGTTGCTGGCCGTTGCGGTCCTCGATCCCCGAGATCAGGAACTCCCGCCGGTCGGACAGGTCCGGCTGGCCGACGCCGAGTCCGGTGACATCCGCGAGGTGACCATCACCGACGGCCTGCGCCGGGACTTCGCCGCGGCTGCGCAGGCGCACGAGAATCAGGTGCTGCGCACCATCCGCAGCTGCGGTGGACCGGTGCTGTCGTTGCGCACCGATCGGGACTGGCTGACCGACGTCGTGAAGTTCGTCGGCCGACGACGCCGCGGGCTCGCGGCCGGGGTGGGGTGAGGTCGCGGTGTTCTCCAACCCCTGGTGGCTGTTCCTTGCCCTGCTCGTCGTCGTCCTCGGCGGCTGTTACGCCTACATCCTGCGTGCGCGTCGCCGGCGTACCCTGCAGTTCGCGAATCTCGAGGTGCTCGACCAGATCACCCCACCCGAGAAGAAATGGATGCGGTGGCTCCGGCACGCCCCGATCGCACTGTTGATGGTCGCGTTGTTGCTGCTGGTGGTGGCCGCCGCCGGTCCGCAGGCCGACCGCAAGGTGCCCCGCAACAAGGCCACGGTCATCCTCGTCATGGACGTCTCCCGATCCATGGAGGCCACCGACGTCGCGCCGTCGCGGATCAAGGCCGCCCAGGCCGCCGCGAAGAAGTTCGCCGACGAACTCACCGACGGCATCAACCTCGGTCTGATCTCCTTTGCCGGCACCGCGTCGAACCTGGTGACGCCCACCCCCGATCACAACGCGACGAAGGCCGCGGTCGACAAGCTGGTGCTCGCCGACAAGACCGCCACCGGTGAGGGCATCTTCGCCGCGATCCAGCAGATCCAGACCCTCAACGCGGTGCTCGGTGGCGCGGCCGGAGCCCCGCCCGCACGGATCGTGCTGCTCTCGGACGGAAAGCAGACCGTCCCGGACGACCCGGACGACCCGCGCGGGGCGTTCACCGCGGCGCGCAAGGCCAAGGAGGAGAACATCCCGGTGTCGACGATCTCGTTCGGCACGATGACGGGCACGGTCGATCTCGACGGTGATCGGGTACCGGTTCCCGTCGATGACGACTCGTTGCGCGAGATCGCCAACCTGTCCGGCGGCACATTCTTCACCGCGTCGAGTCTCGACGAACTCAACAAGGTCTACGAGACACTGCAGGAGGAGATCGGCTACGAGATGCGCAAGGGCGACAACTCCCGTCCGTGGATCATCGCCGGAACCATCCTGGCGATCGTCGCGGTGATCGGGTCGCTGGTGATCAACCAGCGACTCCCCTGAGACGCGGGCCGATACGAACCGGACCTGACGGGAACCGGACAGGGCCGAACCGATAGGTTGGGGCGCATGGTGCAGAGCAACGAAGCCGGAAATGGTGAGAAGGTGTCGCGGTCGGTGCTGGTCACCGGTGGTAACCGGGGGATCGGACTGGCGGTGGCCCGCCGCCTCGCCGCCGACGGCCACAAGGTCGCGGTGACCCACCGCGGTTCGGGAGCGCCCGAGGGGCTGTTCGGCGTCGTCTGCGACGTGACCGACACCGAATCCGTCGACCGGGCGTTCGCCGAGGTCGCCGAGCACCAGGGCCCCGTCGAGGTGGTCGTCTCCAACGCCGGCATCACCGAGGACACGCTGATCATGCGGATGAGCGTGGACAGTTTCGAGAACGTCGTGAACGCCAACCTCACCGGCGCCTTCCGGGTGACCAAGGCGGCCACCCGCGGCATGCTGCGTGCCCGCTGGGGCCGGTTCATCTATCTCGGTTCGGTGGTCGCACTCATGGGTACCCCCGGTCAGGCCAACTACGCCGCGTCCAAGGCCGGCGTGATCGGACTCGCCCGGTCGGTGACGCGTGAGCTCGGTAGCCGCAACATCACCGCCAACGTCGTCGCACCGGGCCTCATCGACACCGACATGACCCGCGGACTGCCAGAGGAATACACCAAGACCGCGGTCGATCAGGCGATTCCGGCCAAGCGCATGGGACAGCCCGAGGAGGTCGCCGCCGTGGTGAGCTTCCTCGCCTCCGACGACTCCGCCTACGTCACCGGCAACGTGATCAACGTCGACGGTGGTCTGGGCATGGGGCACTGACCGTCACGTCCCGCGACTCCCACAGCAGCATCGGCTCACGCCGACCACGGCCCCGCCAACCAGATTCGACCACGTACGACAGGAGCCCCACCATGAGCGGAATCCTGGACGGGAAGACCGTCCTCATCACCGGCATCATCACCGACGCATCGATTGCGTTCCACACCGCCAAGGTCGCCCAGGAACAGGGCGCCAAGGTGATCATCACCGGCATCCCGGAGCGGCTGCGGCTCATCGACCGCATCGCCAAGCGCCTCCCACAGGAGGTGCCGCCGGCCATTGCCCTCGATGTGACCAACGAGGAGTCGCTGTCGGCCCTGGCCGACGCCGTGCGTGAACTCGCACCCGAAGGCGTTGACGGCGTGGTCCATTCGATCGCCTTCGCCCCCAAGACGCTGATGGGACCGGACGCGGTGCCGTTCCTCGACGGTCCCGGGCCCGACGTGGCCAAGGCGTTCGAGATCTCGGCATGGAGTTACGCGTCGCTGGCACGCGCCGTGCTCCCGGTGATGAACGAGGGCGGCTCGATCGTCGGGATGGACTTCGATCCGCGCACGGCGATGCCCGATTACAACTGGATGGGCGTGGCCAAGGCGGCGTTGGAGTCGGTGAACCGTTACGTGGCCCGCGAGGTCGGCTACGCCAAGCGAGTCCGGTCGAATCTGGTTGCCGCCGGACCGATCAAGACCCTTGCGGCCAAGGCGATCTCGGGCACCGCCACCGACGATGCCAAGAAGCTGAACATGCTCAACGACTACTGGAACGGGGCCTCGCCGATCGGCTGGGACGTCAACGACCCGGGGGTGGTCGGTACCAGCGTCTGCACCCTGCTGTCGGATTACCTGCCGGGCACCACCGGATCGATCGTCTACGTCGACGGCGGCGCCAGCCACAACACCTGGTTCCCGGAGGACTTCATCAAGTGAGCGTGCGTCGGTGAGCGACGGGGGTCTCGGCCGCGCCGACGTCGTCGGTGCCGATTTCGATGCGGTGCTGTTCCTGTCCTTCGGCGGGCCCAACGGCCCCGACGAGGTGATGCCGTTCCTGGAGAACGTGACCCGTGGTCGCGGCGTGCCCCGGGAACGACTCGAGGCGGTCGCCGAACACTACCTCCACTTCGGTGGGGTGTCGCCGATCAATCGCCTCAACCTCGACATGATCGAGACGCTGCGCGCCGAACTCGATTCCCGCGGACGTGGCGCTCTGCCGGTGTACTTCGGGAACCGTAACTGGCATCCGCTCATCGAGGACGTCCTCGTCGACGCCTATGACGACGGGCATCGTCGGTTCCTGCTGTTCCCGACGTCGGCGTGGGGTGGCTACTCCGGATGCCGGCAATATCACGAGGACATCGAGCGGGCGATCGCGGCGTTGACCGTGCGACGCCCCGCATCGGCCTCGGATCCGGTACTGGTGCGCAAACTTCCGCAGTACTGGGATCATCCGGCCATGGTGGCCGCCGGTCGCGACGCCATCGACCGGGCGGTGGCCGCACTGCCTGACGATGTTCGGGCGGGCAGCGATCGGGTGGGCAGCGATCGGGCGGGGGTGCGGTTGGTGTGCACCGCGCATTCGGTGCCGACGTCCGCCGACGCGGCATCCGGACCCGCCGCCGACGGTGGTGGTCTCTACTCGCGGCAGGTGGCACGCGCCGCCGAGCTCGTCGCGCACGCTGCGGGATTCACCGAGTTCGACCAGGTGTGGCAGTCACGATCCGGCCCGCCGCAGGTGCCATGGCTGGAGCCGGACATCTGTGATCATCTGGAAAATCTTGCCGCCGAGGGCGTTTCGCGGGTGGTTGTCTATCCGGTCGGATTCGTCTCCGATCACCTCGAGGTCATCTGGGACCTCGACAACGAGGCCGCCGATCTCGCCGCCCGGCTGGGAATGGCCTACGAACGCGCCGACACGGTCGGCACCGATCGGCGTTTCGTCGCGATGATCGCCGACCTCATCGACGAGTATGCCTCCGGCGCAGGCGATCTGGGCGCGATGGGATGCGGTGACAACGGGCGGGTGTGCCGCGACCGCTGTTGCGTCCCGGTGCAACGCCCGGCGCGTCGGTCCTGACCGGGCGTCGAGGTCGAGCCGATCACCGTCGGCGCCCGCAACCGATCACGGTGCAGGGGGCAGGAATTCGGTGATGAGCCGGTTGACCGCTGCGGACCGCGCGGCGTGGGTCAGGGTCACCAGTCGCCGCAATTCGCCGTCACCGGCGGACCACTGGCCAGCCGTGTCGCCGATGCCCACCCCGTCGGCGGCGAGAGCGACGATGGCCTCGACCTGTGCCGCGGTGGCGATGATGCGGGTGATGCGGGCGTCGTCGTGCGGCGGCAGTTCCACGATGTGCCGATGGGTCAGTGTGCGCAGGGTTCCGCGCAGGTCGGCCGGCGCCGTACTGGACCGGGTACCCACACGCGTGATCAGCTCGGTGGCCGACGACACCGCCTGCCGTAGTTCGTATTCGACGTCACCGGGCGACCGCGACGGGGCCAGCGGCACCTCGGCGTCATAGCGCAGCACCGTCCAGCGGCAACTGCCGTCGTGTTCGGCGGGGATCAGGGCCAGCGGCGTGGCCCGGCCGTCGTCGACGAGCAGGACCTCGCCGGCGGCCAGGGCCGCCGCCGTCGCCGTGCCCGGTGGGAGGCCCTGGGGATCGCCGGCCACGGGCAACCGCACCGACAGTCCGTGCGCCCCGCGGAGTCGTCCGAGGAGCGCGAGGACGCCGGTGTGCGACGTGTCGGCTCCGTCGGTGCGATCGTCGACGATGTGCAGGTCCGCCGAGGTCGCCAGGGTGTCGACGACGTCGTCGGGGGAGCAGCGACCGGCGATCCAGGCCGCTGCCCACGCCCCGAGGGCGCAGGCCGGCCAGGCCGCTGCGATGCCGTGGTCGGTACTGGTCATAGGCACTCCACAGTACCGTTCGCCATGCCGGCCGGCCCGTCGGCGTGGCACCCACGTCCTGGGGCACGTGTTAACTAGCGTGACCCGAGTGATGAATGATCGATACGGACGGGATGTCTTGTCGTCGCCGCGTCGGGCCAAACCCCGAGTGCCCGAGGTCGCCGCCGAGCGAGATCTGGTCGTCGAGGACGCGGCGAGCGGATTCTGCGGGGCAGTCGTCGGCCACGAGAAGAGCTACGCCGGCGACCTGGTCCGACTCGAGGACCGCCATGGACGCACCCGGGTGTTCCTGATGCATCCGGCCGCGTTCCTCATCGACGGGAAGCCCGTCACCCTGGTGCGACCTCGCGGCCGCGGTCCCGTCGCCGCGACACGCACCGCGTCCGGGTCGCGGGTGGCACCCACGACCCGCGCCCGTCGGGCGCGCGCGAGTCGGATCTTCGTCGAGGGCGTCCACGACGCCACGCTGATCGAACGCGTGTGGGGCGCCGACCTGCGCGCGGAGGGAGTGGTGGTCGTCGGTCTCGACGGACTCGACAACCTCGACGGCGTGCTCGAGGAGTTCGGGCCCGCCGCACATCGTCGTGCCGGTGTCCTCGTCGATCACCTCGTCGCCGGATCCAAGGAGGAACGCCTGACCGCCGATGTCGGCGAACACGTGCTGGTGTGCGGGCACCCGTTCATCGACGTCTGGGAGGCGGTCAAGCCCACCTCGGTCGGCATCGCCGCGTGGCCGAGGGTGCCGCGCGGGGAGGACTGGAAGACCGGGATCTGCACCCGATTGGGTTGGGGCACACCACAAGACGGCTGGCGCCGGGTGCTCGGCGGAGTATCGGGGTACAAGGATCTGGAGGTCGATCTGCTCCGGCCGGTCGAGGAACTCATCGATTTCGTGACCGCCGCAGACGGCGACGCCTGACCTCGAGTCGGGCTGCCGCCGGCCCGGTGTCTGGCAGACTGGTGGTATGAGCGCATTGCTCTGGCTCGCAGCCGTCATCGTGTTGCTGATCGGCGAGATGGTCAGCGGCGATCTCGTGCTGCTCATGCTCGGGGGTGGAGCACTCGCGGCGTCGGCCACCGACTTCCTGTTCTCCCCGCCGATCTGGGTGGACGGCATCGTCTTCGCCGTCGTGTCGGTCCTGCTACTCGCATTCGTGCGCCCGGTTGCCAAGCGGCACATGCTTTCTCGTCCCGCGTTGTTGACCAACACCGAGGCGCTGGAGGGCAAGCACGCCACCGTCACCGCGCGTGTCGATGAGCACGAGGGCCTGGTCAAGATCGGTGGGGACATCTGGTCGGCCAGGTCGATGACCCCCGGTGATGTCTTCGAGGCGGGCGACGAAGTGACCGTGATGCAGATCGACGGCGCGACCGCCGTCGTATGGAAAGGGTGAGTGGCGTGGAGTATCTCGGACTGGCGATCGCGGTCCTGCTGATCGTGCTGGTGGTGGTCGTGCTGGCGAAGTCGGTGGCACTGATCCCGCAGGCGGAGGCCGCCGTGATCGAGCGACTGGGCAGGTACACCCGGACCGTGTCGGGCCAACTGACGTTGCTCGTGCCGTTCATCGACCGCATCCGGGCGCGCGTCGACATCCGTGAACGCGTGGTGTCCTTCCCGCCGCAACCGGTGATCACCGAGGACAACCTGACCCTCTCGATCGACACGGTCGTCTACTTCCAGGTCACCAATCCTCGGTCGGCGGTGTACGAGATCGACGACTACATCGCCGGTGTGGAGCAGTTGACCATCACCACGCTGCGCAACGTGGTCGGCGGCATGACCCTCGAGGAGACCCTCACCTCACGTGACTCGATCAACGGTCAGCTCCGCGGCGTCCTCGACGAGGCCACCGGCCGGTGGGGACTGCGGGTGGCGCGAGTCGAACTGAAGTCGATCATGCCGCCACCGTCGATCCAGGAGTCGATGGAAAAGCAGATGAAGGCCGACCGCGAGAAGCGCGCCACCATCCTGGCGGCCGAGGGCCAACGCGAATCGGCGATCAAGACCGCCGAAGGTGCCAAGCAAAGTCAGATTCTGGCCGCCGAGGGCGCCAAGCAGGCCGCGATCCTCGGCGCCGAAGCCGACCGGCAGTCCCGGATCCTGCGCGCCCAGGGTGACCGTGCCGCGACCTACCTGAAGGCGCAGGGCGAGGCGAAGGCGATCCAGAAGACCTTTGCCGCGGTCAAGTCCGCCAAACCCACCCCGGAGATCCTGGCCTATCAGTACCTGCAGCAGATCCCGGAGATGGCCAAGGGCGAGGCCAGCAAGGTGTGGGTGCTGCCCACCGACTTCGGTTCGGCCCTGCAGGGATTCGCGAAGTCCTTCGGCGTCCAGGGTGACGACGGGGTGTTCCGGTACCAACCCGCCGACGACCCGGCGCCCGACGTCGACGACTCCGAGACCGAGACGTGGTTCGACATGTCGACCGATCCCAAGGTCGCCGAGGCGGTTGCCGCCGCCGAGGCCGTGGCACGACAGCCCGTCGAACCCGATGTTCCGATGCGTCGACCGGAGATCACGAAGCCGGACATCGCGACCCCGGGGATCGCCGGCGGCACGGGCATCGAGACTCCCGCGGTGCCGGGCGTGCCGCAGACACCCGCCGTTGATGGGCCGGCGGAGGGGTATCAGCCCGGCTGAGCCCGCAGTCCGGGGCCCGCGGTCCGGGATCGATCAGGACCGCTGTCGGACCGGCATCCGTGCGTCGAGGATGAGCCCGACCACACCGATGGCGAAGAAGCAGCCGCTGAGGGCGATCAGCCACGGATTGCGGGTGCCGGTCAGCGCGTCACCGAGCAACACCACCGCCGTCGTACCCGGTGCCATGGCGACGACCGTCGCGATCATGTACGGCACGACGCGCACCGACGAGAGTCCCGCCGAGTAGTTCAGAAGCCAGAACGGACAGATCGGGATGAGGCGCAATGACCCGACGGCGAGCCACCCACGGGTGTTGAGGCGGTACTCGATAGCGCGCATCACCGGTCGACGCAGATGTTTCTGCACGCGTTCCTGCCCGACCCGCCGGGAGATCTCGAATGCCAGGAAGGCGGCGGTGGTGGCCGCGATCATCGCCCCGACCAAGCCCACGACCGGACCGAAGAAGACACCCGACATGACGGTGAAGATCGTCCGGGGGATCGGGAGCAGGGTGCACAGCACGTAGGCGACGAAGAACACCCAGACGAATGCCGGTCCGAGGTGTTCACCCCAGCTTCGGACACTGGAGATCGACGGAATCGGGATGAGATAGGAGATGGCCAGCACCGCGCAGAGGGCGAGAAACCCGATCACCGCGTTGCGGATGTTCCGTCGTCCCTGCGCCTGGACGGATCGGTGCGCCGACTGGGCCGATGTTGACTGGGCCGATGCCGACCGATCCGCCGTCGTGGCGTCGTCGGTGATGGGAGAATCGGAGGGCACCGGCTCACTTTACCGGCCGTGACGGCGTGGCATATCTCACGATGCCGACCACATGCGTCGACCGAGCGAGCGATCGGCTAAGGTCATTTACGCTCTCGAACCGAGTGCACGACGGAGGTGTGTCCCACACGATGCCCGAGCAATCAGCCCAAGCTCAGCCGACACTCGATGAGGCCTATCAGGCGTGGTCGGTGGCCGCGGCGGCGGTGTTGGCCAAGTCCCGACGAGTCGAGGTCGCGGATCTGCCCGACAGTCCCGAGGCACTGCTGTCGACGAAGACGCGGGACGGTCTCACCGTTCGCCCGCTCTACACACGCCGCGACGAGACGACCGAGCCCGGAGTCCCCGGCCAGTTCCCCTATGTGCGGGGCGCCGACCCCGAGCGTGACGTGCTGACCGGGTGGCGGGTGACCGAACGTTTCGGTGACCCGACCACCGGAGAATCCGGCACCACGGCGATCTCCGAGATCAACACCACCATCCTCGAGGCGATGACCAACGGGGCGAGTGGACTGTGGCTCAAGATCGGCGAGGACATCGGCGTCGACGACCTCGCCGGAGTTCTCTCCGGTGTGTACCTCGACCTCGTACCGGTCACCCTGGACGCCGGCGCCCTGGGCATCGACGCCGCCCGTGCGCTGCTCGATCTCAAGAAGGCATCCGCATCGGTATCCGGTGCCGCGGCACCGACCGCTGCCACCACGGTGTCGCTGGGTCTGTCCCCGTTGACCGCCGCCTTCTCCGGTCGTGACACCGTCGATCCGGCGGCCGCCACCGCGCTCGCCGTCGAGGTCGCCACCGACGGCCCGGCCGGGGTGCGAACGTTACGCGTGGACGGCACCGACTTCGCGACCGCCGGCGCCGACAACGGACTCGAGCTCGCGCTCGTCGTCGCCGCAGCCGTGGCGCATCTGCGCGAGCTGACCGCCGCGGGACTCGGCGTGGATCAGGCACTCGGACAGATCTCGTTCGCGGTCTCCGTCGACGACGACCAGTTCGCCGGAATCGCCAAACTGCGAGTCCTGCGTCGCGTGTGGGCACGGGTGGCCGACGTGCTCGGCGCACGCGCGGCCGGAGCGGCCCTGACCCACGCGGTCACCGATCTGTCGATGTACTCGCAGCGCGACCCGTGGGTGAACATGCTGCGCAGCACGATCGCTGCTTTCGGCGGCGGCGTCGGCGGTGCCGACCAGGTGACCGTCCTCGGCTTCGACGCGGCCATTCCGGCCGACCACCGCACGTCGAGCGCGACGTTCTCACGACGCATCGCACGCAACACGCAGCTGCTGCTGCTCGAGGAATCCAACGTCGGGCGCGTCCTCGATCCCGCCGGTGGTTCGTGGTTCGTCGAAGCGCTGACCGACGACCTCGCCGCCAATGCGTGGGCGGTCTTCGGCGACATCGAGGCCCGGGGTGGCTACCGTGCGGCCCTCGACGACGGCTGGATCGCCGAGCGGGTTGCCGAATCGCTGGCCACCCGCGACGTGGAGGTCGCTCATCGTCGCGAGTCGGTGACCGGTGTCAACGAATTCCCGAACCTCGACGAGAAGCCGCTGGGTGCCGATGTCTCCGCCGCGACGGACCTCGTCGGTGCGACGCCACGGCTCGCCAGGGTCGGCCGGGCCTTCGAGGCACTGCGTGACCGGTCCGACGGGGTACTCGCCGAGACCGGATCCCGCCCGCGGATCGTGTTGCTGCCGCTGGGAAGTGTGGCCGAGCACAACGGCCGCACCACCTTTGTCGCCAACCTCCTCGCGGCCGGCGGCATCTCGGCGATCAATCCCGGACCGCTGACGGCCGAGGCCATCGCAGGAGCCGTCGCCGACGCCAACACCTCGATCGCCGTCCTCTGCGGCACCAAGGCGCGGTATGCATCGGACGGTGCCGCCGCACTCGCCGCCGCCCGTGCCGCGGGTCTCGAGAAGGTGCTGCTCGCCGGCCCGGATCGGGAGTGGCCGGCCGGCGACGACAGCCCGGATGGCTCGCTACGTGTCGGGATCGACGCGGTGACCACCTTGACCGAACTGTTCGACCGGCTCGCACCTGCCGAGTCCGCGACCTCGGGAGCATCCGCATGACCAACACCGAACAGCGCACCGCCGTACCGAGTTTCGCCGACGTCGAACTCGACGTCGACGTCCCGGCGGTGAGTGCGGACGCAGGCAACGACGTCATCGAGACCTTGTCGGGTGCTCACGGCTACACCACCGAGCAGGTCACCTGGAGCACCCCGGAGCAGATCGACGTCCAACCGGTGTACACCCGCGCCGACCGTGACGCGGTGACCGCCGACGACGACCATCCGTATCCGCTGGATTCGATTCCCGGTGCGGCGCCGTTCATCCGGGGTCCGTACCCGACGATGTACGTGAATCAGCCGTGGACGATCCGTCAGTACGCGGGCTTCTCGACCGCCGCCGAGTCAAACGCCTTCTACCGCCGCAACCTCGCGGCCGGACAGAAGGGCCTGTCGGTGGCCTTCGACCTGGCGACCCACCGTGGCTATGACTCCGATCATCCCCGTGTGGCCGGCGACGTCGGTATGGCCGGTGTGGCGATCGACTCGATCCTCGACATGCGCCAGTTGTTCGACGGTATCGATCTCGGCAGCGTCTCCGTGTCGATGACGATGAACGGTGCGGTGCTGCCGATTCTGGCGCTGTATGTGGTTGCCGCAGAAGAGCAGGGCGTGCCACCGGAGAAGCTCGCCGGGACCATCCAGAACGACATCCTCAAAGAGTTCATGGTCCGCAACACCTACATTTATCCGCCGAAACCGTCGATGCGGATCATCTCGAACATCTTCGAGTACACCAGCCAGAAGATGCCGAAGTTCAACTCGATCTCGATCTCCGGCTACCACATTCAGGAAGCCGGGGCGACCGCCGATCTGGAGTTGGCGTACACCCTCGCCGATGGTGTCGAGTACATCCGGGCGGGTCTCGACGCGGGTCTGGACATCGACAAGTTCGCACCGCGGCTGTCGTTCTTCTGGGGCATCGGCATGAACTTCTTCATGGAGGTCGCCAAGCTGCGTGCGGGACGCCTGCTGTGGAGCGAACTGGTCGCCCAGTTCGATCCGAAGAGTGCGAAATCGCTGTCGCTGCGCACACATTCGCAGACCTCGGGTTGGTCGCTGACCGCCCAGGACGTGTTCAACAACGTCGCCCGCACCTGCGTGGAGGCGATGGCGGCCACCCAGGGACACACCCAGTCGCTGCACACCAACGCCCTCGACGAGGCGATCGCCCTGCCGACCGACTTCTCCGCGCGCATCGCGCGCAACACCCAGCTGCTGCTGCAGCAGGAGTCGGGGACGACGCGACCCATCGATCCGTGGGCCGGTTCGAACTACGTCGAGTGGCTGACCCATCAGTTGGCGCAGAAGGCCCGCGCCCACATCGCCGAGGTCGAGGAGACCGGCGGCATGACCCAGGCCATCAACGAGGGCCTGCCGAAGCTGCGCATCGAAGAGGCGGCGGCACGCACCCAGGCACGTATCGACTCGGGACAGCAGCCGTTGATCGGTGTCAACAAGTATCGGGTGGCCGACGACGAGGAGATCGAGGTCCTCAAGGTCGAGAACTCCAAGGTCCGCGCCGAACAGCTCGACAAGCTGGAACGTCTTCGCGCGGGCCGGGATTCGGTGGCGGTGGAGGCGGCGCTGGCCAACCTCACCCGGGCCGCCGCGGCCACCGAGGGTGGCATGGAGAACAACCTGATGGCCCTGGCGATCGAGGCGGCACGGCAACAGGCGACCGTCGGTGAGATCTCCGCCGCGCTGGAAAAGGTCTATGGTCGGCACCAGGCAGAGATCAAGACCATCAGCGGGGTGTATCGACATGAGGTGGGCGAAGTGACCGGCGTCGACGCCGCCACAAAGATCGTGGCAGATTTCGCCGAGGCGGAGGGCCGGCGTCCCCGCGTGCTGGTGGCCAAGATGGGTCAGGACGGCCACGACCGAGGTCAGAAGGTGATCGCGACCGCGTTCGCCGATCTCGGCTTCGACGTCGACGTGGGCCCGCTGTTCGCCACACCCGAGGAGGTGGCCGCGCAGGCCGCCGACAACGATGTGCACGTCGTGGGCGTGTCGTCGTTGGCCGCCGGGCACCTCACCCTGGTGCCGGCACTTCGGGAGGCCCTGGAGAAGGTGGGTCGTCCGGACATCATGATCGTGGTCGGTGGCGTGATCCCGCCCGGCGACTTCGATGAGTTGTACGAGGCCGGTGCCGCCGCGATCTTCCCGCCCGGCACGGTCATCGCCGACTCGGCGGTGGAACTGGTCAACAAACTGGCCGACAACCTTGGCCTCGAACTCGCGGGCGCCGCGTCGGAGTGACCGGTACAGCGAGGGTGACGCGACGTCCGATCGATGTCGACCAGCTCGAGAAGGCGATCCTGGAGGACAGTCGTTCAGATCTGGCGCGGGCGATCACGCTGGTGGAGTCGACCCGTCCAGAGCATCGGAGGGCCGCCCAGGAGTTGTTGCTCCGGCTGACTCCGCACGCGGGCAAGTCTTTTCGCGTGGGGATCACCGGTGTGCCCGGGGTGGGGAAGTCGACGACGATCGAGGCGCTCGGGCTCTATCTGATCGAGAAGGGCCACAAGGTCGCGGTTCTCGCGGTGGATCCGTCATCGACGCGCACCGGCGGGTCCATCCTCGGTGACAAGACGCGGATGGCGCGGCTGTCGATGGACCGACGCGCCTACATCCGTCCGTCGCCGACCTCGGGCACTCTCGGTGGCGTCGCCAAGGCGACCAGGGAGACGATCGTGCTGGTCGAGGCTGCCGGCTTCGACGTGGTGCTCGTCGAGACGGTCGGCGTCGGGCAGTCCGAGGTGGCTGTGGCCAACATGGTCGACACCTTCTCCTTCCTCACGCTGGCCCGCACCGGTGACTCCCTCCAGGGCATCAAGAAGGGTGTGCTCGAGCTTGCTGACGTGATCGTCGTGAACAAGGCCGACGGCAAACACCTCACCGAGGCCAAGTCGGCTGCGCGCGAACTGAAGAACGCGCTGAGACTGATCTATCCGCATGACGCGCTGTGGTTCCCGCCGGTGCAGACCATGAGTGCGATCGAGAACACCGGAGTCGACGACTACTGGGCGGCGATCGAGAAGCACCGTGAAACACTGATGGCCGCAGGCGAATTCGATGCGCGCCGCAGTCGTCAACAGATCGACTGGATGTGGGAGATGGCCCGCGACACCGTGGTGTCCCGCCTCGCCAACAGCCCGGCCGTCAAGGCCGAGCGGTCTGACATCGAAAGACGCGTGCGCGGAGCAGAATTGACGCCGGCTCTCGGTGCGGCACAGATCGTCGAGATCTTCGACGGCGAATCGCGCACCTGATTCCGCCCGCCTCGAGCACCCCTCATCCCGGTCGGTCGAGACCCTCATCCCGCCGGTCGAACACTTTCATCCCGCAGGTCGAGCCGCTATCCCGCCGGTCGAGCCGGGCGGAGCGCTAGCGAAGCCCGTGTCGAGACCACGCAAGCCGACGCCGAAAACCCCACCACCCCAACCACACTGGTTCATCCATAAGCTGTGGATAGAAAACACTTGCGGCGTCATGCAGGACAGCTACAATAGAACACATACGCCATAACGGCCTTCTCGGGGGAGGTGACATCAGCATGACAGACACCACCGACACCCCCATGTCGCAACCACTGGCACTGATGCACCAGATCAACGCATTGCTCGACGAACTGGCCGCCACCCCGATGACCGCATGCTCCGACACCGAAGTCATCGAGGCAGCGAAACTGTCCGAACAGATCGCGACCCGTACCCACTTTCAAGGTGATCGGGCGATCCTGGAAATCTCGGATCGTGGTGTGCACCGCAAGGTCGGCAAAGTCAGCCTGTCGAACTTTCTGAACTACGATCTGCGGATCGCGCAACCCACCATGCGCATCGCTCACATGAAGGCCACCGCCCGATTCCACGGTTTGACCGGGCAACCGGAGGAGCCGAAGTTCCCGACCTTGTCGGCCGCGTATGAGAAGGGCTTGATCGGCCACACCCACCTCTCGGCAGCACTCGAAGCGTTGGACAACATCCCGAACGCCGTTCCGCACGACAAGAAGGTCGCGGCCGAAGCCACCTTGGGTGAGAAGGCCACCGAACACATTCCGGCGGATATCACCAAGATGGGTGCCCGGATTCTGGCGCACCTCGATCCCGATGGGCAGTTGGTGGAGGAGAAGGAACGCCAACAGCGTCGCAACCTGTGGATCAACCAATCCCGTGTCGATGGGATGGCGAAACTGAACGGGCATCTCCCGCCGGTCACCCGTGCCTTGTGGGACTCCATGTTGGATGCGTGGGCGCAGCCCGGGATGAATAATTTGAGTGATCTGGAATCGCCGACCGGCGCCATCGGGGACGCCGACCCCGACGTGCTGGCGGCGGCGGTCAAGCGTGACGATCGTTCCCAAGCACAACGCAATCACGATGCGATGCACGTCCTGTTGGTGTCGGCGATGAAAGAAGGCGTCCTCGGCAAAACGCATCGCGGCCTGCCGGTCGCGTTGATCATCAAAACGTTCCTGCAGGACTTGCTGGCCGGCGCCGGGTACGCCACCACCGCCTCTGGTTCGACGATTCCCATTCCGGACTTACTCTCGGCGTTGGGTGACATCAAGGATCCCAACGATCTGCAGCAGTTCCTGGCGGTGTTCTCCGACGCGATCGACCTCCCGTTGTATCTGGGGCGGGCCCGCCGGTTGGCGTCGACCGAGCAGCGGATCGCGTCGTTCTCCCGCACCGGCGGTGAAGTGTGCTCGTTCCCCGGATGTGGGCAACCCGCGTCGCATTCGGAGATGCATCACGCAAAGAAAGACTGGGCTGATGGCGGGAAAACCGACATCACCGACCTCGCGCCGGCGTGCGGTCCGCACAACCGGATGGTCGGCCCGAACCCGGGGCAGTACACCACCGGCATCTACGAAGACGGACCGCTCGCCGGACGGTGCTGGTGGCAACTCAACGCCGCACCCGGCATGCCGGAGAACCCGAAGATCGTCAACGATCACCCCGACATCACCGCCCTCTACGAGCAGAAACTCGACCAGATCCGGGATCAGATCCACAGCGACCACACCACCAGCGAGGACACCGGCATCGGTAGTGGTTCCGGCGCAACCGAACCCGCAGACACCGACTCGGTTGATGCCGACGTGGTTGATGCCGAAGTGGTGGATGCCGAAACTGCTGACATCGAAGCCGACGCCGAAGCAGAGGTTGAGGCCGAGTCGGTCGATCCCGACGCCACCGCCGACGTCGACGAACCGGCCGATCCCGACGACGACAGCGACCACGAGGCCGAAGCCCCGGCGACCGTCGAGGCAGAAACCCCGTCCGACCGTAGTGTTCCGAGTGACGATCACGCTCCGGCTGCCGACTCCTCGACCATCGACGGCAGCATCGACATCGCAGACAGCGTCGACAAGCACGACGATCACGATGCCGACGTCATCGATCAGCCCGACCCAGGCGTCGACCAATACGATTCAGGCGCAGCCCAATCCGATGCTGTCGAACCACGACCGCCTGACCAACGGAACAGGCCCGACGCCGTAGGCGACGCGCACTCCGACAAACTCGGTGCCGCCAACACCGGGGAGATCGACCTGGTCATCTTCGACGGAGACGGTGTTCCGATCACCGACGATCCCGACGACCCTGCCACCACTGCCGGGCTCGAACGTGCCTCACGTACGCGGATCCGTGTCAGCGACAGGACGACCGAAAGTCAGGCACGCGAGCGCCTCATCCGTGAAGGCCGCACCGACGTCGAACGTGAGCTTGAGGAACTGGCCGCCATCGGCATGAACCCTCGTAACAGCCGGATCGAACGTGTGCTGGCCGCCAGGCTCCACTATCGGCTCGACACTTCTTGAATCAGCCCCGCCCGCCGGACTGGTCAGGCCTCACGACCACTGAAACTTTTGTGGCCGTGGGGAGTTCCAGCCTCGCCTTACGAGGCCTCGACACGGCTCGTCGCTATCGCTCCTCACCGGCTCGACCAACGGGTCGGGTGGCGAGTTCCAGCCTTTCCTTGCGAGGTCTCGACACGGTCCTCCGTTTCGACGGAGCTCAACGCGGCGGCTATCGCTCCGGACCGGCTCGACCAGGCTCGACCAACGGGTGGTGCGGCTCGACTAACGGGACGGGAACTCGACCTCGACAAGCTCGGCCCGGCGGATCAGCAGAACCTGTCGGTGAGTTCCGGCGCACCCTGCGGTGGTCTCGACTCGCGGCTCGCCCTGGGGGCTCGCCACGGCTCGACCGGCGAAAGGACTGCTCGACCGACGAACTAAGGCGTCGACCGGTGAAAGGGACTGCTCGACCGGCGAACTGGGGCCTCGACCGGCGAACTGGGGCCTCGACCGGCGAAAGGGCCTGTTCGAGCAGCGAATGATGGTGGCGGGGCCGGCACCGGCGAGAAGCAGAACGAAAGCCGGTGTGGGCGAACTGAATCACCCACACCGGCTCGTCGCAATCGGTCCGCCGGATCAGAGCTTGGCGGCCACCGGATTCAGGGTGTTGATGACGAACCCGACCGACGGTGCGCTCGGCACGCTGAACGCGGGCTGCGTGTCGTCGTTGAGGAACACCACGGTCCCGTTCTTGACGGCGGTGAGGTTGCTCCAACCCGGAATGTTCTGCACCGCAGCGAAATCGCCGCCCGGAACGTACGCGATCAGCAGATCGGAGTTCAGCAGGTCAATGCGCTCGGGGGAGATCCGCGACCGGGTCTGCCCCTCGGTGTGCTGCGCGGCGACCTCGGGGTTGAGGGTGAAGCCCAGTTGGGCGATCAGACCGGCAGCGGGATCCTCGGTCGTGTTGACCGCACCGATCTGGCCGGTCGGCATGACCTGCGCAAAGGTGAAGGTCTTACCCTGCGAACCGGGGTTGTCGGACTTGAACTTCGAGATCTTCGCATTGGTCTCGTCGATCAGGCTCTGAGCCTGATCCTTCACACCGAAGATCTCTCCGGTGGTGGTGGCCAGCTGCTCCCACGTGTCCACCGTGGCGCCCTTGTTGATCAGCGGAATGGTGGGCGCGATCTCGCTGAGCTGGTTGTAGCGGTTCTGGTCACCGAGCGGTCCGGCCAGGATGAGGTCCGGGTTGTACTTGGCCAACTCGGCCACCGTCACCTGCGTGGGATCGGCGACCTTCACGACCTCCGCATTGTTCTGCGGTGTCCACGAGTACGTCGGTGCAGATTCCGGCACGAAAGTCGCCGTAATCGGGATGTCCAGCGCCGCAAGCGTGTCGGTCCAGTCGGTCAGGAGAGTGACCACACGGGTCGGCTTCGCTGTGATCTCGGTCGAGCCGTACTCGTGCGTGATGGTGACCGGCGAGAACGACGAGTCACTCGAGGACGAGTCCTCATCGGGAGAGGAGCAGGCGCCGAGGAAGGCGGTCATGCCGATGGCGACGGCCACTACCAGGCCGCGCAACATCAATCGGGAGTTTCTCACGAGAATTGATTCCAATCGTCGGGGTTGTTGGTCGGGAGAATGAGCAGGGATGGTGGATCGCCGATCAGCTGTCCAATGTCGCACCTCCGTCGACCCGGAGGTCGTGCATCGTGATGTGACGCGCCGCATCGGAGGCCAAAAAGACGACAGTCTCTGCGATATCCCTCGCCTCGGCGATCCTCCCCAGCGGGATCCCGAGGCGGAATTGCGTTGCGTCACCGGCCAGTACGGTAGTGCGGTCGTCTGTGGACGACCACATCCCGCGGAGCATCGGCGTGTTGGTCGACCCTGGTGACACCACGTTCACGCGCACCCCGGATGGTGCCGCGGCCAGACCGATGCATCGTGCGTAGGACGTTGCGGCCGCCTTCGATGCGGCGTAGGCCGGAAAGGCGGAACGTGGTGTGGCACCCGCGTTGCTGGAGACCACGACCGCGACTCCGTGGCGTCGCTCCACCAGTGTCGGGACCGCCACGTCGAGAAGGTTTCGGACCCCGCCGGCGTTGACCGCCATGCACAGATCCCAGTCGTCACTCATCACTCCGGCCGCCGAGACGACGATGTCAACCGGTCCGTGGTCGCGCTCGACGGCGTCCCAGGCGGCAGCGACGGCATCGCGATCGGTGATGTCGACGTCGCTGACGTCACCACCCCGAGCCGGCCGGCGGTGCTTGTCACCGTGCGTTGTATCGGGGTCCCGGTGGATATCCCAGCCGATCACGGTGGCGCCGGATTCGCGCAGTACCGCGCAGACCGCCGATCCGATACCGCCGGCGGCGCCGGTGACGACGGCGAGCGCACCCGCCACCCCGGAGACGGGCGTCAATGGACCATCGTTCATGCGGTGATCCCGGACCGGCCACGCGCGCCAGGATCGTCGGTGAGCGCTGTCCCGCCCCGCGTCGGCGGTGAGATCGACGAGATCACCGCAGCGGCATCGAGGACACGTCCCGCGCGCTTGCCGATGTAGTCGGCCGCCATGCGATGCTCATCGGCGCTGAAGTCGGCCATGGCGTCGACGACGAAGAACGGGGCGACATCGCTCATGAAGGCCTCGGTGGCGCTGATCATGCATCCCATGTGCGCGTACACCCCGACCACGATCAGCTGATCCCGGCCGTGATGGGCGAGCAACTGCCGCAGATCGGTGCGCTGGAATCCGGAGTACCGCCATTTGGTGACGCAGATGTCGTCGGGCCCCGGAGTCAGTTGGGGAATGATCTCCTCGTCCCGTCCGGAACTGAGCCCCCTGCCCCAGAATTCCGAGAGGATGCCGCGTCGAGACGGGTGCTGATCGCCGGGCTGGGCCGTGTAGACGACCGGCACCCCGAACGCATTGCAGGCATCGCGAATCGCCACCATGTTGGGTAGCGCGGTGGCCATCGGCTCATGATCAAGTCGATAGGCATCGATGAAATAGCGCTGCATGTCGTGGACGAGAAGTGCGCATCGGTCGGGGTGCAACGTCCAGTCGACCCGGTCGGGGAACGGCCCGTCGGGTATCCGGTAGGGAGCTATGGGCGGAATGGACACAGCATTAGGGTAGCCTCACCTTGTGCGTGTGATGTCATGGCCCTCCGAACTTGCCGACCACTATCGCGAGAATGGGGTGTGGACCGACGACACCTTCGACGACATCGTCGCATGTCGGGCCGTGGATCCGGCGTTCGCGGACAGGCTCGCGGTGGTCGACGTGAATCGTTCGCTGACCTATGCCGAACTCGATGATCGGGTGGGCCGTCTGGCCGCCGGGCTCGCTGCCCTCGGTATCGTGCCGGACGACCGGGTCCTGCTACAGATCCCGAACTCCGTCGAGTACGTCGAAGTGGTGTTCGCGCTGTTCCGCCTGCGGGCCCTGCCGGTGTTCGGTCTGCCGGCTCACCGCGAGAACGAACTGGTCGGCATCGCGCGGTCGGCCGGGGCGGTGGCGATCATCTCTCCGGCGTCGACGCCGGGATTCGACTATCGCGGTCTCGCGCGGTCGGTCGCCGACCAGGTCGATACGATCGGTCACCTCATCGACTCGGATGTACTCGAGGAGATCTGGGCCGACCCTATCGATCACGGTCGGGCCGATCCGGAGGATCTCGGATTCCTGCAACTGTCCGGTGGTAGTACGGGCGTACCGAAGTTGATTCCACGCACCCACGCCGACTACCTGTACAGCGTGCGCCGCAGCAACGAGGTCTGCGGTGTCGACGAGAACACGGTGTACCTCGTCGTCCTGCCGGCCGCCCACAATTTCCCGATGAGTTCACCGGGCATCCTCGGCGCCCTGCACGCCGGTGGCACGGTCGTGTTGTCGGCGGCTCCGTTGCCGTCGGTGGCCTGGGAACTGGTCGCGCGGGAGCGGGTCACGATGGTGGGTTTGGTGCCACCGCTGGCCCGCATCTGGGCCGAAACCGCAGAGAACGGAACGGCTTTCGACCTGTCGAGTCTGGAGACCGTGCAGGTGGGAGGTGCCCGCTGTCCCGATGAACTCGCCCGGCGGATCGGCCCAGCGTTGGGTGCACGACTCCAGCAGGTCTTCGGCATGGCCGAGGGACTGGTCTGCTACACCCGCCTCGACGATCCCGACGACGAGATCACCACCACGCAGGGCCGCCCGATGTCGGAGTGGGACCAACTGCGCCTCGTGGACGAGGACGGCGTCCCCGTCACCGACGGGCCGGGCTTCCTGGAGACGCAGGGACCGTACACGATTCGTTCCTACTGGGAGGGCGCGAGCCCCACATCGTTTGCCGCCGACGGCTGGTATCGCACCGGCGACGTCGTCGAGTTCACCGCTCTGGGCAACCTGGTGGTGCGGGGGCGGGGCACCGACCGCATCAACCGTGGCGGCGAGAAGGTGTCCGCCGAACAACTCGAAGAGCATCTCCTGGCTCATCCCGCGGTCCGGGATGCGATCGTCGTCGCCGCCTCCGACACCTACCTCGGCGAGCGGACCTGCGCGTACGTGATCCCCGCCGACCGCGACGATCCGCCCACGCTCGCCGCGATCCGCGCATTTGTGCGCCGGGCAGGTTTGGCGGAGTGGAAGCTACCCGACGCGATCACGGTGATCGACGAGTTCCCCGAGACCGGCGTCGGCAAGGTGAGCCGAAAGAAACTGCGCGAGCTACTGACCCGCTGATCGGGCTCGGCACCCCGACCGGGTTCGGCTCACGCTCAGCGGCCTCAGCCGACAGGCGTCTGCGCGGGCACCTCCTGGCGCAGCGTCACCAGCGACCGCAACACCACGGCCGCGACGATGGCGGCGGCCAGCAGCATCAGGCCGTAGTAGACGACGGCATCCGAGGCCACCCAGATCGACCCGAATGCGCCGGCGACAAAGGCGCCCACGGTGACACCGCCGACCTCCTGGGCCATCCAGATACCGTTGACCCGGCCCAGTAGCGGCCCGGGTGTGTGCTGCTGGATCAGCATGTAGCGCAACACTTCCTGAATGGCCTCCAGGAATCCGATCACCACGAGCAATGCGATGGCGAGCCACGCGTAGGCGGTCAGACCGAACACGGCCAGGAGCGCGAAGGTTGCGATGAGGCAGCCGAGGAGGAGAACTCCCGGTCGACGTACCGACCCGAGCCACCCGCTGGTCAGTGCTGCGACCATCGCACCGGTCGCGACCGCCGCGAACAGCAGGCCGGTGATCGACGCGTTGCCGTCGAATCGCTGTGCGACCAGCGCCGGCAGCAACGCCACCACGCCGGGTGCGAACATCGCCAGCACACCGACGACCATCACCGCCCCGACGATGCGCTCACTGCGGAGGAAGGACCACAGCGGAACCGTGGTGGCAGGGGAGTCGGCGGAATCGGTGACCTCGGCCCGATCGGCCGTGGGTGTCTGGGCCGTCGGCTGCGGGCGGCCGCCGTCATCGAGGGCCGCGTCGTCGTGGGCCGTGTCATTGAGGGCCGTGTCATCGTGGGCCGTGTCATCAAGGGCCGCGTCCTCCAGGACTGGGGCATGCGGTGGCAGAGAGGGCAATCCGCTGATGATGAGGACTGTCATGGAGGCCAGTACCGCGGCGACGGTGTACGCCCATTCGACACCTGCGGCACCGATCACGAAGCCCGCGATGCCCGGTGACACCGCCGTACCGATGCGCACCGTCAGCGATCCCAGCGCTCCGACGGCCGCCAGGTGCCGACGAGGGATCAACGTCGGGACCGCGGCCATCAACGCCGACGTCGACAATGCGCCGATCAGACCGTCGACCACCGCCAGCACGTAGAGCACGGCCACCGACGCGGAGCCGCCGAAGACGCCGAAGGCGTTGGCCGCCAATCCGGCAAACGAGAGCGCGGCCGCCGCGCGGCCGGCCAGGATGAGCAGCTTGCGGTCGAACCGGTCGGCGAGGACACCGCCGAGCAACATGCCCACGAAGGTGGCGATCCCGGTGACCGCGGTCGCCGCACCGACCTGCGCCGACGATCCGGTGAGGTCATACATCTGCACCGGCACCGACACCAGCAGCATCCCGATGGCGACCAACGAGATCAGTCGGGCAACGAAGATCCGCCGGAACGGCGGGGACACCCGCAGGGGCGTGATGTCGATCAGCAGTCCTCGGGCCCGCCCGGCCATCAGTGTTCTCCCTCATCGGTGTTCACGGTGTTCACGGTGTCCGTCGGAGCGCCGGAGGCGGCTGTCGCGGCGGTCAACTCCGCCACCCAGCGATCCGCCCACGACGTCACCGTATCCTCGTCGACCACACCCGGCTGCCACACCCAGGTCGCCACCAGACGTGGTCCGTCCGGACCGTCGAGGGTGGTGACGTTCACGATCAGACCGTAGGACGCGGGCATCCGTTCGCCCGGTCCGACGTCCGCCGACTCCGGCGCCATACCCCAGCCATCGAACTCGAAGGACCGATAGCGGCCCAGATAGTTGAACTCGATGGCGGCGCCGGGCAGCGAAGCACCGGCGACGTGGCGCAGCAGGCCGTGACCGAGGCCGCCGTCCGGGATGGTGGCGCGCTGATCATTCAACGCACGCGCCTCCTCGGCGACGGTGCCGGCGCTTCCCACCACCACCGGATGGACCGCGGTGAACCAGCCGACGCCACCGGTGAGGTCCGCACCGGGTACCGCCTGCTCCTCGCGGCCGTGGCCTTCGAGATCGATCAGGGTCGGCTGCGCCAGCACCGCTCCGAGCGCACCGAGCAGCAATTCGTCGACGCCCACACCCAGGCGGGCGGGAACCGGGCCGAGCAGGTCGCGGGCCACGTCGGTGTCGACGGTCACCCGGTACCGGCCGGCATCGGCCTCGCGGTCGGTGCGCGGATCGATCGGTCGTGAGAAAGGCGGCGCCGCAACCGAATCGGTGAGGTTCCGCCACATCGGGAGTTCCTCGGACCGATCCAGTGTCACCAGTTCCCTTGCCCACGAACCGAATCCCGGCGGCAAGGGCCCCAGCGACACCGCGTCGCCCGCCACGATCTGCGAGTACGCGGCGACCACCTCCGGGACGAGTACGCGCCAGGACACACCGTCGACGACGAGGTGGTGGATCGCCAGCAGCAACCGCCCCGGCTCGTCCCCACGATCTATCCAGCTGGCTGACAACATCGCTCCGGCAACGGGATTCAGGCGATCGCGGGTGCGGCGGGCGATGTCCTCGACGACCCGTGGGTTCACATCCGCAACGGCCTCGGTGATCACCTCCACCGCGGGTGCGGTCTCCGGTATCTCGAATCGCCACAGTGATTCGTCGGCGACCAGGCGTGCGCGCAGCATCGCGTGACGATGCACCAGTGCGCCCAACGCGGTGCTCAGGGCGTTGACATCCAGATGCGCTGGGACCGTCAGGAACGCCGACTGATGGAACCCGGCGACGGCCTCGGCATCGCCGGCACTGACCTCCTGCAGCCACCGGATGATCGGTGTCGCGGGTACCGGACCGGAGGACACCACCGGCAAGGGTTGCACCGGCCCGTCGACGGTGTGCAGATGTGCCGCCAACTCGGCGGTGGTGCGGTGCGACATCACGTCCCGAGGGCCGACGACGAAACCGTCTGTCCGCAGCCGCGCCACCAGCTGCATCGCCACGATGCTGTCACCACCGAGTTCGGTGAAGTCGTCATCGACGCCGACGTCGTCGGCGTCGAGGCCCAGCACCTCGGTGAACGCGCGGCAGATTCGGCGTTCGGCAGGGTTCGTCGGTGCCCGCAACGAGCGTTCGACGTGCGGTTCCGGCAGCGCCCGGCGATCGATCTTGCCGTTGGGCAGTGTCGGTAGCGCATCGAGGACGACGACGGCCGCCGGCACCATGTAGTCGGGCAGCACCGCGCGGACGGCCGTCCGCAGACCGGCCGGATCCGGCGCGCCGCCGGAGCTTTCGCCCTCCGGCGCGTCGGCGACGACGTAGGCGATCAGCCGATTCGACCGCTCGACCGTGATCGCGGTGGACACCCCGCCGACCGCGATCAGTGCCGCCTCGACGTCACCGAGTTCCACCCGGTGACCGCGGATCTTCACCTGATCGTCGCCGCGACCGCGGTATTCGATGTGACCGGTACTCGTCCACCGCACGGTGTCGCCGGTCCGGTACATCCGGGACCCGTCGGCGGTGAACGGATCGGCGACGAAACGCTCGGCCGTCAGGTCACCGCGGCCCAGGTACCCGCGGGCCAGCCCGGCCCCGGACAGATACAGCTCGCCATCGACGCCGTCGGCCACCGGGACGAGAACGTCGTCGAGGATGTAGGCCCGCATCCCGTCGACCGGTCGGCCGATCACCGGGCGCTCGGTGTCGGCGACGCGCGCGACGAGGGCGTCGACGGTGCCCTCGGTCGGTCCGTAGAGGTTATAGGCGTCGGAGTCGGGAAGATCCCGCCACCGCTGCCACTGCTCGGGTGCGACCGCTTCGCCACCGAAACCGATGGCGGCCATGGTGGTCTCGGCGCCGCCGAGGGCGGCGAGGTGCGACGGGGTGAGTTCCAGGAAGTCCCACGCCTCGTCGACGAGTTGGGTGGCGAGCGCCTGGGCGTCGCGCTGGGTGTCGGCGTCGACGATGCTCACCTCATGGCCGTCGAGCAGCCACAGCTGTGGCTGCCACGACGCGTCGAAGGCCAGCGACCAGCCATGCCCGACCCGCAGCCTGCTGCGCCCGGTGCGTCGACGCGCCGGTTGGTGCAGCATCCGTCGGTGACTTGCGAAGAGATTCGCCAGCGCCCGATGGGGGATGACCACACCCTTCGGCGTTCCCGTCGAACCAGACGTGAAGATCACGTAGGCGGGGTGCTCCGGTCGCAACGGCCGTGCACCCGCCGACGGCCGGAACGCCGTCGCGAGTTCGGATTCTGTTGCCGGGTTGAGGAGTTCGTCGTCGAGGCGGTCGATCACCCGGACCGGACGCGCCACGTCCACCATCGCCGCGACCCGATCGTCGGGAGTGTCCGGCTCGATCGGCAGATACGCGGCACCGGAGTACAGCACACCGAAGATCACCTCCAGCGCGGCCACCCCGCGCGGGAGTCGCACCACCACAACGTCTTCGGGTCCGATGCCGGCTACGGCGAGCCGTCCGGCGATGAGGCGGACACGGTCGTGGAGTTCACCGAAGCTGCGTCGGCCGTCCGGCCCGCGCAGTGCCGGGGCGAGTCGGTCGGGTTCGGTCGCGCGATCGAGCAGATCGGCGACGGTGGTGGGCGCTTCGGTGGCCGGGTGGAACAGTGAGCGATGTTCGTCGGCGGTGCGGATGTCCATCCGGCGCAGCGGCGTATCGGTGTCGGCCACCATGAACTCGAGGATGCCGGTCAACCGCGCCGCCATGGCCTCGACCGTGGTCCGGTCGAACAGGTCGGTGCTGTATTCGATCACTCCGCCGACCCGCGCGTCACCACGTGAGGTGTCCTCGGTGAAATCGAAGGACAGATCGAACTTCGCGGTGGTCGGCGCGGGAAGTGAGACCTGCCCGTCGAGGTCCGGAAGGATTCCGTCGACGTAGACCACCATCGTCTGGAACAGCGGGTTCATCGATGTGGATCGTTGTGGTGCAACGGCTTCCACGACGCGCTCGAACGGGATGTCCCGATTGCCGTAGGCGTCGAGATCGCTGGTGCGAACCCGTGCGAGGAGTTCACGCGTGGTCGGGTCGCCGCCGAGGTCGGTGCGCAACACCAGGGTGTTGAGGAAGAAGCCGACGAGATCGTCGAGACGCGCATCCGAACGCACCGTCACCGGTGTGCCGATGGGGATATCGGTGCCGCCACCGAGCCGCGACAGCAACACCGCGACCGCGGTCCGCATCACCATGAACATCGACGTTCCGGTGGCCGACGCCAGGGCACGCAGCCCGGTCACCAGGTGCGGTTCGAGGGCCAGGAAGACACCGTCGCCGGCCCCACTGGGTCGCGGCGGCCGGGTGCGGTCGTAGGGCAACGCCAGTTCGTCGGGGAGCCCTTCGAGGGCCGAACGCCAGTGGTCGAGTTGCCGCTCACCCCGCCCGCCGTCGATGAGTTCGCGTTGCCACGAAGCAAAGTCGGAGTACTGCAGCCCCAGGGGCTCCCATTGTGGTGCGGCGCCGGCCTGCCGGGCCCGATACGCGGTGGTCAGGTCTGCGCGCAGCGGTGGCGCCGACCATTCGTCGGTGGCGATGTGGTGGATCGTCACCACCGCCACGTCGTCGGTGGCCGCCACCCGGATCGGGATCTCGGCGGCCAGATCGAAGGCGTGCGCACTCGAACGGGTGAGATCGGCCGGATCGTCGACATGCTCGACCACGATGTCGGGTTCGTCGACGAGGTGCGGTTGCTGATCGGGATAACGGGTCCGCAGGACCTCATGGCGATCGGCCACATCGGCCACGGCCGCGCGGAGAACCTCGATGTCGATGCGCTCGGCGGCCCCGGTGGGCCCACCCGGACGCCACATCAGCGGCACGTTGTAGGTGGTGGTCGGTCCGGCCAGGGTGTGCAGTGTCAGCATCCGCTCCTGCCCGTAGGACAAGATCGGTGCGGAATCGGTGCGGCGCACCAACTCCGGCAGCGGCGCGGCCGCGGTGGCCACTCCCGAGGAGAGGTGCTCGGCGAGTGTGGCCACGGTGGGCGCGTCGAACAGCACCCGCAGCTCGGCGTCGTACCCGAGGGTGGAGCGCACCAGGTTGAGCACCTTGATCGCGAGCAGGGAATGACCGCCGAGCGAGAAGAAGTCGGCGTGGACGTCGGTGACCGGGTGGCCCAGGACCTCCCCGAAGATCTCGGCAAGGTCGGACTCGAGGTCGGTCCGGGGTGCGGTGCCGACCGCGGCCGTCATCTCCGGCGCAGGCAGCGCCGCACGGTCGAGTTTGCCGGTGTGGTTGAGGGGCAGTGCGGCGACCACCATGATCGGCGCGGGCACCATGTAGGGCGGCAGCCGCCGCGACAACGCGGCGGTGACGGCCGCGGTCACGTCGGTGGGTGTGGCCGTGGAATCCTCCGGTACCACCCACCCGACGAGACGATCGGCGTCGACGGCGACGGCGCCCGAGGCGATCCCGTCGACGGCCCGTAATGCTGCCTCGATCTCGCCGAGTTCGATGCGGTTGCCGCGCACCTTGACCTGACTGTCGGCGCGTCCGGCGTACTCCAGAATGCCGGCGCGGCGGCGGACGAGGTCGCCGGTGCGGTAGAGGCGTGCGCCGGGGATCTCTCCGGTCGGATCGGCCACGAACGACGCGGCGGTCAGTCCACTGCGTCCGAGATATCCACGGGCGACCGGGATTCCACGCACATAGAGCTCCCCGAGGACACCGTCGGGTACCCGGTTCAGGGCCGCATCCAGGATCAGCAGGTCGGTTCCGGCGATCGGGGTACCGATCGGGATCGTCGGCAGAGTCGCCGAATCGTCGGTATTGGCCACCTGATCGGTGACGACGACGGTCGTCTCGGTGGGGCCGTAGGCGTTGATCAACGCCATCTGCGGTGCCGCGGCGGCGACTCGCGTGGCCAACGGTGTGGTCAGGGCCTCGCCGCCGGCGATGATGTGTCGCATCGTCGCCAGCTCGGGCAGGTGTTCGGCGAACAGGTCGAGCAGCGACGGGACGAACACCGCAGCCGTGACCGCGTGGTCGGCGACGATCCGCGCGAGCCGACGCGGGTCGCGCTGCGCATCGGCTTCGGCCACCACCACAGCGGCACCGGATACGAAGGGCAGCAACAGTTCCCACACGGCACCATCGAAGCCTGCCGGGGTCTTGACGAGCATCCGATTCCCGGCACCGAAGCCGCCGGGGATGGTCGCCAGACGCCACCGCAGCACGTTGACGACGCTGCGGTGACTGACGACGACACCCTTGGGACGTCCGGTGGAACCGGAGGTGAAGATGACGTAGGCGGGATGGTCGGGGTGAATCGTCGGTGGTGTGACCGTCGATGCTGTGACCACCGACGCGGGGGCCCGGTGGTGATCGGGGTGAGCGGTGGGGCCGTCCTCGGCGATACCGCCGAGCCCGTCGAGAACCAGCACCGGACGGGCGGTGGCGAGGTGCCGCGTGGCGTCGTCGAGGAGGACGACGGCGGGCGTCGCGTCATCGAGGATATCGGCGATACGTGCGTCGGGCAGATCCGCGTCGATCGGCAGGTAGGCGGCACCGGAATACAGCACCCCCTGCAGGGCGACGAGCTGGCCGATGCTGCGGGACATGATCACCGCGACAATGGATTCGGGTCCGACGCCGGCCGCGCCGAGTCGTGCCGCGATCCGTCGGGCGGCGCCGTGGCACTGCCGGTAGGTCATCACGTTGCCCGCGGTGTCGGTCAGGGCCGGCGCGTCCGGGGTGGCCCGCGCCGCGGCATCGAGCAGGTCGACAAGCGTGGAGCTGCCGGCGTCACCGGTGAGAGCCCGTGGGTCACCGCCACGTTCGGCACCACGCAGGGCGTCGAGGTCGGCCGCGTCGAGCAGCGCGATGCGATCGAGTGCGAGATCGGGATCGGCGGCCACCGCCTCCATGACCCGGGCGAGGTGATCGAGCAGTGCCCGGGCGGTGGCGCGGTCGAACTGGGCGGTCGCGTACTCGAGGCCGATGGTCAGTTCACCGCTGTCGGCGGCGTCGACGAAGGTGAAGGCGAGGTCGAACTTCGCCGCCACCGAGGTGAGCGGTGCGAAGGTCGCCGGAACACCGAGGAATCGGTCGGGGACTCCGTCGAGCGGCAGGTAGGACACGCTGACCTGGAACAGCGGGTTGCGTCCGGACACCCGTGCCGGTGCGAGCCGCTCGACGACCCGCTGGAACGGGATGTCCTGATTGTCGAAGGCCGCGAGGTCGACCTCACGGACCCGATCGATCAACTCACCGAATGCCGGACGGCCACAGACGTCGATGCGCATCACCTGCGTGTCGACGAAGAAGCCGATGAGGTCCTCGAGGGCCGGGTCGTTGCGGCCGGAGATGGGGCTTCCCAGCGGGATGTCGTCGCCCGCTCCTTCCCGGTGGAGCAGAGTGGCGACGGCGGCCTGGGCCACCATGAACATGCTGGCGCCGTGCGCGGTGGCGACCTCGGCGAGGCGGCTGCGGGTGGCGGCGTCGATGGTCGCCATCTCGGTGGCGGCGGGACCGGCGGCCCCGGGACGTCGGGCCCGGTCCCGGGGCAGCGGCAGTTCGTCGGGGAGATCGGACAGGGTCTGCGCCCAGAACTCGAGCTGACCGGTGCCGACGGCGTCCACCCGATCTCGTTGCCACACGGCGTAATCGCCGTACTGGACGGGCAGTGGCGCGAATGGGGGTGCCGCGTCGGCCAGCCGTGCCGCGTAAGCGGCGGTGAGATCGGTCAACAGCGGTCGGTCGGACCATTCGTCGGTCGCGATGTGATGCATCGCGATGGTGAGGACGCCGGCGGTCTCACCGCTCCCGCCGGATTCGACGACGTCGGCAGCCACCCGATCCAGGCGCACCCGGATGGGTGGTTGCGCGGCGAGATCGAAGGGACGGGTGAGTGTCTCGCGGGCCCGTTCGCCGAGTTCGGCATCCAGTTCACCGGCCGGGCCGGTGACGGTGGTGACCTCGACGATGTCGGGGATCTCCGTGATGTCCAGAATCCGTTGGGACGGTTCACCTGTCGCCGATTCGACGATGACCGTGCGCAGGCTCTCGTGACGTGTGAGCAGGTCGGTGACCGCCGAACGCAACGCCGACGGATCGATCGCCGCATGCAGCCGGACGACGTGCCCGTAGTGATACGACGTATCGGTCGGATCGAGGCGATGCAGCACCCACAGCCGTTCCTGTGCCGGCGACAGGGGCAGCGGGTCGGGTCGGACGCCGACGACGATGTCGCTGGCCGAGCCGGTTCGGTGGACCCGCAGGGCGATGTCGGCGGGGGTGCGGGCCTCGAACAGATCTCTGATGGACAGTTGCGCACCGAGTTCGGTGCGGACCGCCGACACCAGCCGCATCGCCGACATCGAATGGCCGCCGAGTTCGAAGAAGTCGTCGTCGACGCCCACCGGATCGGCGGTGCCGAGGACATCGGCGAACACGGCACACAGCTGCCGTTCGATCTCCGTCCGCGGCTCACGATGGGTGGTGGCCGGTCGCGCGTCGGGAAGGGCTCGCACGTCGAGCTTGCCGTTGACGGTCATCGGGAATTCGGTGACCGCGGCGAACAGCGTCGGGACCATGTAGTCGGGTAGTCGCGTCGCCAGGCGCCGCCGGATATCGGTGAAGTCCACACCGGCCGACGGGTCCGTGGGGATGACGTAGGCGACCAGACGTTTGATGGACGGATCGCCGGGGTCGGCGGCGGCGACCACGGCGGCCGATGCCACGTCGTCGAGTGCGGTGAGGGCGGTGTCGATCTCGGCGAGTTCGACGCGGTATCCGCGAACCTTCACCTGGTCGTCGGTGCGCCCGAGGAAGTCGAGGTTGCCGTCGGCGCGGATCCGCATCAGATCGCCGGTGCGATACAACCGTCCGCCGCTGGAGAACGGATCGGCGACAAAACGTTCGGCGGTCAGGTCCGCGCGGCCGAGGTAGCCGCGCGCCAATCCGGCACCGCTGATGTAGAGCTCACCGGCGACCCCCGGGGGCACCGGCCGCAGCCAGCCGTCGAGCAGATGGGCGTGGGTGTTCCAGATCGGGGTGCCCACCGACGAGGTCGGCGACTCGTCGGTGCCGATGCCCAGCGTGTTGATGGTGTACTCGGTCGGCCCGTACAGGTTGTAGCCGAATGTCTTCGGGTTCTCCCGCAGCCGGGTCCAGACGGGATCTCCGACGGCCTCACCGCCCAGCAGCACCAGTGGCGGCACATGATCGGCCGCATCGCCGGCGTTGCCGTCGAGCAGACCGTCGGCGAACAATTGCGCGGCATACGTGGGTGTCACGTTGATGACGTCGATGCGGTGGGCCGCGCAATAGGCCACCAGCGCAGCCGAATCACGGCGCAGATCCTCGTCACAGACGTGCACTTCGTGACCCTCGACGAGCCAGAGCAGTTCCTCCCAGGACATGTCGAACGCGAAGGACACGGTGTGCGCGATGCGCAGTCGTCCGGTGATGCCCGCCGAGCGGGCCACCTCGATGGCCGGTTCGAAGACCTTCTCCCGGTGATTGAGTTGCATGTTGGTCAGGCCGCGGTACGGCGTGACGACACCCTTGGGTTTCCCGGTGGAACCGGAGGTGTAGATGACGTACGCCGGCCAGTCCGGATGCACCCGGGGTGTGGTCCAGGTCGGCTCGTCGGGCGCGGGCAGGTCGTCGATGGTCAGGATCGGCACCCCGGTGTCGGCGAATCGTTCGCCGACGCGGCTGTGGGACAGGATGATTCGCGGTGCGGCGTCGTCGATGATGGTGCGTAGCCGCTCGTCGGGATGATCGAGTTCCAGGGGCAGATAGGCGGCGCCGGCCCGCAGGATCGCGAACAACGCCACAACCGTGTCGATGCTGCGGGGAATGGCCAGCGCGACAACGGTTTCGGCACCCACGCCGTGATCGGAGAGGATGTGGGCGACGCGGTCGACCTCGGATTCGAGTTCGGCGTAGGTCATCCGCCGGTTCTCGAAGAAGAGTGCATCGGCGTCGGGGATTGTCGCGGCGCGTTCACCCAGGAGGTTCGACACGGTCACGTCGGGTAGCTCGTGGAGCGGGCCGGCGAGGCCGGTGTCGCCGGGCAGGCTCAGATCCACCGCGGCCACCGGTGCGTCGAGGTGGGTGCCGATACCATCCAGCGCCCGGCGGAAACGCGCGACAAGTGCGAGCGCGGTGGTCTCGTCGATCAGGTCGTCGCGGTACTCCAACCGGAACCGGATGTTGCGGGACGGGGTGACCACCAGCGCCACCGGATAGTGCGTGTGATCGAGACTGCCCTCGCCGATGACGTCGTGCAACGCCGACTGCGTGCGTTCCTCGTCCTCGGTCCGGAAGTTCTGCAACACGTAGAGCACATCGAAGAGCACCGGGTGCCCGGTCTCCTGCTGGAGCCGGTTGAGGCCGAGATGGTCATAGGCCATCATCTCGACACGTTGATCCTGCATGCGGCGCAACAGTTCTGCGACAGTCTCGTCGGGTCGCAGGACCGTGCGGACGGCCACTGTGTTGAGGAACAGGCCGATGACGGTGTCGATGCCCGGCACCTCGGGGGGTCGGCCGGCCACCGTGGAACCGAACGCGACATCGGTGCGGCCGAGTTGGCGCGACAGGGTCAGATCGAGAGCGGCGGTCAGCACCGTGTTGAGCGTGACGCCGGCCGTGCGGGCATCGGCGCGCAGCCGTTCGGAGAACTCCGCGCCGAGGTCGACGTCGATGCGTCGGGGGGCGCGCGGAGTGGTGGTCGCGGTGGTGCCGCGAGGTGCGATCAACGCCGGCTCGTCGTAGCCGTC
This sequence comes from Gordonia sp. VNK1, assembly GCF_040049135.1. NCBI lineage: Bacteria > Bacillati > Actinomycetota > Actinomycetes > Mycobacteriales > Gordoniaceae > Gordonia > Gordonia sp. VNK1. The sequence continues at coordinate 97,184 of NZ_JBDZDJ010000006.1, read as the reverse complement.
GAGGTGGGCGATCCACGCCGCCACCGCATCGGCGTCGTCGGCGCCACGGGCCAGCCAGGAGAGGTAGTCGCGCAGTGACGCCTCCCGCACCGGAATCGGACTGCCGTTGAGGTGCGCGAGCAGTCGGGACACGAAGAGGCCACCGGACCAGCCGTCCCACAACAGGAATCGCCGGTTGACCACCAGACGGTCACGATCGCCGGGCAGATGCACCAGACGCATCCGCCACAACGGTGCCCGGTCGAGGGCGAACCCGGTGGCGCGGTCCTCGGCGAGCAACTCGGCGAGGCGATGCTCGGCATCGGCGGCCGAGTGCTGCGACAGATCCATCTCGGTCACATCGGGTTCGACGACGGCGGCGATCACCTGCAGGGGCCGGCCGTCCACCTCGACGAATGCGGCCCGCAACTCGGGGTTGGTGTCCAGCAGGGTGCCCGCGGCCCGACGCAATTCCGCGGCCTCGATGCGATGACCGAAATCCAGCCAGAACTGGGCGGTATAGATGTCGGCGTCGGCATCCATCCGGGCCTGATAGTAGAGCCCCTCCTGCAGGGGCGTGAGGGGCCAGACATCGGCGATGTCACCATGTGCGGCAACCAGTTCCGTGAGCGACTCGGAGTCCAGATCGACCAGGCGGTCCTCGGCGAATCCGACGACGGCACCCGCCACGGCGTCGGCGAGACGCCTCGCATCCTCGACCCGCGCGGGATCGATACGGACTCGCACCTCCCATCCCGCGGCCGTGGGTGCGCCGTCATCGGTCCGGGCGGGACGGACCGCCACCGACACCGCATGCGAGGTGGGCAGTCCGTGGTCGCCGACGATCACGTCCGGATCGACGATGTCACCGGCGCTCCGTGCCGCCATCAGCGAGGCCGCCACCTGTGGAGACAGGTATCGCAGGATATCGAGGGCCGGGCCGGGCACCGCGGTGGTCGCGCCATCGGACACGGCGATGCGGGTGGGTGTGACGCCCCGGAACGGCCCGCCGGTGCGCTCGGCACCCGCCGGTCGCAGGTCGGTGACCACGTCGACGAGCAGGTGGCTTCCGAGGCGCTCACCGAGGTGCTGCGCGAGGGCGGAGCACACCACGCCGGCGATCTCCGCCGGGTCCGGCGCAACGGTGACGTCGACCGGGCGACGGACGCAGACCGGGCCACCGTGGTCCGCAGGGTCATCAAGACCGGTTGGGTGGGTCGGTAATTGGGCTCCGGGGGCCAGCACCGCTAGCCACTGCGGCAGGGCCGACGGGTCCGCGGCCTGTGCGGCCAGCGCGGCGGAGGCCCGACCCAGTGACATGGGAACCGGATCGATCTCGATCGTGCGCCCATGCGCGAGGTCGTCCGCCGCGGCCGTCAGATCTCGGCGCAGGATGTCGATGGTGACCGGATCGGCCAGTGCTGGGTGCACCCACAGCGTCAGTCGGCCCGACGCCTGGTCCAGCGTGGCGCGGGGAAGGTGTGCGGCGGCCGAATCCGGCTCGGACGCGGTCTCGGTGGTGTAGTCGAGTGGGATCGTCGCGCCGTCGGCCGGCGCGGTGGACAGCGTCCACAGGATCGGGACCGGTCGGGCCAGCGTGGTGCGCAGCACGTCGTGGCGGGCGGCGAGGGCCGAGAGGATCTCGGTGACCGTCCCGGGTGCGGTTTCCGGCGCAACGTCGACGTGAATGCGGCTCGGTGCCAGGCTATCCGGGTCGATCTCGGCGATCCGCAGCCGGTGCAGGGCCGGCGTGAGGCCGGCGGCGGGCATCGGGCTGTCCTGCGCCGGGCGGTCGTCGGCGCTCACGCCGATCTCCGTGAGGCGGTCGTCGGGCCCGTGGCTCAGGTCGGTGAGGAAACCGTCGAAGGCTGTGGCGATCTGTGCACTCTCGATGGCCGCCTCGGCCACTCCGCGGACGATGACCTCGGCGGGAAGCCCTTTGCGGCGCAGTTGGATCTGGATCTCGACGTCGGAGACCGGACCGGAGGCGAGCGCGTGCACACTCACCTCACCGCCGCCGATGGTCTGTCGTGTGCTGTTCGTGAGGACGTTGATGCCGAGGCCGAACATACGGTACGGCCCGCTCGCCGGATCGGCGTCGGCGGCGAGGGCACGACCGAGATCCTCGGCGCGGAAACGGCTTCGGGGCAGCAGGCCGAAGAGGGCGCGGTCCACCCGGGTGGCCAGGTCGGCGAGATGGTCACGGCCGAACGCCGCCACCCGCAGCGGCAACACACTGGTGACCATCGACGGCGCCGAACGCGTCCCCCGGTCGAGGCGACCGGACACCGGCAGTGCGAACACGAGATCGTCACGACCGGTGCGCAGGTGGGCGAAGGCCGCCACCGCCGCGATCAACATGACCGCGGGCCGCACCCCCACCCGGGAGGCGAGGGCACGCAGCACCGCCAATCGGTCGGCGTCGATCTCGAAGCGGGCGTGCGTGATTCCCGGCCCCGGTGGCAACTGCTGATCGAGCAGTCGAACCGGCTCGGGGTGGTCGGCCATCAACCCGGTCCAGTATTCACGGTCCTCGAGATAGGCGGGACCGCACCGGTAGTCGGATTCGGCCGCGACGATGTCGCCGAGCGCCCAACTGCCGGAATGTATGCGACCGCCGTCACCGGATGAGGGATCCGCCGGGGCGTCGTAGCGCTTGCGGACGGTCTCGGCGTAGGAGACCAGACCCATTCCATCGCAGACGAGGTGATGTACCTTCAGGAAGGCGAACACCGCCGTGGGGGGTGCCGCCGGTTCGTCACCGGCGAGCAGGATCCGGAAGTCGCTGAGCGGACCGGCGTGAATATCCATGGGCTGGGCCATGGTTCGCTGCATCCACGCGTGCGGATCGGTGCCGCGGATGTCGACGACGGGGACGTCGAATTCGTCGATCGACAGCAGTCGTTGGGTGAGTTCGCCGTCCTCCTCGGCGAACACCGCCCGCATGGCCTCGGCGGCGTCGAGGGTCTGGCGCATCACCGTCCGCAGGCGATCAGGGTCCGTGGTCGACGGCATCCGGATGTAGAGGCCGGTGTTGTAGAGCGTCGGGTCGGCGGCGATCTGCATGCCGAGATAGATGTCACGCTGTCCGGCCAGGAGGGGATGACGCCGCCCGGTCGACTCGGTCGAGCGGGACAGGCGGGAGATCGAGGTCACGAACACACTCCGGTGGTTTGCTGATGCGTGGGGGACTGAGCGGGGGACTGGTCCGTGTGATGAGACGCGTCGGTTCCGGGTGGGTTGGCCGCGACCAGATCCTGCAGCGCGGTGCGCCACCGGTTGGCGAGTCGTGCGACGGTCCCGGCGTCGATCTGGTCGCCGAGATGGCGGAAGGTCCCGGTGAGGATCGGGCCATCCGCCTCGTCGCGGCACACGATCTCCACCTCGAGGGGATGGGCCACCCCGAGGTCCGGGTCGGCGGCCGCCGCCACGGCGTACGACTCGGCCGATGGCTGCCACGCACCGCCGCTGCCCACCGAGAAGCGGCCCAGGTAGTTGAGCAGCACACTTGCCGACGGCATCGTCGCCAGCGCCATGGCCGTCTGCGGGTTCAGGTACCGCAGCAACCCGAATCCGGCTCCCGCCGAGGGCATCTCCTGCCACTGCCGTTCGGCCTGCACTACGGCCGCGTGCGGGTCGATGCCGTCGGCGGCCGGCAGACGCAGCGGCGCCATGGTGGTGAACCATCCCACCGTGTGGGTCAGGTCGCGGTGGCCGAGGCCCGCCGATTCGGTGTCGCGGCCATGTCGCTCGGTGTCAACGACGAGGTCACCGGCGCCGGTGACCTCGGTCGCCGCCACACGCAGCGCACCGAGGAAGATCGAGGTGACCCCGACGCCGAGACGGGTCGGTAGGTCGGTGACGATCGCCCGGGAGGTGTTCACGTCGAGTGCGACGACGTGGCCGCGCTGTGCCGCGAGGGTGCCCGAACGTGCAGGAGATCCCGGAATCAGCTCGCCGCCGGGGGCGAGCACCGCAGCCCAATGCGCCACCTCGCCCAGGAGTTCCGGGGCGAGGGCGGCCTCGGCCACGGCGGCGGCGAAGTCACCCAGGCGGACTGCGTTCGTGGTGTCGCCCAGGCGGACTGCGTCCGCGGCAGAACCGGCGTCGTGTACGGCGGCGAGGTCGTCGAGGAGGATACGGCGGGAGACCCCATCGACCGCCAGATGATGGATGACGAGGACGAGGCGTCCCGGATCGCCCGAAGTCGTCGGCGTCAGATGCGCGGCGGCGATCATCCGGCCCGATGTGGGGGACAATCGCGCGGCGCAGGCATCCGAGACCGCGGCGATCGTGTCGGCGACAGTGCCGTGGGCGTCGCTAGCGACGACCTCGAGGATGTCGGTGGCCGCGACATCGCCGGGGGCTCGAGCGGTGAGCGTCCACACGTCGCCGGCGATGACGTTCAGGGTCATGCGCAGCGCCTCGTGGGCGTCGAGAAGCGCCTGCAGCGCCGCGGTGATCGAGGCGGGCGTGGCGTCGGGCGGGGTGTCGACGACGAGGGACTGATTGTGGCGATCGATCCGACCGCCCAGTTCGCGGAGCCGATGCATGATCGGCAGCAGACCGATGACCCCACCGGAACCCGCTGTCGCCGTGCCGGATTGCGTGTCAGCGTTGTCACCGTCGGTGATCGGTTCGGCCACCACGGCCAGGGCTTCGATGGTGCGGTGGGTGAAGACGTCCCGCGTCCGAAGGCACCATCCGGCCCGCCGGGCCCGATTGACCAGCGTGGTGGAGACGATGGAATCACCACCGAGCGCGAAGAAGTCGTCATCGACCGAGATCTCGTGCGCAGGCAGGTGCAGGGTCTCTGCGAAGATCGCCAGCAGTGCCGATTCGGCCTCGGTGGCCGGCTCTCGGGCACCCTCGCGTGCCACACCTGAGGTGTGCGGCTCGGGTAGCGCCGCGACATCGGTCTTGCCGTTGGTGGTCAGCGGAATGGCGTCGATACCGATCACCGCCGCGGGCACCATGTGCTCGGGCAGCACCGTGGCGAGCGCCGAGCGCACGTCGTCCGGGCCGATCCCGTCGGTGACGACGTAGGCGAGCAGCCGATGGCCCTCCGACGGCCCGGGACGGGTGATGACCACGACGTCGCGCACACCGCTCACCCCGGCCACGGCGGCGCGCACCTCACCGAGTTCGATGCGGAATCCGCGGATCTTGACCTGGGAGTCGGCACGGCCTTCGGACAGCAGACGGCCATCGCCGGTGAGCCGGAACAGATCTCCGGTGCGGTAGCAGATCCCACCGCCACCACCGGGATCGGCGACGAACCGCCCCGCCGACAAACCCGGACGGTTCAGGTACGCCCGGGCCACCTGCGGGCCCGACAGGTAGAGTTCGCCGATCACCCCGGGCGGCACCGGACGCAGGTATCGGTCCAGCAGCCGGCCGGTGAATCCGGGTAACACGGCACCGACGGCGCTGCCCACCGAACGTTCCGCGGAGTCGGCGTCGATGTCGAGCAGGGTGGCGTGCACGGTGATCTCGGTGATGCCGTACATGTTGATCGCCCGGACGTCGGGCCAACGGCGCAGGAAGGCGGTGAGCCGACGTGCGTCGAGGGCCTCGCCGCCGAAGATCAGGTGGCGTAGCGATCCGAGGTCGGCATGGTCGACCTCGGTGAGGGTGGCCTCGAGGGCGTAGAAGGCCGACGGTGTCTGGTTGAGCACGGTGACCTGCTCATCCCGCAGCAGGGTCGCGAAGTCGGCGGGGGAGCGGGTGGTCGCACGATCCGGAATGACCAGTCGTGCACCGCTCGACAGCGCTCCCCAGATCTCCCACACCGAGAAGTCGAAGGCGTAGGAGTGGAACATCGTCCAGACATCCGCCGGGCCGGTGCGGATCGCCTCTCGGGTCGCCGCCAGCAGGGACACCACGTTGCCGTGGGTGATGGTCACGCCCTTGGGTCTGCCCGTGGAACCGGAGGTGTAGATGACGTAGGCGGGGTGATCTGCGGTGACCGGGACCGGCCGCGCGACAACGGGTTCACCTGGATCCGACACCGATACCCGGGCGCGATACCCGGCGTCGACGATGACGACCGGCCGGGCGTCGGCGAGGATGGTCGAGATGCGTTCGTCCGGGTAGTCCGGGTCGATCGGCACGTAGGCACCGCCCGCGCGCAGGATGGCGAGGATCGAGATCACCTGGTCGACGCCGCGCGGCAGCAGCAGGGCCACCAGATCACCGGGGCGGACCCCGTCGGCGATCAGTGCGGCGGCCAGGTGCGCGCTGCGGCGCTCCACCTCGCGATAGGTCAGCACGTCGACGCCGGCGGTCAGTGCGACCCGGTCGGCATGTTCGGCGGCGGTGCGGGTGAAGACCTCCCACAGGGTGCGCGCACCGTCGAGGGTCGGGCGCTGCACGCATGCGGCGGTGGCCGCCGACATCGGCAGTGCTGCAACGGTATCGGGCGCATCCGGCATCCGCAGCGCAGCGATACGGTCGTCGGGATGGTGGGCGAGCATCTCCAGGAGGTACAGCACACGATCGGTGAGGTGTTCGGCGGTGTCGCGGTCGAACAGGTCGGTCGCGTACTCCAGCCGCAGGCGCAATCCGTCGGTCAGACCGACGAATTCGAAGGTGAGATCGAACTTCGCGGTCCGGGTCGGCGGGAAGAGCGGTGTCGCGTCGAGGCCGGTGAAGTCGGGTGCCTCGATCGGGTCCCGGTACTGGACCATCGTCTGGAACACCGGGTGACGTGACAGCGTCCGCTGCGGCGTCAACGCGGCGACGATGGCGTCGATCGGCAGATCGGCATGCTCGTAGGCGTCGAGATCGGTACGCCGGATACGGTCGATGACCTCACCGAGGGTCGGATCGCCACTCAGGTCGGTGCGCAATGCAAGGGTGTTGACGAACATGCCGATGAGCTCTTCGGCGGCGGCCGTGGTGCGCCCGGCGAACGGTGTGCCGACGACGATGTCGTCGCCGGCGCCGGAGGCCGACAGTGCGAGTGCCACCGCCGCATGGACGAGCATGAATCGGGTGGTGCCGGTGGTCGCGGCGCGGTCGTCGAGTGCGGCAACCAGTTCGGTGGGTACCGTGCGATCGATCTGATCGCCACGGTGACTCGGTTCCATCGGCTGGGGCCGGTCGGTGGGGAGCCGTATCTCGTCACCGATGCCGTCGAGAATGTCCCGCCAGTGACCCAGTTGCCTCGCGCGCAGCGACGTCGGGTCGTCGGGGTCGCCCAGCCGGTCGAGTTGCCACACGGTGTGATCGGTGAACTGGACGGTCGGCGGCGCCACGGTGATGCCGTTGTAGCCCGCGGCGAGTTCGTCGAAGAGCCGACGTGCGGACCACTCGTCGGCGGCGATGTGGTGGACGGTGAGCAGCAGGATCGCCGACGATTGCCAGGTGTGGATGAGGTCGGCGCGAAGAACGGCGTCGGCCGAGAGGTCGTAGGGGCGCGCGATCAACCGCGCGACGAGGTCCTCGGTGTCACGCCCGTGCCCGTCGTCCCCGTTCCCGTCGTCCCCGTTCCCGTCCTCGCCGTATCCCCGATGTTCGGTCACCGCGACCGTGGCCCGATCGGCGGGGTCGATGACGGGTACTTCGTCGACGATGCGGGTCCGGAGCACCTCGTGTCGGGTCACGATGCCGGTGAGGGAATCCGACAGTGCGCCAACGTCGATCGACGATCCCGGATGGGCGTCGAGGCGAACCGCGAAGGCCACCGTATAGGCGGAATCGTCGACACCGGACTGAAAGAGCAGCCGACGTTGCGCCGGCGACAAGGGCAGGGGATGTGGACGCAGCCCGGGCACCGGCCCCGGTGGCGTGGTGGGGGTGGCGGTCCCCGAGCCGCTCTGCGCGGTGTCGATCTGCGCGGTGTCGATCAGCGCGGCGAGCTCGGCCAGCACCGGATGGTCGAACACGTCGCCGATGCCGAGCCGCGATCCGGTCGCGACCCGCAGACGGGTGAGAAGTCGTGTGGCGGAGAGGGAATGGCCACCGAGATCGAAGAAGTTGTCCTCGATGCCGGCGTCGCGACCGAGGACGGCGGTCGCCGCCGCGATGACCGCGGCCTCGGCGTCGGTGCGCGGACCGCGTGACGATCGGGTCGATCCGGCGTCGGCCGGATCGGGCAGGGCCAGTCGATCCACCTTGCCGCCCGGCGTCAACGGCAATGCGTCGAGGATGGTGATCGACGCCGGGATCATCGCGGCGGGAAGCGACGTGCTCAGTGCCGCGACGATCTCCACCGACGACAGCCCCGGTCGGCCACTGACGTAGGCATCGATCCGGGTGTCACCGGCGGTGTCGGTGACCGCACGGACGGCGGCCTCACGCACACCGTCGACGTCGGCGATGGCCGATTCGACCTCGCCGAGTTCGACGCGCACCCCGCGGATCTTGACCTGGCGGTCCGCGCGGCCGAGCACCGTCAGCCGGCCGTCGGGTTCGATGCGTCCACGATCGCCGGTCCGATAGAGACGACTCCCGGCGCCATCCGGATCGGCGACGAATGCGGTTGCGGTCCAACCGGAGTGATTGCGATACCCACGCGCCGACTGTGGACCGCCCACGTAGATGTCGCCGGCCACACCGGCCGGAACGGGCCGCAGCAGGTGATCGAGAATCGTCACCCGGATGCCCGCAACCGCGGTGCCGGCGGTGATGGCTCCGGTGGTGACCCGGCCCATGGTGACGTCGCCGGCGACCTCGGAGGAGCCATAGGAGTTGATGATCTCGGCGCCGGTGGAGGCCAGCGCATCTCGGGTGGCGGCGACGAGCGGTTCACCCGAGACGATCCACCGTCGGGGTGTGGGCGTCGCACCGACCTCGGTGATCGCCTGTGCCAGTGACGGTATCGCGGTGATCTGGTCGACGTGGTGCTCCGCGGTCAGGTCGGCGAGTGCGGTGGCGTCGCGGGCCGTGGTGTCGTCGGCCAGGATCACCGTCGAGCCTGCGGCAAGGGCACCGAGCAATTCGGTGCTGCCGTCGATGAAGGCGATCGAGGACTTCGCGAGAACCACGGCGCCGTTCCAGGATTCCGCAGCCCAGGCGATCCGGTTGGCGAGTGCACGAGACGTGCCGACGACGGCCTTCGGAGTACCCGTGGAACCGGAGGTGTAGACCACGTAGGCCGATGAATCCGGATGGACCGCCACCGGATGCGGGCCCGGTGTGTCAGACGCGGACCCCGCGGCGAGAGCTGCCGCCATCGGGTCGTCGATGACGAGATCCGGTGTGGCGTCGTCGAGCATGAAATCGATGCGGGCCGCCGGATATCCGGGGTCGATCGGCAGGTAGGCGGCACCGGCCCGGAGCACACCGAGCAGGGCGGAGACCATGTCGACGCTGCGCCGAGTGGCGATCGCGACGATGGACTCGGCGCCGAGACCACGTGCGGTCAGGGCTGCGGCGATCCGGTCGGCGGATGCCGCCAGCTCGGCGTAGGTCAGGCTGTGATCGTCGACGCGCAGCGCGACGTGTTCGGGTACCCGCTGCGCGGTGGCCGCGATCCGATCGGACACCGGCACGAACGGGGCCGGGGCCGGCCCTTCGACTCCGCGTGTGGCGTCCGCGTCGGCGTCGCTGCGGGGCAGCCGTGCGAGGGTGACCTGGGGGGTGTCGACGATCGCCCCGATCGTCCGGATCAAGCGTTCGAGAAGGGCCGCAGGCACCGTGCACCCATCCTGTGCCCGCCGTTCCAGGAGGATACGGATGTCGGGATCATCCTCGACGAGAATGGTTGCGGCGTAGCTGTTCTCATCCTCGATGTGCGGGCGGACCGGGCCGCGCGGGAAACTCTCGAATACCACGACCGAGTTGAACAACTCACCGAGGCGAAGGGATGCCTGGATGTCACCCAGCGCGCTCTGATGCTGATCGAGGAGGGCGAGCTGTTCCCGCTGAACACGCGAAAGCAGCTGTGCCACCGATTCATTCGGATCGATCCGGATCCGCACCGGGATCGTGTTGATCAACATACCGACCATCTCGTCGACACGGTCGACCGCCGGATCGCGCCCGGACACGACGGCACCGAAGATCACGTCGTCGGCGTCGGTGTGATCGGCGAGGACAAGCGCCCAGGCCACCTGGATCAGGGTGTTCACCGACGCCCCGTGATCACGCGCCACCGCACGCATCCGGGCGGACCGGGCGGTCCCGAGTCGGTGTCCCACGACCGGTGGGGCGGGGTCGATCTCCGGCAACGGCAGCCGGGTGGCGGACCGCACACCGGACAGGGCGGTACGCCAGCGCTCGAGCCCGTCCGGTCGGCCCGCCCGCCAGCGCAGGAAGTCACGCACGTCCGCCGGTGCCGGAAGCGGCTCGTCGCGCAGCGCCCGCACGATCTCGTCGAAGAGCCGGTGCAGTGACCAGCCGTCGAGGGCGACGTGATGAGCGACGATCAGCAGGTGGTGGCCGGTGGAGGCGTTGTCGGCGGCGGCGAGGATGACACGGAACGGGGGCGGCGAGGTCAGGGTGATCCCGCGGTTCCGTTCGCGGTGCCGCAGTGCGTCGAGGTCGAGGGCGGCGGCGAGCGTGCAGAACTCCACCGGGGCGGCGACGTCGGTGTGCACGCGCGCGACCGGTGCACCGGTGCGTCGGCGGGTGTAGGAGGTGCGCAGCGAGGCGTGGCGTGCCATCACCGTGGTGACGGCGGCGATCACCCGGGTGGGGAGATCGGCATCGATCGTGACGTGATCGGCCAGATCGATATCGGCGAGGATGAGGTAGGGATCGTGGGATCCGTCGGTCCGCGGCCGGGTCGAGTGGTAGACGATGGCTTCCTGTAGCCCGGTCAGCGGCAGGACGTCCTCGATGCCGCCGACACCGGTACCGGTGGCGCTCACAGCAGGTCCCCCTCGACCAGCTCGTCGAGTTCGTCGACGCCGAGATCTGCGGTGGTGGTGGTGTATTCGGAGTGCAACGATGCCTCGTGATTCGGATCGGCGGCCCGGGCGATCGTGGCGAGCCGCGTGATGGTGGGGTGGTCGAAGAGTTCGATCGGGGTGATCCTCAGACCGGCCCGGGCCGCGTGGGCCACCACGCGGACCGCCGTCAGGCTGTCGCCGCCGAGGATGAAGAAATCATCCTCGACTCCCACCGCGGGAAGGCCGAGAACCTCCCGGAAGGCCTGCGCGAGTGCGTGTTCGGTGGCGCTCGACGGTTCCCGGGAGTCACCGGCAAGCGCAGCGAAGTCGGGTCGGGGCAACCCGGTTCGATCGATCTTTCCGTTGGGTGTCAGCGGAACCTCGTCGATGGCGGTGATGACGGTCGGGATCATGTAGTCGGGGAGACGGTCGGCCAGATGCCGGCGCAGCGAGACGGTGTCGATCTGATGTCCGCGCGTCGGCACGGCATAACCGACGAGACGCCCGTCGACGGCGACGGTGACCGCTCGTTCGACCGAATGGTGCTGTGCCAGGGCGGCATCGATGTCACCGAGTTCGATCCGGAAGCCGCGGATCTTGACCTGGTGGTCGGTGCGGCCGAGGCAGTGCAGCGTCCCGTCGTGACCTCGGCGCGCGAGGTCACCGGTGCAGTACATCCGGGTGCCGGGTGGCCCGAACGGGTCGGCGACGAATCGTGTGCAGGTCAGGTCGGGCCGCCCGTGGTAGCCGCGTGCGAGGCCGGCTCCGGACAGGTACAACTCGCCCACATCGCCGTCAGTGGTCGGATGCAGCGCCGAATTGAGAATCCGGACACCGGTGTTCGCGATCGGCGTGCCGATGCCGACCTCGGCGGTCTGGCCGCGGCGCAGCGGTTCGGTCGTCGACCAGATGGTGGTCTCGGTGGGGCCGTACATGTTTCGGGCCGAGGCCGCGTGCCGCGTCAGTTCACCGGCGATGTCGGCCGGCAGTGCTTCGCCGCCGACCAGGACGTCGACGTCGGTGAGGGCCTTGCCGTGGCCGGATTCCAGGAATGCCGACCACAGCGAGGGGGTGGCCTGCATGACGTCGATCCGGTGGGTGCGGATGAGCGCGGCCAATCGCGCCGGGTCGTGCACGTCGTCGTTGGTGGCCAGGATCACCGTCGCACCCGCGGCCAGCGGCACCAGCGTCTCCAGGATCGCGATGTCGAAGGAGATGGTGGTCACCGACAGCACACGACGGCCGGGGTGATATCCGACGAGTTCGGCGAGGTGTCCGCCGAAGTTGGCCAACGCCCGATGGCTGATCACCACGCCCTTGGGTGTGCCGGTGGAACCGGAGGTGTAGATGACGTATGCCGGGTGCTCCGGTGCCGGTGCCGGCGACGCTGACGATACGACACCACGATGATCCGACGGCGGTGCGGACGCCGGCGTCAGCGCGCGCACCTCAGCGGTTGCGGCGGAGCCCGGTTCGATGACGGCCACCGGTGCGGCGTCGGCCATGGTCGCGGCCAGCCGTTCGGCCGGGAAACCGGGATCCAGCGGCAGGAATGCCGCACCACTGTGATGGACGGCGAGCAGCGCGACGATCATGTCGACACCCCTCGGCAGGGCGACCGCGACGATATCCTCCGGCGCCAGGACCCCGAGTTCGTCCGACAGCGCCGTCACCCGCGCACGCAGCGTCGCGACGTCGATCCGCTCGTCTCCACAGATCAGTGCGACCGCGTCGTCGGGGTGGGCGAGCACACGCTGCACGAGCGGAGTCGGATCGATCGGGCCCCGGGTGGCCTCGTCGGCGGCGGCGATAGCACGTGCCGCGGACTGTTCGTCCGGCATCGCGATCGCTCCGATCGATACCTCGTCGAGCGTCGGTGCTCTCGTTGCGGCCGCGACGAAAGCACCGATGCCCGAGCAGATGTCGGCGACGTCGGCGTTGCCGTAGAGATCGGCGTCGGCATCCAGCACGATCTCGAGGTCGCCGTCGAGGTCCGCGCAGGTGATCGCCACGTCCACGACGGGGCCACGGGCGAGTGAACGGATGACCGCCACGTGTCCGCCGATGGCGGCCGTCGGGGAGAAGGGCTTGATGTTGAGGGTGGGTCCGATGACACCGTCGATCCCGCGGCGCCGCAGGTCGCGCACGATGTCCTCGCCCCGGTAGCGGGCGTGTGCGCTCACGGTGGCGATCCGGCCGGCGACGTCGGTGGCCACCTCGGACAAGGTCGCGTGCCGGGGCGTCGCCACCCGCAGAGGAATGACGTTGACCGTGCTGCACGCGCACGTGGCCGCCGGCGATCCCAGCCGATTCATCATCGGGAATCCCAGGATCACCTCGTCGGAGTCGACGAGTCGTGCGCAGTGGGCCGCGATCAGCGCGGCGAGGACCGCCGGCGTCCGGGTGAGCGATCCGGCCCCGCCGACCACGACCCGTTCGGTGCGGACACCGCGCGCGATGCGATGGCCGCGAGGGGCTTTCGCGAGTGTCACCGGACCGTTCGCGGCGCCGAGTTCGCGCTCCCAGAACTCGCGGTCGCCGGGGCGGGCGTCGTCCACCCCGGCGGGGAGGTCGGTGATCGAACGCAATGCCCGTGCATCGGTGAGGTTGTCGTACAGGCGTGCGATGCGGCGAACAAGGAGGCCGAGCCCATAGGCGTCGAGAACCATGTGATGGGCGACGATGAGCAGGCCGAGGCGGTTCCCGGCGGTGAGCACCGAGATCTCGGCGCACGGCCCGATGGCCGGATCGATCGGCCGGCCAACCGCCGTGGTGGCCACCGAGTTCAGTGCAGATGGGTCCGGGCCGAGATCGACCTGTCTGACCTCGATCGGCTCGCCGAGGTGAAAGCGCAATTCGCCGTTGTCATCTGAGAACCGCGCGGAGAGTAGATCGGCCTCGCGCGCGGCGGCGGTGGCCGCGGCGATCAGTCGTGCCGCGTCGGGCCGTGTGTCGAACTCGAGAAGCTGGCCGATGGTGAACACCGGCGACGGCCCGATGACCGACTGCGCGGCCCACAGGCCCTGCGCCGCCGCCGATGCGGGGAACGAGGGTTCGTGGGACGGAGCGCAGGCCATAGACATAGTAGGGCAGCCTACCCTTCATTTGGTTAGACTTTCCAAAGAGGGGCGGTCCGCGGCTTTCACCGGGCGGCGTCTACATTAGGGCAGGCTAAGCTCAAGGGAAAGTGCTCACGCCGAGTGTATGCCCGATGCGGTGACACCGGATCGGCGGGAGTCGTCACCGAGCGCGCGACGTGCCATCACGACGATGGCGGAGAAGTGAGGAAGACCAGATGGCCGCTGTTGGTGCAGTGCTGACCCGGGAACGAATCATCGGGGACATCGCCGACATCCTGGAGTTGCCCGCATCCGAGATCACCGACGAGACAAACGTTCTCGACATCGGACTGGATTCGGTGCGGTTGATGTCGCTGATCGAACGGTGGCGCGCCGCGGGTGCGGTGCAGGCAGATCTGGTCGCCCTCGCCTCGGACCCGGTCGTCGGCTCCTGGGTGCGCGAACTCACCGCGGCCGCCGCGTCGACGCCGGACTCCGCACGATGAGCGGGCAGCGAGATCAGGCGCCCGCCGTGACCGAAGACGTCGATGTCGTGGTCGTCGGCGGTGGACCGGGTGGCTCTACCACCGCCACGATGTTGGCCAAGAGCGGTCGGCGGGTGATCCAGCTCGAGAAGGAGACCTTTCCCCGGTACCAGATCGGGGAATCGTTGCTGCCGTCCACGATTCACGGTGTGTGCAAACTCCTCGGCTGCTACGAGCAGGTGCGTGACGCCGGATTCATGCACAAGCGCGGCGGTAGTTTCCGGTGGGGTACCAATCCGGTGCCGTGGAACTTCCTGTTCGCCATCTCACCCGAGTTCGCCGGCGAGGGGAGCTACGCCTACCAGGTCGAGCGGATGAAGTTCGACCAGATCCTGCTGGAGAACTCGGCGGCCAACGGCGTCGACGTCCGGCAGAACAGTCGGGTCAACGGCGTCGACACCGACGACAGCGGACGCGTCGTGGGTGTGCGTTACGTCGATGCCGATCGCGTCGAGCATCACATCCGCGCCGCCTACGTGGTGGACGCGTCGGGCAACTCCACCCGACTGACCCGGCACGCCGGCGCCGAACGCGTGTACTCGGAGTTCTTCCAGAACATTGCGGTGTTCGGGTACTTCGAAGGGGGCAAACGATTTCCGGCCCCGGACAGCGGCAACATCCTGTGCGCGGCATTCGACGAGGGCTGGATCTGGTACATCCCGCTGTCGGACACGCTGACGAGCGTCGGCGTCGTCATCGCCAAGGACAAGGCCGATCACGTGATCAACGCGCAGGAACAGACCCTCCTGCACTACATCGATCGCTGCGAGATCGTGCGCGACATGCTCGCCGATGCCACCCGGGTGACCGAGGGGACCTACGGTGAGATCCGGCTGCGCAAGGACTACTCGTATGCCAACACCCGCTTCTGGGGCAATGGCATGGTGCTCGTCGGCGACGCCGCGTGCTTCATCGATCCGGTCTTCTCCACCGGGGTCCACCTCGCGACATACTCCGGTGTGCTGGCGGCCCGATCCATCAACAGCGTGCTCGACGGCACCGTGAGCGAGGACCGGGCATTCGGCGAATTCGAGGGCCGCTACCGGCGTGAGTACGCGGTGTTCCACGAATTCCTGTCGGCGTTCTACGACATGGAGCAGTCCGAGGACTCGTACTTCTGGAAGGCCCGCCGGGTCACCAACTTCGATCGCACCGATATGACCGCGTTCGTATCCCTGGTGGCCGGCGGCTTCTCCGGCGAGCAGGCTCTCACCGACCCGTCGCAGATCATCGAACGCTTCCGCGCATCGTCGGACGCCCTCACCCGGGCCGCCGCGAAAACCGGTGGTATGGACACCGATTCGGGTCAGCGGATGGGGCACATGTTCTCCGCTCCGGTGGTCCGCGACGTGATGGAGGAGATGAACGCACTCCAGGCACGCGGGGCGGTGGGTGATCGGGCCACCGAGCCGCCGCTGCTGGCGGGCGGGCTCGTACCGTCGGCCAACGGTCTGTCGTGGGCCGAGCCGGCCGATGTACCGGTCTGATCGGGTGTCGCGGTCGGTGGTGACCGGGAACCACCGACGGCCCTGATGCTCGGACATCTCGCCCTGGTCCTGATGGCCGCGCTCGGCTGCGGCATGATCGCGCAGCGACTCGGGCTGCCGGCGATGACCGGGCAACTCGCGGCCGGAGTGATTCTCGGGCCGTCGCTGCTCGGGGCGGTGCTGCCCCCGGCGTGGAGTTTCGGTACCGGCGATGCGCTGCCGCTGGTGTCGGCCGTGGGTACGCTCGGCGTCGTCCTGCTCGTCGGGCTGGCCGCCGTCGACCTCGACGGTGCCTTCCTCCGCCGCCGTACCACCGTGCTGGCGTCCGTCGGCGTCGGATCGTTCGTGATCCCGCTGGTCGCCGGAGTGGTTGCCGGACTGCTGATTCCGCACACGCTGCGCGGGCAGTCCGCCGGCACCACCGAATTCGTGCTGCTGCTCGGAACGGCGTTGTCGGTCAGCGCGATTCCGGTGATCGCCCGCATCCTGACCGAGCTCGACCTGATGCGCAAGGAAATCGGTCAGCTGACCCTGGCCACCGGCACCCTCACCGACGTCGCCGCCTGGGTCATCCTCGCGGTCGTCTCGGCCATGGCCACCTCCGGGCTCCGGGGTTCCCGGTTGCCGTTGACCCTGGGAGCCCTGGCGGCCCTGCTGGTGGCGACCTGGCTGTTGCGACGACCGGTGAGCTAGGCGCTGGATCGTCTGGAGACCTCCCGCCATCGCTCGGAGACCGGCGGGATCGTGGTGTTGGCTCTGATCGCCGGTGCGGCTCTGACCGGGGCCGTGCACCTCGAGCCGGTCCTGGGTGCATTCCTCGCCGGGGTGATCATCGGCCACCGGGGCGAGTCCGTGATGGCGCCGCTGCAAGCGATCACGAGCTGGGTGCTGGCCCCGGTCTTCCTGGCCGGTGCGGGACTGCACCTGGATCTGCACCTGATCGCGCGTCCCCAGGTGCTGCTCGCCACGGCGGGGCTCCTGGTGGCCGCGGTGGTGAGCAAGTTCGTCGGTGCCTATGCCGGTGCGCGCATCGCACGGATCCCGAGGTGGGATGCCGCCGCGCTGGGCGCAGGACTGAACGCGCGGGGCGTCGTCGAGATCGTGATCGCCTCCGCGGGACTGCACATGGGCGTCTTCGGCGAAGAGATCTACATGATCGTGGTGCTGTTGGCCGTGGTCACCTCGATCATGGCCGGGCCCTGGGTTGCCTACTGCGTGACACGCAGCGCGCGTGTGGCAGTCATCGACGTTGCGCCGGAACGTGATTCACCCGCACCCCCATCGCCGCAGACTGCTGCCCCGACGATGCCTACCCTCGATCGATCCTGAACGCATCGAGGACGGCCGCGAACTTGCTCTCGGTCTCGGAGACCTCGGCATCGGGGTCCGACGCCGCGACGATTCCACCGCCGGCCCAGGTGACGGCACTGCGGCCGTCGGCGGCGATCTCGGCGCAGCGGATGGTCACCATCCATTCACCGTCGCCCCCCGCGGTCGCCGACTCCGACCAGCCCACCGCTCCGGCGTAGAACCCGCGGGGCCCTTCGGTGGCCAGGATGTGCTCGCGGGCCGGCCGCGTCGGGGTTCCGCAGATCGCCGGGGTCGGATGAACCGCCAACGCCAGATCGAGGGAGGTGATGGACCGCTCGGTGATCGTGGCCTCGATGGGGGTGCCGAGATGCCACATGGTCGGGGTGGTCATCAGCACCGGTTCCTCCGGGATGTGCAGGGTGTCGCACAGTGGCGTGAGCGCTGCGGCCAGGGCGTCGACGACGTAGCGGTGTTCGGTGTGGTCCTTCGTCGAATTCTTCAGGGCGCGACCGCGTTCGGCGTCGATCCGCGGATCGGGGTGGCGTGCCGACGAGCCCGCCAGGGGATGGGCGGTCACGGTGGTTCCGCGTTTGCAGATGAGCACCTCCGGGCTCGCGCCGACGAGGTGGGCGCCGCGATGCCCGGATGCGGCCGAGAGGTCGGTGACGAACACCGACCCGTTCGAGTCGGCCGCCCGCATCCGTGCGGCGATCTCCCACGGTGAGATCGCACCGTCGGCACTGAGCCGAAGGGTCCGGGCCAGCACCACCTTCTCGAGCTCGTCGGAGGGGTCGGCGAGGCGTCGAACCGAGGACACCACACGGCGTCGGTGCTCGGCGGTGTCCGGATCGGCGCGTTCGATCGCGGCGTGCGGGACTCCAGCGTGCGGGATTCCAGTGTGCGGGGTTCCGGTGTCGGGGATGCCGAGGCGGGTGGACGCGGTCCAGGTGCCCGTGTGCTTCGACACCGTCTGCGGTGCCCACAGGGCGGCGTCGTCGGTGGTGTCGAATGGTATGGCGCCCACCACCGCCCGCACCGATCCGTCACGCAGGGCCGACGCGGCCAGGGTGACGTCGGCGAACGGCTGCTCGACGCCCGCGGCGATCACGTGATACTCGTTGCGACAGAACAGGAACCCGCCTGGGTCGGCCGATTCCGGCCTTCCCTGATGGCTCGTGGTGGCGGCGTCGGCGGTGACATCGCGGGTGCTGACGATCGAAGGGTTCATCTCGTTTCTTCTCCTGAGCAGGACAGCGGTTCACTCTGGTTGTCGGATCGTCTGGTGCGCTGACCCACATGCATGCCAGATGAACCCGCTGCTGAACCTTAGGTTAGACTTACCTTCACGATAGCTGGCGTCCGGTGCGGGGGCCGACGGCCGGGCATGAGACGACGATCTCACCGGGTCATCGAAGCGGTGGCCTTCCCGCCCCGATCAGGGTGCCATGACCGACCCGGCGCCATCGCAGCCACCGCCGGTGTCAACGTAGAGGAGTAGCGCGTGTGCAGTGACAGTTCCACGACGGATGTGGTGGGGATCGGTTTCGGTCCGTCGAACCTGGCGCTGGCCATCGCCATCGAGGAACACAACAGTGCCTTTCACAACGGGGCCTTTCACACCAACGGCGCCATTCACTCCGACACCCCCACACAGCGGACCCCCGACCAGCGCCCACTGTCGGCGCGATTCCTGGAACGGCGTGACCGGTTCGAGTGGCACCCGGGGATGTTGTTGCCGGGCGCGACGATGCAGGTGTCGTTTCTCAAAGATCTCGCCACTCAACGCAATACGGCCAGTCGGTTCACGTTCCTGAACTACTTGTCCGAGCGTGGCAGGCTGTCCGACTTCATCAATCTGGCCACCTTCTTCCCCCTCCGGTCGGAGTTCCACGACTATCTCGGATGGGCCGCCGACCGGGTCGACATCCCGGTGCAGTACTCGACGGAGGCCTCCGATGTCCGGTGGTCCGATGGCGTGTTCGAGGTGGTGACCGCCTCGGGTACCCACCGGGCGCGCAACCTGGTACTCGGCGGCGGCATCCGCGGCAAACTGCCCGCGGGCGTGTCGGCCGGGCCCCGGGTCTTCCACAACCATGACCTGCTCACCCGTCTGGCCGCGTTGCCGTCGACGCCGCACGGACGGTTCGTGGTGGTCGGCGCCGGACAGAGCGCCGCCGAGGTGACCGCATACCTGCATGCCGAAACACGTGCCGAGGTGCACGCCGTGTTCGCCAAGTACGGCTACACACCCGCCGACGACAGCCCGTACGCCAATCGGGTCTTCGATGCGTCGACCGTCGACGAGTACTTCGCCGCCGAGCCGGCCTGGCGTGAGCGATTGCTCACCTATCACCGCGGCACCAACTATTCGGCGGTGGACCCGGAGTTGATCGAGGAACTGTACCGGCGCGAGTACACCGAGCGGGTCGCCGGCGACCGCCGGTTGTTCGTCCACGGATCCACCGAGGTCGTCGACATCGTCGAAACCGATGACACCGCGCGGCTCCGGATGATCCATCGGCTGACCGGAGAGGAACTCGATATCGATTGCGACGCGGTGATTTTCGCCACCGGCTTCGAGCCCACCCCGATCGCCGACCTGGTCGGCGGCCTCGCGAGGCGATGCCATTCGGATGTGCATGGACGGCCGATCCTGGATCGGCAGTACCGCGTGCGCACCGATCCCGAGGTCACCGGGTCGATCTTTGTGCAGGGCAATTCTGAGCACACCCACGGTCTCACGTCGACGCTGTTGTCCAATGTCGCGATCCGGTCCGGGGAGATCGTCGACACGATCCTCGGCACCGGCACCGGCACCGGCACCGGCGCGGTACCCAACGGAACCGACGGTGTCGCCACCTCGGTGCGGGTCTCGACGCCGTCCGGACTGTAGGCGGTGGTGTGACCGGCCGGCCTCAGTGTCCGACGACGGCCGGCCTCAGTGTCCGACGACGGGCGTCAGGGTCTCGCCGAGCAAGCCGACGCGGCCGGCGATGTGACCGTTGGCCGGAGCGTTGACGGTGAAGCCGTCGATTCCGGTGGCCAGCAACTCGCCGTAACGGGCCGCCACCTCCTCGGGCGAACCGACGATGGTGCTCGCACGCCGGACCTCGGCGCGGGGATTTCGCGCCAGGTATGCCTCGAACTCGCGGATCGCCTGATCGTGCGTCGGTGCCACGCACGCCGACGTCTGCAGGCTGACGGTGATCTCGGAGCGATCGCGGCCGAGCTTCTCGCAGTGGCCGGCCAGGGCGTCGAGTTTGCGACCGATCTCGTCGGGCGCACAGATGATGTTCGATTCGTCGGCGTACTGGGCGACCATGCGCAGGGTCTTGCGTTCGCCGCCACCGCCGATCATCACCGGGATGGCCGACACCGGCGCCGGGGAGTTGATCGCGTCGGCGACCTGATACCACTTGCCGGCGAGGGTGGGACGCTCGCCCCGCAGCATCGGCAGGATGATCTGCAGCGCTTCCTCCAACTTCTCGAACCGGTCGGTGAAAGTACCGAATTGGTAACCGAGAGAGTCGTGTTCGAGTTCGAACCAGCCCGCGCCGATGCCGAGCTGGGCGCGGCCCTCCGATACCAGATCGAGAGCCGTGATGGTCTTCGCGAGTAGCGTCGGGTTGCGATAGGTGTTGCCGGTGACCAGCGCCGACAACCGCACTCGTGAGGTGTGTTGGGCCAGCGCCGAGAGCAGGGTGTAACACTCGATCATCGGATCGTCTGGTTCGCCCAGAATGGGCAGCTGATAGAAGTGGTCCATCACCAGCACCGTGTCGAAACCGGAGTTCTCCGCCTCGACCGCCTGCGCGGTGATGGTGGGAAACAGGTGATCGGGTGCGATGCCGGGATAGGTGAAATTCGGAATCTGATAGCCGAGGCGGGTCACCGCATCAACGCTACGCCGAGCCCTCGCGATTGCCGACCGTTCGGGCGAGTTCGGCGATGGTGTCGATGAGATCGTCGAACACGGCCTCGACGTCGGTGGTGGTCGCAATCGCGGCATTCGGTTCGCCGCCCCACATTCCGCGTTCGTCGGCCACCGTCGTCCCACGCGTGAGCGGTCCGGTCAATTCCACCGCGACCTGCGCCGGACGGGTCGTGACGCGCGACGGATTCAGCGCCACCATCGCGGCGAACGGATCGTGCAGGTGCGCGATATATCCCTCGTCGTGCGCGTGGTGGAACTCGAGATAGAAGCGCACCGCATCCATCACGTGGCGGATGAGGTGATTGCTCGCGACCGAACGCAGGCCGGGTTGGTCGGACGGATCGGGGCATTCGAGCGGCTCACTGCCCGCGGCGGCGGCCAACCGGACCGCGTGGTCGGGCGTCAGTGCGATGGCCTCGGTGAGGTCGAGGGAACACACGATCGGCGCCGGTGTGCCGGCGACGCCGAACGCGGCGAAGACCTCGGCGGCGGCCTCCGGATCAACGGCGACATTCCATTCCGAGGTCGGAGTGGTGTTGCCGTGCACATGGAAGGCACCACCCATGATCACGAGTCGGCGAAGTCGGTAGGGCAGCTGCGGATCACGGCGGATGGCGGTGGCCAGCGACGTCATCGGTCCGGTGACCAGACCCACCAACTCACCCGGATGTGATGTGGAGGCGACGATCCACGCATCGGCGGCGTCGTCGTCGGCCACCGTCCGCGTGCTGGTGGGCAGTTCGGCGTACCCGACGCCAAGCGGTCCGTGGGTGTCCTCCGTGGTCATCAGGTCGGCGACCAGCGGGACGGCGGCACCCAGATGCACCGGAACGTCCTCACGGCCGCACAGGTCCAGCCAGGCGAGATTGTTGGCGGCGACGACGTCGGCCGGGACATTCCCGGCGGTACTCGCGATCCCGACGAGGTCGACGTCGTCGCGCCCGAGGAGATACAGCAGCGCCAGGGAGTCGTCGATGCCGGTGTCGCAGTCGAAGAAGAGTCGCGCGGTCATCGGGCCATTGTGCCTGCCCGGCCTGTCCAGCAGGTTCGACATCTCGGCTCAGATGCGTACGGTCGGAGGGCATGACTGATCACCTACTGGCCTTCGAATGGACGGACACCACACGAATGTGGTTGGTGGAGACCCCTGTTCGGATCGTTGCGTATCTGATCGGGGCGTTGGTGGTGCGCTTCCTCGCACACCGCCTGATCGACCGCGCCACGCGGGGCGGTGATGGCCGCGGCATGCCCGCGGTGGTGCGGCATCTGCGTGAGCGAGCACCGGGATCAATCCCGGACGAGACGATCATCGCGCGGCGCACCCAGCGAGCGCAGACCATCGGATCGGTGTGCAAGTCCACGGTCTCCATCGTGGTGCTGGTGTGGTTGTGCCTGGCGATCCTGTCGGTCCTCGGGGTCAACATCGCACCGTTCATCGCCTCGGCGGGCGTCGTCGGCCTGGCCATCGGCTTCGGTGCACAGAATCTGGTCCGCGACTTCGTGAGTGGCGTGTTCATGCTTCTCGAGGACCAGTACGGGGTCGGCGACACCGTAGACCTGGGCGAGGCGATCGGCGAGGTGGCCAGTGTGGGCCTGCGGGTCACCACGGTCCGGGACGTCGACGGCACCCTCTGGTATGTCCGCAACGGCGAGATCGTGCGGGTGGGCAACATGAGTCAGGATTACGCCGTGGCCCGGGTGGAGGTGCCGGTGTCCTTGCGCGCCGATCTCGACCTGGCTCAGCGTGTGGCGGTGGACGCCGTCCGTGCCGCGTTCGACGAGGATGCCGAGTTGGCACGTGATGTCCTCGACGACCCGCGGATGCTCGGGATCCAGGAGGTCGCCGCCGATCTGGTGACACTGCGGATGACGGTGACCACCCGGCCCAACGCGCAGTGGGCGGTGGCGCGCCGCCTGCGTCACGAGATCCTGCGCGGATATGAGCGCAACGGGATCGACATGCCCTATCCGAACGGCAAGGTGCTCGTCGGTCGGACCGCGGACTGAGCCGATCGACGTCGGCCGCTCGACGTCGGCCGCTCGACGTCAACGATTCGAGATGGGCGAAAAACGCAGGGCCCCGGGAAGATTCCCGGGGCCCTGCGGTGTGCGTGTGTCCGAGGGGGGACTTGAACCCCCACGCCCGTTAATAGGGCACTAGCACCTCAAGCTAGCGCGTCTGCCATTCCGCCACTCGGACTTACAGTTGCCGTGGTGGGAGTGAACCTCTCACACCGGCGGCGATAACACTAACCGAGGTTGCCCCCGTATCCCAAATCCCGTAGGAGTGAGGGGTGACCGATGAGCCTTTCGCCCCGCGCGCGGTCGACGAAGTCGTCGATCTCGTCAGTACCCTCATCCGCTTCGACACCAGCAACACCGGTGAACTGGAGACCACGCGCGGTGAGGAGGAGTGCGCCAAGTGGGTCGCGCAGATGCTGGAGGAGGTCGGCTACACCACCCAGTACGTCGAATCCGGTCAACCTGGTCGCGGCAACGTGTTCGCCCGGCTGCCCGGCCCGCCGGATTCGGATCGGGGAGCGCTGCTGATCCACGGCCACCTCGACGTGGTCCCCGCCGAACCGGCCGACTGGAGCGTTCATCCGTTCTCCGGGACCGTCAAGGACGGCTACATCTGGGGTCGCGGTGCCGTCGACATGAAGGACATGGTCGGGATGGCACTGGCGCTGGCCCGCCAATTCCAGCGCGACGGCACCGTCCCGCCCCGCGAACTGGTCTTCGCCTTCCTCGCCGACGAGGAGGCCGGTGGTTCCTGGGGTGCGCACTGGCTGGTGGAGCACCGCCCGGACCTGTTCGAGGGGATCACCGAGGCAGTCGGCGAGGTCGGCGGATATTCGTTGACCGTCGATCGCCCGGACGGATCGGAGAAGCGCCTCTATCTCGTCGAGACCGCCGAGAAGGGCCTGGCGTGGATGAAGCTCACCGCCGACGCCACCGCAGGCCACGGCTCGTTCCTGCACGCCGACAATGCGGTCACCGAGGTCGCCGAAGCGGTCGCACGAATCGGTCGACACACCTTCCCGCTGGTGATCAGCGATTCCGTCGCGGAGTTCCTGGCCGCGGTGTCGGAGGAGAGTGGACTGGATCTGAGTCCGGACGCTGCCGACCTGGAGACCTCGCTGTTCAAGCTGGGCAGCCTGGCGCGCATCATCGGGGCCACGCTGCGCGACACCGCCAACCCGACGATGCTGCGGGCCGGGTACAAGGCCAATGTCATCCCGCAGAAGGCCGAGGCCGTGGTGGACTGCCGGGTCCTGCCGGGGCGTCAGCAGGAGTTCGAGGCCGAGATCGACCGCCTCATCGGCCCCAACGTGACGCGGGAGTGGATCACCCACCTCGACTCCTACGAGACGACCTTCGACGGTGACCTGGTCGACGCGATGAACGCGGCGATCCTCGCCCATGATCCGCAGGCGCGCACCGTGCCGTACATGATGTCCGGTGGTACCGACGCCAAGGCCTTTGCGAAACTCGGGATCCGCTGCTTCGGATTCGCGCCCCTGCAACTGCCCCGCGAACTCGATTTCGCAGCGCTGTTCCACGGCGTCGACGAACGCGTGCCGGTGGATTCGGTCCTCTTCGGCACCCGGGTCCTCGAACATTTCCTGCTCAACAGTTGATCGATCCGCACCCGAGAAAGGCGCTGCACATGGCGACGTTCGACCCGTACGAGGCCCTGCCGAATCTGCCCACCTTCACCGTGACCTCGGAGAACATCACCGACGGCGCCCCGCTGGCCACCCCTCAGGTCAGCGGCCTGATGGGGGCCGGCGGCGCCGACGCGTCCCCGCAGCTGAGCTGGTCCGGATTCCCCACCGACACCAAGAGTTTCGCGGTCACCGTGTACGACCCGGACGCCCCGACGGCGTCGGGATTCTGGCACTGGGCGGTCGCCGACATCCCCGCATCGGTCACGAGCCTGCCCGAGGGCGCCGGCGATGACGCGGGCAGCGGCCTGCCCGCGGGTGCCCTGACTCTCGCCAACGACGCGTCGCTGAAGCGTTTCGTCGGTGCCGCACCGCCTCCCGGACACGGACCGCACCGCTACTTCGTGGTCGTGCACGCCGTCGACGTGGAGTCCCTCGGCCTGCCTGACGGCGCCACCCCTGCCTATCTCGGCTTCAACCTGTTCTCCCACGCCATCGCGCGGGCCACCCTCATCGGCACCTACGAACAGCCGTCCGAGGATCTGTAGACCACAAGAACCGAGGGTCCGGTGCCGGCGATCACCGCCCGGCGTCGCTGCCCACCGCGGCGGCGAGGTCGGTGAATCCGCCGGCGCGTACCCGTTGGGCGATACCGTCGTGGATCTCCTTGAGCCACACCGGGCCACCGTAGATGAACGGGGTGTACGCCTGGAGTAGGTCGGCGCCGGCGGTGATGCGTTCCCAGGCCTGATCGACGGTTTCGATACCGCCGACGCTGACCAGCGAGATCCGGCCACCCACCCGGGCATACAGGCGGCGCAACACCTCCAGCGACCGCGCGGCGACCGGTGCGCCACTCAAGCCGCCCGCTCCCATCGCCGCCACCTCGGCGGCGGGCGTGCGCAGGCCGGTCCGGGAGATGGTGGTGTTGGTTGCGACGATCCCAGCGAGGCCGAGTTCGACCGCGAGATCGGCCACCGCGTCGACGTCCTCGTCGGCGAGATCGGGGGCGATCTTGACCAGGACCGGCACCTCTACCT
Organism: Gordonia sp. VNK1; assembly: GCF_040049135.1. Lineage (NCBI taxonomy): Bacteria > Bacillati > Actinomycetota > Actinomycetes > Mycobacteriales > Gordoniaceae > Gordonia > Gordonia sp. VNK1. Next base: position 71,323 of record NZ_JBDZDJ010000006.1, on the reverse strand, counting down.
CGGCCAGCACTGCGGTCAAGATGGGACGCAGCGCGTCGACGGACTGCAGATCACGCAGTCCGGGGGTGTTGGGCGAACTGACGTTGACGACGACGAAGTCGGCGTGCGGTCCCAGCAATCGCGCGGAGAGTCGGTAGTCGTCGACGGCCTCGTCGACCGGCACCACCTTGGTCTTGCCGATGTTCGCCCCGATCGGCACACGCACCGGTCCCGAGCGCGGGGTGCGCAGATGCTCGGCGGCCACCTCGGCGCCCGGATTGTTGAATCCCATGCGATTGATCAGCGCGTGGTCGGCGGGGAGCCGGAACAGGCGCGGTGGGGGATTGCCCGGTTGCGGGCGGCCGGTGATGGTGCCGATCTCGGCGAAGCCGAAACCGAGTTGACCCCAAGCGTTCACGGCGGACGCGGACTTGTCGAATCCGGCGGCCAGCCCGACGGGCGCCGGGAAGTCGACACCGAAGACCGTCTGCCGCAACACCGGATCATGCTGTGCCAGAAGGTGAGCCGACAGTGCGCGGAGCGGGGCGAGGCCCATCGAGATCCGGATGGTCTCGGCGACGATCCGATGGATCCGTTCCGGTGAGAGCAGGAACATCAGCCGCAGCATCGGTGGGTAGAGGTAGCGGTTGAGTCGTGTCAGCATGCCTGTGCGTCCTCGTCTGCGGGCTGGTCGTGAGCGTGTTCGCCGGCAGCCGGGCTCGCCCGGCGCGGTGGCTTGCGCCGCTTGAGGAGTACCTTGCGGGTGCCGTCGGAGTACAGGCGCACGCGGGACAGTTCCCAGCCGCCGAACTCGGCCTCCAGCGACAGGCGCATCGACGCGGTGACCCGGGTGACATCCGGGGGCAGACGCACGAGGAGGCACTCGTAGTCCTCGGAGGTCACCTCCCAGCCACGAGGGTAGCGGGCACCGTTGCGAATCCCGGCGCGACCGGACGGGAGCGGGGCTCCGGCGGGGCGAGCCGTCACGGAGCGGTTCCCGGAGTCGATGTCACCGGAGTCGATGTGACGGGAGCGGATGTCACCGGAGCGGATGTCGCAGGCGCCGAACTCATGGGCGCACTCCCGGTCCGCTGGGCCGATGACACGACCTCGATGCCGCCGTCGCGGGCCGAGAGTACGTAGACAACTCCGGTCGCGTCGTCGACGACGAGTGAATCCGGTTGTGCCACAGTCGAAAAGCGGTGCTTCTCGATGGGTTCGCCCCCGGCCAGGTCATAGGCCACCGCCTCGTTGTTGCCTGTGGTCGTGACCCACAGCAGGTTGTGGGTGTCGTCGTAGTCTACGGCGTAGGGGCCCTCGGGTACGGGGTAGCGGAAACGCATCACCAGCGGCGAGCCGAAGAACCCGAGGATCTCGTTGTCGCGGGTGTTGGCCACCAGGATCCGGCCGTAGTGATCGACGGTGGAGTTGGTGGCGCCGTTGCCGGCCCGCAGTGCCGGTCCGAGATCACCGGTGGCCAGATCGATCGGCGTGACCGACGACTGCGCACGATCGAGGACGACCACCTGCTCGGAGCCGAGATCGGCACTCGGTGGCGACACGGTGATCTCGTCGACCCGGACGAATCCGCCGATGTCACGCTTTATCGCCAGGTCCGTGCCGAGCACCAGCACGTGACCGTTGCCGGTGCCCACCAGGATGCGGCCGTCGGCGGTGCGCGCGACCGCGGTGGGGGTGTCGGTGTCCAGCGGGGTGGTGGCGACCGCACCGTCGGCGGAGATGCGCGCGAGCGTATTCGGGCCGACGCCCACGAACGCACCGTCACCGGCGCCGACGATCGTGGTGAGGTGGGGTGTGGTGATGATCGTCGGCGGCGCCTGCATCGATGCCGTGTCGAAGCGCAGCACGCTGGTGCCGCCGGAACCCAGAACACCCAGCTTGCCGCCGGACAGCGCCGGCGCCGACGCGCCCGCCGGTGTGGGGATGATCACGCCGGCCGGGGTCGCCGGTCCCGCCGGTGCCGGACTCGGGGTGGCGGGGACGACGGTGGCCACGTCGGTGGCACCGGACTGAGAATCATTTCCCGACCCGCAACCGGCGACGAGGAGACCGGCCGTGATCAGGGCGGTGACCAGGGTGGTGGCCTGCCGGGCGCGTGTGCGGGAGGGGAGGCGCGGGCGGTCGGCATGCATGGGGTCCATCTTGGACGTACCCGGACGCGCGGACGACGCCGGGGTGAGCGCGGCGTGACGCCGGCGCACGCATTCAGCGGCGTCACAGCGACTGGCCGGTAGCATCGGGCGCCGTGACCGACACCATGACGTGGACGCAGTCAATCGTTCTCGGTGCCCTGCAGGGCATCACCGAGTTCCTGCCGATCTCCTCCTCGGGCCATCTGCGTATCGCCTCGGAGTTGATGTTCGGCGAGGACGCCGGTGCCTCGTTCACCGCTGTGACCCAGTTGGGCACCGAGGCCGCGGTGCTGGTGTTCTTCGCCCGCGACATCGCCCGGATCGTCGTCGCGTGGTTCCGGGGGCTGTTCGACCGCGCCGCACGCGGCCTCGACTACCGCATCGGGTGGTACGTGATCCTGGCCACCATTCCGATCGGCGTGATCGGCTTTCTCCTCAAGGACGAGATCCGGACGGTCGCCCGCAACCTCTGGGTGGTGGCCACGGTCCTCATCCTGTTCTCGGGAGTGTTCTGGCTCGCCGAGCGATTCGGCACGCGGCAGCGGTCGATGGAGCAGCTGACCCTGCGAGACGGGATCGTGATGGGGCTCGCGCAGTGCCTGGCCCTGATTCCCGGCGTGTCACGATCCGGCGCAACCGCGAGCGCGGGCCTGTTCCTGGGCCTCGAACGCGAGGCCGCGTTCCGGTTCTCCTTCCTGCTGGCCATTCCCGCCGTGGTGGCGTCCGGGTTGTTCTCCATTCCTGACGCCATCAATCCGACCGGGGAGGGGATGGAGGCCACGGTCCCGGAGCTGATCGTGGCGACGATCGTCGCCTTCGTCCTCGGTTACGCCTCGATCGCGTGGTTGCTGAAGTTCGTCAGCCACCACTCGATGAACTGGTTCGGCGCCTACCGGGTACTGCTGGGCCTGACCGTGATGGGCCTGTTGACGGCCGGGGTCATCAGCGCGACCTGACCGCGAGGCGTGGGTGTGCCTAAGGTTGTGGGATGACCGTGATCCTCGTCCGCCACGGACGCTCGACGGCCAACACCTCCGGAGTTCTCGCCGGACGGAGCCCGGGTGTGGCCCTCGACGACAAGGGCCGCGCCCAGGCCGCCGAACTCGTCGGTCGCCTGACGTCGTGCCTGCCCGCCATCACCGCGGTGGCCCGCTCACCGCTGCAGCGATGCGCGGAGACCGTCGCCCCACTGCTGGCCGCGCTGACGGCCGACGGCCGCGACGTCCCCGAGGTGGTGATCGACGACCTCGCCGAGGTCGACTACGGCTCGTGGACCAACCGCACGATTCGCGAACTGCTGACCGAGCCGTTGTGGAAGACGGTGCAACAGCATCCGTCGGCCGCGGTCTTCCCCGACGGTGAGGGCCTGGCGATGGTCCAGGCCCGCGCGGTCGCCGCGATCCGCGAGCTCGACCGTCGCTACGGCGGCCCGGACGGGGCAGGTGTGTGGGTCGCGTGTTCGCACGGTGACGTCATCAAGTCGGTCATCGCCGATGCGATGGGGACGCACCTCGACTCGTTCCAGCGGATCGTCGTCGAACCGGCATCGGTGAGCATCATCCGCTATTCCGACGTTCGGCCATTCGTACACACGGTGAATTCCACGGCGTCCCTGACGATTCCGATGCGCAAGCCACAATCCGACGATGCCGTGGTCGGTGGTGACCGCGGCACCGACGAGCCCACCGAAGAGCCCACCGCCGAGCCGGTGGTGGCCGCTGCCGCCGGGCACGACGGATAATGACAGTCAACGACAGATGTGAGGAGGTGTGATGTCCCGAGCGATACATGTGTTTCGCAGCCCCGACCGGTTTGTCGCGGGGACCGTCGGACAGCCCGGGGATCGGACGTTCTACCTCCAGGCCGTCCACGAATCGCGCATCGTCAGCGTCGTCCTGGAGAAGCAGCAGGTGCAGATCCTCGCCGAACGTATCGGCGCGCTGCTGGAGGAGATCCACCGACGCTTCGGTACCGCGATCCCGCCCGAGGCCGACGAGGTCGCCGATCTCAGTCCACTCGTGATGCCGGTCGACGCCGAGTTCCGGGTCGGGACGATGGGTCTGGGATGGGATGCCGAGACCGAGGCGGTGGTCGTCGAGCTGCTCGCGATCACCGAGGGCGAGTTCGACGAGAGCGTGGTCCTCGACGACACCGACGAGGGCCCCGACGCGGTGCGGGTGTTCCTGTCCACCCTTGCCGCCCGCGAATTCGCCGCGCGCTCGACCCGCGTCATCTCCGCCGGGCGGCCGCCGTGCCCGTTGTGCGGGCAGCCGCTGGACGCCGACGGGCATCTGTGCGCCCGGATGAACGGCTACAAGCGCGACGCCGAGCTGAGCAAGTCACTCGACTTCATCGATCCGGAGGTCTTCCGTGGCCTGACCGGTGACGGTCCGCCCATCATCGGCGAGGAGTACGGCGACCCCGACGAACCCGACACCGACCCGGGCGACACCGACCCGTGAGCCTCGGCGACACCGCGGACATGCCCGAGGATCTCGATCCGACCGGCACGTCGACTTCGCGCGACACGACTTCCACCGACACGGTGTTGGCGACGGCCGAGCTGAGGATCATCGGTCGCATCCCCACCGCGAGCAACGCCACGCTGGTGTGCGACGCGGTCGATGGCGACCGATCGGTGCGGTGCGTGTACAAGCCCGTCCGCGGTGAGATCCCGCTGTGGGACTTCCCGGACGGCACCCTCGCCGGTCGCGAAGTCGCGTCGTATCTGGTGTCCGAAGCACTGGGCTGGGCGACGATCCCGACGACGGTGCTGCGTGACGGCCCCCTCGGGCCGGGCATGGTGCAGCGGTGGGTCGACACCCCTGACAACGACGATCCGGAATTGTGTGTCGCCCGCGTCGATCTGGTGGATCTCGCGCCGCCGGACGCCATCCCGTCCGGGTACCGGTCGGTGCTGCGGGCGCTCGACGGTCGCGGTGAACCGGTCGAACTCGTCCACGCCGACGATCCGCGCCTGCTACGCATGGCGGTGCTCGACGTCATCCTCAACAACGCCGACCGCAAGGGCGGGCATGTGCTCGAAGGCCTCGACGGTTCGGTGTACGGCGTGGATCACGGGATCTGCCTGCATCAGGAGGACAAGCTCCGCACCGTGCTGTGGGGGTGGGCCGGTGACCGCATCCCCGGCCACCTGATCGCCGACGTCGCGGCCCTGGCCGACGACCTCGAATCCGATGCGTCGTCGGTACGCGACGCGCTGACGGCGCACCTCACCGTCGACGAGCTCGACGCCTTGATCATCCGGGCGATCATGCTCGTGGAATCCGAACGGATGCCGTACCCGCCGGGTCATCGCCCGATTCCGTGGCCACCGTTCTGACCGGGTTCAGCGGGAGTGGGGCCCGGCGATATGCCCGAGGCGACGACAACCCCTGAACGCGTACGCAATACAGTGGGGGATATGCATTCGTGGCCTGATCCCACCCTGCCGTCGGTCGCCGGCGCCGGTCCCGCACTTCGCCTGTACGACACCTCGGCGCGTCAGGTTCTGCCCGTCGCACCGGGCCCGACGGCGACGATGTACGTCTGCGGTATCACGCCGTATGACGCCACCCACCTCGGTCACGCCGCGACGTACCTGGCCTTCGACATGGTCAACCGGGTGTTGCGCGACCTGGGCCACGATGTGCACTACGTACAGAACATCACCGACGTCGACGACCCGCTGTTCGAACGTGCCGAACGCGATGGGGTGGACTGGCGGGAACTGGGCTCCGAGCAGATCCAGCTGTTCCGTGACGACATGACGGCGCTGCGGGTGCTGCCGCCGCGCGACTACATCGGCGCGATGGAGTCGGTCGACGAGGTCGTCGAGATGGTCGGCAAACTGCTCGCATCGGGAGCGGCCTACGTCGTCGACGACGCGGAGTTCCCGGATGTGTACTTCCGGATCGACGCCACCGAACAGTTCGGCTACGAATCCGGCTACGACCGCGACACGATGGAACGCTTCTTCGCCGAACGTGGCGGCGATCCCGACCGGGCGGGCAAGCGCGACCGACTCGACGCGGTGCTCTGGCGGGCAGAACGCCCCGGCGAACCGGCGTGGGACGCGCCCTTCGGCCGGGGGCGGCCGGGCTGGCACATCGAATGCTCGGCGATCGCGCTGAACCGGCTCGGAATCGATTTCGACATCCAGGGCGGCGGCAACGACCTGATCTTCCCGCACCACGAGTTCTCCGCGGCCCATGGTGAGGCGCTGACCGGCGCCCGGCGTTTCGCCAAGCACTACGTGCACACCGGGATGGTGGGCCTCGACGGCGAGAAGATGTCCAAGAGCCGCGGGAACCTGGTCTTCGTGTCGAAACTCCGGGAGGCCGGAGTCGATCCGGCCGCGATCCGGCTCGCCCTGCTCGCCGATCACTACCGCGGTGACCGCATGTGGACCGACGAGGTCCTCGAGACCGCGAAGGCCCGGCTGGCGCGCTGGCGCGAGGCCACCGACGCGGCGACCGGCCCCGATGCCGCCCCGATCATCGAGCGGGTCCGGCAGTATCTGGCCGACGACCTCGACACCCCGAAGGCCCTCGACGCGATCGACGGCTGGTGCGGCGACGTCGAGCAGGGTCTCGGTCAGGACCCGGGCGCGCCCGGTCGGATGAGCGACGTCGTGGATGCCCTGCTCGGCGTGCGGTTGCGGCCTTGAGGGCAGCCGCTCGGGTGAGGTTGGACTCGGGTGGGTGCCGGCGCCTGCGGCTTAGTACAGTTTGCGCGTGGCTCGCGTGAAGGAGATCGATCCGAACTCGGCAACCGGGGTGTGGACCGTGCAGACCCGGACCTCGACATATCTCATCGACTTCGATGAGATGACGCTGTTGCGCGCTCCCGGGGTGGGCAGCACCGAAGGCGAGGAATGGGCGGTGAGTACGCTGCGCCGCGACTCCGAGGACATTCCACTCCTCGGCGTGAAGTCGTGCCGGGTGGGTGAGTCGGCCCAGTTCTGGGTGCGTGCCGCCGACGACCCGGACGTCCGGACCTGGCGGATCACCACCCCGGTCGTGTCCATCGAACGGATCGGCTGACCCGACCGCCGGGACGGCACACTCGTCGGCGGATCAGCCGCCGAACGCCCCCGGACCGCCACGCCGCTTGAGGTACCGCTCGAACTCGGCCGCCAGCGCGTCGCCGTCGATCTTGGCCATCGCCTCGTCGGTGTCGATCTCGGCGTCACCACGTTCTTCCAGACCGCGGACGTACTCGGCGATCTCCTCGTCGTCCTCGGTCATCTCGGTGACGGCCTGCTCCCACTCCTCGGCCTGCTCGGGCAGCGTGCCCAGCGGAACCTCGATGTCGAGAACCTCTTCGACCCGATTCAGCAGTGCGACGGTCGCCTTGGGATTCGGAGGGGTGGAGACGTAGTGGGGGACGGCCGCCCAGAACGACACCGCGGGCATGCCGGCCTGCACGAAGAGGTCCTGCAGCACGCCGGTGATCCCGGTGGGGCCTTCGTAGCGGCTCTCGGCCAGGTTGTAGCGCTCCGCGGCGTCGCTGCTGTAGGCGCTGCCGGTCACCGGCACCGGGCGGGTATGTGGCGTGTCGGCCAGCAACGCGCCGAGCATCACGGTCGTCTCCACCTCGAGTGCCTGGGCGAGGTCGACGATTTCCGCACAGAACCCGCGCCAGCGCATGTTGGGTTCGATCCCGCGCACGAGTACGATGTCACGGTCGGCCCCGACGGGGCTGCAATAGGAGATGGACGTGGTCGGCCAATCGATTCGGCGCGTCACGCCATCGACCTGCTTGATCGTGGGCCGATTGACCTGGAAGTCGTAGTAGTCATCGGATTCGATGTCGGCCAATGGGCGGGCATCCCACATCAGCGCGAGGTGCTCGACGGCGCTGCTGGCCGCGTCGCCGGCGTCGTTCCAGCCCTCGAAGGCGGCCAGCAGGATGGGTCTACGCAGGCGGGGAAGGTTCGACATCTGCTCGGCGTTCACTGATCCAGCCTACGACCGAACCCGAGAGAGAGCGAACTACCCTGAGCACCATGTCCACACCGTCATCGTCCACCGGTAACCACGACACGACCTTGCTCACCGCGATGTCGCGTCGCGTGCTGATCGGCGACGGCGCGATGGGCACGATGCTGCAGGCCGCGGACCTGACGTTGGACGACTTCCTGGGCCTCGAGGGCTGCAACGAGATCCTCAACGACACCCGGCCCGACGTGCTCGAGGGGATTCACCGGGCGTACTTCGAGGCGGGCGCCGACGCGGTGGAGACCAACACCTTCGGCTGCAATCTCTCCAACCTGGGTGATTACGACATCGCCGACCGGATCCGGGAACTGTCCTACAAGGGCACGGCCATCGCGCGCGGGGTGGCCGACGAGATGGGGCCGTCCGCCGACGGCACCGCACGCTTCGTCCTGGGCTCGATCGGTCCCGGTACCAAACTGCCGAGCCTGGGTCACACCACCTTCGCGGTCATCCGCGACGCCTACTTCGAGTGCGTCGCCGGCATGCTCGACGGTGGGGCCGACGCCGTCCTCATCGAGACCAGCCAGGATCTTCTGCAGGTCAAGGCGGCCGTCGTCGCAGCGCGCCGGGCGATGGCCGACCTCGGTCGCCGCATCCCGATCATCACCCACGTCACCGTGGAGACCACCGGCACGATGCTGCTCGGTTCGGAGATCGGCGCGGCCCTGGCCGCGATCGAACCCCTCGGGGTCGACATGATCGGGCTGAACTGCGCGACCGGCCCGGCCGAGATGAGCGAACATCTGCGTTACCTCTCGCGGCATGCGCGCATCCCGGTGTCGGTGATGCCCAACGCGGGTCTTCCGATGCTGGGTGCCAACGGCGCCGAGTACCCGCTGCGGCCCGACGAGTTGGCAGTCGCACTCAGTGACTTCGTCGGTGACTTCGGGCTGTCCTTCGTCGGTGGCTGCTGTGGCACCACTCCCGAGCACATCCGGCAGGTGGCCGAGGCGGTCGGCGAGACCACCAAGGCCGCCCGTGAACCCGAGCACGCCTCGGAGACCTCGTCGCTCTACACCGCCGTTCCCTTCGATCAGGACGCCAGCTTCCTGGTGATCGGGGAGCGGACGAACTCCAACGGCTCCAAGGCATTCCGTGAGGCGATGCTCGCGGAGGACTATCAGCGGTGCCTCGACATCGCCAAGGAACAGACCCGCGACGGCGCCCACATGCTCGACCTCAACGTCGACTACGTCGGCCGCGACGGTGCCGCCGACATGACGGCACTCGCCGCGCGGTTCGCGACGTCGTCGACCCTGCCGATCATGCTCGACTCCACCGAACCCGAGGTCATCCGGTCGGGGCTGGAGACCCTCGGTGGACGCTGCGCGGTCAACTCGGTCAACTACGAGGACGGCGACGGACCGGATTCCCGCTTCGCGCGCATCATGCGGCTGGTCGTCGAACACGGCGCCGCCGTCGTCGCGCTGACCATCGACGAGGAGGGACAGGCACGCACCGCGGACTGGAAGATCCGTGTGGCCGAACGCCTCATCGCCGACATCACCGGCAACTGGGGATTGTCCGAGGAGGACATCATCCTCGACACCCTCACCTTCCCGATCTCCACCGGGCAGGAGGAGGTGCGCCGCGACGGCATCGAAACCATCGAATCGATCCGCCGACTGCATGAGGCACATCCGGATGTGCACTTCACGTTGGGCATCTCCAACATCTCCTTTGGTCTGAATCCGGCGGCGCGGCAGGTGCTCAACTCGGTGTTCCTGCACGAATGCGTGCAGGCCGGACTCGACACCGCGATCGTGCACGCGTCGAAGATCTTGCCGATGAACAAGATTCCCGACGAGCAGCGCGAGGTGGCCCTCGACCTCGTCTACGATCGTCGTGGCGCGGTGGGCACACACAGCGAGGGTCGAGACGACTACGACCCGCTGCAGAAGCTGATGGAGCTGTTCGAAGGTGTCTCGGCGGCCTCCGCACGCGAATCACGCGCCCAGGAGCTCGCCAAACTGCCGCTCTTCGAGCGACTCGAGCGACGAATCGTCGACGGGGAGCGCAACGGGCTGACCGATGACCTCGACGAGGCGATGACGCAGAAGCCGCCGCTGGCCATCATCAACGAGACCCTCCTCTCGGGGATGAAAACCGTCGGAGAACTCTTCGGCTCCGGCCAGATGCAGCTGCCATTCGTGCTGCAATCGGCCGAGGTCATGAAAACCGCTGTCGCACACCTCGAACCGCATATGGAGTCCACCGGCGAAGACGGCAAGGGCCGGATCGTGCTGGCCACGGTGAAGGGTGACGTCCACGACATCGGCAAGAATCTCGTCGACATCATCCTGAGCAACAACGGCTATGAGGTCGTCAACATCGGTATCAAGCAACCGATCGCGACCATCCTCGAGGTGGCCGAGGACAAGCGGGCCGACGTCATCGGCATGTCGGGACTGCTGGTCAAGTCGACCGTGGTGATGAAGGAAAACCTCGAGGAGATCAATTCCCGTGGTCTCGCCGACAATTACCCGGTTCTCCTCGGCGGTGCGGCATTGACGCGTGCCTATGTGGAGAACGACCTCTCCGAGACCTACGAGGGCGACGTGCATTACGCGCGTGACGCTTTCGAGGGTCTGCGGTTGATGGACGACATCATGGCCCGTAAGCGGGGGGAGGGGCCGGACCCCAACAGCCCGGAAGCCCTCGCGGCGCAGGAGAAGGCCGCCGAACGCAAGGCCCGTCATGAGCGGTCCAAGCGGATCGCGGAGAAGCGCAAGGCCGCCGAGGCGCCGGTCGAGGTGCCCGCGCGTTCGGATGTGGCCGCCGACAACGAGGTTCCCACGCCACCGTTCTGGGGCACCCGGATCGTCAAGGGCGTCCCGGTCGCCGACTATCTCCAGCTGCTCGACGAACGAGCTCTGTTCCTCGGACAGTGGGGTCTGCGTGGCGCCCGCGGTGGTGACGGACCGTCGTATGAGGATCTCGTCGAGACCGAGGGGCGGCCGAGGCTTCGGGAATGGATCGAACGGCTGTCCACCGAGGGCATCCTGGCGCACGCCGCCGTGGTCTACGGATACTTCCCGGCGGTCAGCGAGGGCGACGTGGTCCATGTGCTCACCGAGCCGAAACCCGATGCGCCGGTGCGTTTTTCGTTCACCTTCCCACGCCAGCAACGGACCCGCTTCCTGTGCATCGCCGACTTCCTACGCTCGCGGGAGTCAGCCATCGCCGACGGTCGTGTCGACGTCCTGCCGTTCCAGTTGGTCACCATGGGTCAGCCGATCGCCGACTTCGCCAACGAGCTGTTCGCGAAGGACGCCTACCGTGACTACCTCGAGGTGCACGGCATCTCCGTGCAGTTGACCGAGGCCCTCGCCGAGTACTGGCATCAGCGGGTCCGCAGTGAACTGCGCTTCGCCGACCACGCCGGCGATGCCGAGGATCCGGACAATGCACAGGGCTTCTTCGACCTCGAATATCGTGGTGCGCGTTTCTCTTTCGGGTACGGCGCCTGCCCGGATCTCGAGGACCGCGTCAAGATGATGGAACTCCTCGAACCAGAACGCATCGGCGTGCAGCTGTCGGAGGAACTGCAGCTGCACCCGGAGCAGTCCACCGACGCCTTCGTGTTGCATCATCCCGAGGCGAAGTACTTCAACACATAGCGTGAGTTCGGCGCGGCCTCATCGTCCTCGGTGGAGCACTGCCAGAAGATCTGCGCCGTGGATCTCGTCGACGGCGCTCTGACGCCCGGTGGTGAGCGCTGTCAGTGAATTCGCGAGCGCTGTCAGTGACCGACAGAGCGCTGTCAACGGGATTGGGCGACGACGTCGCCACCGGGTGCTGCATTCGCGTGATCGACCGTCCGGCGGATGTCGATCGCACAGGCAAAAGCGCGTCGCCGGTACCTGACAGCCGCCACCCACCGAGTTCCCAGCTTCGCGGGTCAGTCTTGATGCCATGACCTCTGTGACCCTCACGCCGGTCGGTGCCGACGGCGCCGATCACGACACCGACGATCACGGCACCGACGAGCGCACCCCGGCCTCCGTGGCGCATCCGGCTCGTTGGGTGCGCTGGAGCGTCCTCGCCGCCCTCGTGGTGGTGGCCGCGCTGGTGCGTTGGCACTTCATCGACATGGAAACCATGGACTACCGGGCGTTCCTCAGCCGGTGGTACGAGACGCTCGACACGCAGCGCTTCTCCGCGTTCAAGGAGCGCTTCGCCGATTACAACTACCCGTACCTCTACCTGATCTGGCTGCTGACCGTCGTCAAGGCGCCGTCGCTGATCGGCATCAAGGCGTTGTCGATGATCTTCGACCTCGTCCTGGCCTTCTTCGCCTACCGGATCGTCGCGCTGCGGACGCCACGATTTTGGCTGCGTGCCTTGGCCTTCGGCGTGATCCTGCTGCTGCCGTCGGTGATCGCGAACAGTGCCTACTGGGGTCAGGCCGACGCCATCTACTCGGCGTTCGCACTGGGCGGGGTGTATTTCCTGCTCCGCGCCCAACGCGAGGGGATCACCCATCGGTCCTACGTGATGAACTCGATCTGGGCCTGCGCGTTCTTCGGTCTGTCGCTCTCGTTCAAACTGCAGGCGGTCTTCGTCCTGCCGGTGCTGCTCTGGCTGCTGCTGCGACGCCGTCTGCCGTGGTACACGCTGCTGGCCATTCCGGCGGTGTTCCTAGCGCTCGACGTTCCCGCCATCATCGCGGGCGCGCCGTGGCGCGAGGCCTTGTCGGTCTATCTGGATCAGACCGACTCCTACAAGCAACTCACATTGGGCGCGGCGAACCTCTACCAGCTCATCCCCATCTCCGGGGACGCGACCTGGCTGGCACACCTCGGTATCGGGATGGCCGCCGCGGTGATCGTGGTCTTCCTCGCCTGGTCGCTGTGGAAGAAGCCGCCGGTGACCCCCGCGTCGATTCTGGTGGTGGCCACCGCCAGCGCCGTCATCGTGCCCTTCCTGCTGCCCGCGATGCACGACCGCTACTTCTATACCGCCGAGATTCTGAGCGTGGTGATGGCGTTCTACCTGCCCCTGCGATTCGTGATCATCCCGGTGCTCGTCCAGGCGGCGGCCATCGGTGTGTATCACTCGTCGCTGTCCGGTGACCAGGGTCAGGGATTCGGTGGGGGCGGGGGCCGCGGGTTCGGTGGTGGACAACAGTCCGGCGGAACCGGTGGAACAGGCGGTGCGCCGAACATGCCGGGCGGCAACGGTTCCGGCGCAACACCACCGGCCGGTGGTCCGGGTGGTGGCGCGGCCCCCGGTGGTGCGCCGGCCGGAGCCGGACAGTCCCACGGGGGCCAGGGCGGGCAGGGCGGCGCCATGGGAGGCGGTCGTGGCGGCTCGGGCGGCTACACCTCCGGTCGCGGCGACACCGAACTCGGCGTCTGCGCCACCATGATGGGTCTGGCGGCCCTCGGTCTGGTCTATGCGGTGATCGACACCTTCCGCCGTGCCTGGCCGGCTTCGACTCCGAATGCGTGATGACGGTCACGCGATTGGGTAGGTGGGCGGGTGGTCGGCGATGATGCGGTGGTGAGCAGCACCGCCTTCCGTCCCGCCGCCGTCTTCTGGGATATGGACGGCACCCTGCTCGACTCGGAAAGACTGTGGGACATCGCCGTCGCCGAGTTGTCGGAGCGGCACGGCTTCGTCATGACTCCCGAAGTACGTGAGTCGACGTTGGGCAACTCCATGGCCGACGCACTCGACAAGGTTTATGACGCGGCCGGAGTGCCGCCCGTCGCTCGTCGGCATGCGCTCGACGAGCGGTGGTTGCTCGACCGAGTCGGCGAGCTCTTCGCCGAGGACCTGCCGTGGCGGCCCGGAGCACTCGAGGCGCTCGACCTGTTGGCCGCCGCCGGAATTCCGATGGCGCTGGTGACCAACACGGTGCGGGAGCTGACCGAACAGGCCCTTGACACCCTCGGTCGCCATTTCTTCACGGCCACGGTGTGTGGTGACGAGGTGGCGGTGGGCAAGCCCGCACCCGACCCGTACCAGCGCGCTGCGACGCTGCTCGGCGTCGATCCGATGCGGTGTCGCGCCGTCGAGGATTCGCCGACCGGCACCGAGTCGGCCATCGCGGCCGGCTGCCACACCTTGGTGGTGCCGTCGACGGCCGAGGTGCCGGCCGGTCCACGTCGGTCCTTCCGCTCGACGCTGGTCGGCTTGACCCTCGCCGAACTCGAACTTGCGGACATGCGAGGATAGGAACTCGTGAAAACCTTCGAGGAGCTGTTCGCCGAGTTGAGCGACAAGGCGCAGTCCCGTCCGGTCGGCAGTGGCACCGTTGCCGCGCTGGACTCGGGGATCCACACCCTCGGCAAGAAGATCATCGAAGAGGCCGGCGAGGTCTGGCTGGCGGCCGAACACGAATCCGACGAGTCCTTGGGCGAGGAGATCTCCCAGCTCCTCTACTGGCTGCAGGTGATGATGATCAAACGGGGTCTGACACTCGCGGACGTGTACCGCCATCTCTAGGCCGCGGCCTACCCCCGGTCGCGGCCCTACGCACCCGCCGTCCCACCCGATCGATCACTGGAGTCATCCGATGCTGCGAGTTGCAGTACCCAACAAGGGCGCCCTGTCCGAATCCGCCGCCGCCATCCTGGCCGAGGCCGGCTACCGCAAACGTACCGACGCCAAGGACCTGACCGTCCTCGACAACAGCAATGACGTCGAGTTCTTCTTCCTGCGTCCCAAGGACATCGCCATCTACGTCGGGGCAGGCACCCTCGACGTCGGCATCACCGGCCGCGACCTCGCCCGCGACTCGGGCGCCGAGGTCGACGAACAGATCTCGATGGGATTCGGGTCGTCGACCTTCCGTTACGCCGCACCCGCCGACCAGTCGTGGACCGTCGAGGATCTCGCCGGCAAACGCATCGCGACGTCGTATCCGAATCTGGTCCGCGCCGACCTGGCCGCCCGCGGTATGAGCGCCGACATCATCCGGCTCGACGGTGCGGTGGAGATCTCGATCCAGCTCGGTGTCGCCGACGCCATCGCCGACGTCGTCGGGTCCGGACGCACGCTGCGCCAGCACGGTCTCGTGGCCTTCGGCGAGTCGCTGTGCGACTCCGAGGGAGTGCTGATCAGTCGCGCCGGTGCCGAGGTCGACAAGGCCGCACGACAGTTCATCAAGCGCGTGCAGGGAGTGGTGTTCGGTCAGCAGTACGTGATGATCGACTACGACTGCCCGCGGGCCATTCTCGATCAGGCCAGTGCCCTGACGCCCGGACTGGAATCACCGACCGTCGCACCGATGGCCGATCCCGACTGGGTGGCCGTCCGCGCGATGGTGCCGCGCCGCAACCACCAGAACCTGATGGACGAGCTCTCCGAACTCGGTGCCCGCGCCATTCTCGCCTCCGACATCCGGTCCTGCCGCTTCTAGGGCATGTCCTTCGAGGTCCGGGTCTCCCGGCTGCTCAGCGGCCGTCGAGCAGGACCGTCTGCGCCGACCGGCCGATGAACCCGTCGACGTCGTACAGGTCGGCGAAGGTGGCCCCGAACCCGTCCGGCCCGGCGGCCAGATGGGCGTCGATCCCCAGCCACCGACCGTGCGGGATCGCCGAGAAGTGCACGGTGGTGTCGGTGTTCATCCACGTCCACTGATCGGGCCGTAGGCGGGTCCCGACGCCGTTGGCGACGTCGACGACGGTCATCTGGGCCTCGAGGTCGGTGATCGTCTCGCCCTCCACCAGCTCGATCGCGGGGCGCAGCCACACCGCGGGAGTGTCACCGAAACGACCCGGCGCGACGGCCGTCTCGACCGTGCCGATGAAGCCGACGGTGCCCCAGTCGACCCCCAGCGAACTGTCCGAGGTGACCCCGGTTGTCGTGTCCAGTTCCTCGGGGAGCGGACGCAACTGCGCGAACGGCTGCTGACTGATCGACGACGTGTCCCCGGTGCGCAGGCGCCAGGCGACGGCGCGCGCGGCAACCCGGAAACCGCCGTCGGGCTGCTGCACCTCCAGATCGGCGCCGACCATGCTGATCCGGCGGCCCGGGCGCAGCACCCGCGCGCTGACGCGGTTGAGGCCGAGCCCGACCGCACCGACGATCTCGGTGGTCACTCGGGTGACGTGCAATGACGGGTCGGGGGACACCCGTTCCAGCGCCCGCATCAACAGTCCGGTGGGTGGCCCGCCGTGCTGGATGTCGTTCGACCACGGACTGATGGTGGCCTCGGTGGGGCGGAAGTATTCGTATCCTGCTTCGGCGTCGGTCGACGGCGCAGCGGGGATGTAGTACGCGGTATCCACCCGAGCGAGCCTATGACACTGTGCATAGCCCGCCGCGTTCGGCCGTGTCGCCCACTTCGGGGACCTGGTCATTCGATCGGGGTGACCTGTTCCTTCGTTCAGACGAAATCGCCGAATGTGCTCGTCTTTCTGTTGGTCAAACGTCCATTATGAATCAGGTTCGCCAGTGGCCATCGTTCGGTGACGATCGCACAGTCACGGCGCAGGGATCGATGACCAGCCGTCCAGGCATGCCAGAGGGAGACGTTCGTGTACGCAATACGGAGGGCCGTCGGCACCACAGCCGTCGGTTGCGCACTATGTGTGGGAGCCGTGGTACCCACGGTGTTGTCGGCGACGGTCGCCCAGGCAGGATCGATCTCGTCGGCCACGCAGCAGACGATCGACGAACTCGACGCTGCCGGGGTGTTCCGGCCGGCCGAGGACGACGACGGAACCGGTCGAGACCTGCTGGGGTCGCAGACCTACGGGGCCAGCTCCGAGGCGATCCTCGTCGTCACGCCGGGAACTGATGACGGCACCCTCTATCCCCGGATCCGGGAACTCCGGGCCGGTCGCACCACACTGATCATCGATTACCCGGAAGCGTTGGCGCCCTTGGTGTCCGGCCGCTCGGATGCGGCACTGCCGATCTTCGGCCCGTCCTACGACGAGTCCCGCGACATTGCCGTCGCCGGGAACGTGGCGGTCATGCGTGCCTTCGCCACGCAGCAAGGGGATCGGCCGTACGTCGTCTACACCGGGTACTCGCAGGGTGCCGAGGCCCTGGGCAACGCCGCCGAGCAGGCGGTCGCCCAGAACGCGGTCGATGGCACCGGAATCGACGTCGAGAACTCTCGGCTGCTGCTCATCTCCGATCCACGCAGTCCGTGGGGTCTGAAGGCCTGGGCGGCCGACTATCCGGTGATCGGCGGACTGTTCGAACTGTTCGGCGCCGAGTCGAACGATGCGCGCGACCCCGGAGCCTCCGACGGCTTGCAGGTGACCTCGGTGATCGTGGTCGGTGACCCGGTGAGCAACTTCCAGTGGGTCTGGTACCGGCCGATCAGTTCGCTACTGGTCGACGGCGCGGGCTTCATCGCCATCCATTCAGGAATGGGGGAGCAGAACTACGGCAATCTCATCGACTACGACACGCCGCCGACGTTCCTGCACAGCACCGATGGCAACACCACCTACGTCGTCTACACGCCGAAACACCATCCGCTGACGATGGTCGCGATGATGCTCAACGACGCCGTCGGCATCACCTATGACGACGACGATCTGGCCCGGTGGGACGCGGTCAACGATGCCTTCTATCCGCTGCAGGCACCCAGCGCCGACACCGCCGCGGTCCCGGTCGAGGACGGGCCGCAGCCATCGGCGCCGGCGCCGATGGTCGCGGCGCGCACCCTGTCGGTGGTGGAGACCGAGGATGGCTCGGAGGTCGGGACCGGAGACGACGGATCATCGATCGTCCCGGAGACCACGCCCGAGGGCACACCCACGGAGGTGACCGCGCAACCCGCCACCGAGGTCACACCGCAGGCCGCCGTCGAGGTCACCCCGCAATCCCCGGCACCAGTGACCACCGAAACACCGGTGACCACCGAAACACCGGAGGACGCCGAAACATCGGTGACCACCGAAACACCGGAGGGCACCGAAACACCGGAGATCACCCCGACACCGGTGACGACCGAGACCTCGACCACCACCTCGGCGCCCACCGGCGGTCGCCATCGCGCGCCGGCGACGACCGATTCCGCGGCAGACGCCGGTGCATCCGGCGCAGCCGACAGCACCGGCGGCGGCCGGCATCGGCTGCAGGGCAGCGGGCGTCACTCGACCGATCCTCAGGCGCCGTCGGCCGGCGGCGACGCGTCCGAATCGTCACAGACCCCGGCGGCGTAGCCGTCGTCAGGGCGTGAAACCTGTCGGCGGACCGGGATAGTCGGGTATCACACCACCAAACTCGGGGCAGCGTGCCTGATGTTCGCAGAAGCGGCACATCCGCGAGCGCTGCGGCCGGAAGTCCCCGGTGGCCACGGCCGCGCGGATGGCCCGCCAGATCGCGGCGAGCGTACGTCCGAATCGTTCGAGTTCGTCACGGTCGGGGGTGTAGGACAGCGTCTGACCGTCGGAGAGGTACATCAACTGCAGACGCGTCGGCATCACGCCACGAAGCCGCAAGATGGCCAGGGCGTAGAACTTCATCTGGAACAGCGCCTTGGCCTCGTAGGCCTCGCCGGGTGCGCGACCGGTTTTGTAGTCGACCACCCGGATCTCGCCGGTGGGAGCGACGTCGATCCGGTCGATGAAACCGCGCATCAACACCTCGTCGGACTCGATCTCGACGTGTTCTTCGACCGCGTCGGCGTCGAAGGCCGTCGGATTCTCCATCCGGTAGTAGTTCGCGATGAGCGTGTGGGCCTCCCGCAGGAATGCGGTGTGGTCGCCGTCGCCGATCAGGTCAGCGAGATCGGGATCGGCCTCGCACATCGCCGCCCACGCGCCGTCGACGAGGTAATCCGCCGACTCCTGGGTCCGCAGCGGGGCGGGCATGTCGAAGAGATTCTCCAACGCGGCGTGTACCACCGTGCCACGGGTCTGGGCCGGCGTCGGTGTCTCGGGGAAGCGGTCGATCGCGCGGTAGCGATAGAGCAGCGGGCACTGCTTGAAGTCGGCCGCACGCGAGGGTGACAGCGCCAGCGGTCTGCCCACCAGTCCCCGCGCGGTGCCGGCGTGTTGGTGAGCGGGGGCCGGGTCGGCTGCGTTGTCGGCCCCGGAGGAAACGGTGATCGTCACATTTGGCAGGGTAGGACCCACCAGTGACAATCCGACGCTCGACGCGGCCACTGAGCCGGGGCTGCGAATATCGCTGTCACCAGCAGATAACACCAGTCACATCAGCCCCGAGAGACTCGGGTCCAACCGGCGAGGAGACCAGCAGATGGCCGCGAGCGGCGCGTTCGAAGTGGGGGATCGGGTTCAACTCTCCGACGCCAAGGGCCGCAAGTTCACGGTCATCCTGGAACCGGGAAAGCAGTTCCACACCCATCGCGGCGCGATCGCGCACGACGACCTCATCGGTTCGCCCGAGGGCAGCATCGTCGCGGCGACCAGCGGCACCGAGTACCTGGCACTGCGTCCCCTCCTCGTCGACTACGTCCTGTCGATGCCGCGCGGCGCACAGGTCATCTACCCGAAGGATTCCGCCCAGATCGTCACCGAGGGCGATATCTTCCCGGGCGCACGGGTGCTCGAGGCCGGGGCCGGCTCGGGTGCGTTGACGTGTTCACTGCTGCGCGCGGTCGGACCCGACGGCGAGGTCGTCTCCTACGAGATTCGCGACGACCACGCCGAGCACGCCCAGCGCAACGTCGAGACATTCTTCGCCGGACACCCGGCGAACTGGTCCCTGGTCATCGACGACCTCGCCAACATCGACGCGACCGAGCGGTTCGACCGCGTCATCCTCGACATGCTCGCGCCCTGGGAGCCTCTCGACGTCGTCCGTTCGATTCTGAAACCAGGTGGGGTCTTGACGGTTTATGTGGCAACTGTCACCCAGTTGTCGCGCGTGATCGAGGCCCTGCGTGAGCAGGAGTGCTGGACCGAACCGCACGCCTGGGAATCCCTGGTCCGTGACTGGAGCGCGGTGGGTCTGGCGGTGCGGCCGGAACACAAAATGCAAGGACACACGGCCTTTCTGATCACCGCTCGACGTCTGGCCGACGGAACCACCACACTCCGGCCACAACGACGTCCGACCCGGGGGTGAGTCGGGCGTGGACATCCACGCGAAACACGGTGAATACGTAGGGAAGACGTACATTTAACACATCATCAACATCGGTGGATGCGCGGTGTGAGGCGTATCGGTCCGCGGGCCGGTAGCGTGGAGTCACGGTGCACGAACTCCAATGCGGAGTGGTTGCCGGGGAGAGGAGTCAGCAATGACCGAATCTGATCGCCATGGTGCCTCGGCGGATGACGCGGGCAGTGAGACCACGGGAGCGTCCGGTGACTCGTTCACTCCCGCCTACACGCCGCCGCTGGTGGCCCGAGCAGACCGCGAACGCCCGGCGGGTGCACGGTCGGCCGACACGGACCTGCAGGAGCGTGTCGACAACCTGACCGCACGTAACGCCAAGCTGCTCGAAACCCTCAAAGAGGCGCGGCAGCAGCTCGTCGCGCTGCGCGAGGAGGTCGACCGTCTCGGACAGCCTCCGAGTGGGTACGGCGTACTGCTCGAGGTGTTCCCCGATCAGACCGTCGACGTCTTCACCTCGGGACGCAAGATGCGCCTGACGTGCTCGCCGAACATCGACACCGAAACCCTGCACCGAGGGCAGACCCTGCGTCTCAACGAGGCACTGACCATCGTCGAGGCGTGCGAATTCGACTCGGTCGGCGAGATCAGCACACTGCGCGAGATCTTGGGCGACGGGGAACGTGCCCTGGTCGTCGGCCATGCCGACGAGGAACGGGTCGTCTGGCTCGCCGAGCCACTACTCGGTGAGGTCGACGGTGAGGACGGGCAACGCCGCAAACTGCGGCCCGGCGACTCGCTGCTCATCGACACCAAGGCCGGCTTCGCCTTCGAACGTGTCCCCAAGGCCGAGGTCGAGGACCTGGTCCTCGAGGAGGTTCCCGACGTCGGCTACGAGGACATCGGTGGTCTCGGCCGTCAGATCGAGCAGATCCGTGACGCCGTCGAACTGCCGTTCCTGCACAAGGACCTGTTCCGCGACTACGCCCTGCGTCCGCCCAAGGGTGTGCTGCTCTACGGCCCGCCCGGCTGCGGTAAGACGCTGATCGCCAAGGCCGTCGCCAACTCGCTGGCCAAGAAGATCGCCCAGGTCCGTGGCGACGACGCCAAGGAAGCCAAGTCATACTTCCTGAACATCAAGGGCCCCGAACTGCTCAACAAGTTCGTCGGCGAGACCGAGCGGCACATCCGCCTGATCTTCCAGCGTGCCCGTGAGAAGGCCTCCGAAGGCACTCCGGTCATCGTGTTCTTCGACGAGATGGACTCGATCTTCCGCACCCGTGGATCCGGTGTCTCCTCCGACGTCGAGACGACCGTCGTCCCGCAGCTGCTCAGTGAGATCGACGGCGTCGAGGGCCTCGAGAACGTCATCGTCATCGGCGCGTCCAACCGCGAGGACATGATCGACCCGGCCATCCTGCGACCGGGCCGTCTGGACGTGAAGATCAAGATCGAACGTCCCGACGCCGAGTCGGCGATGGACATCTTCTCCAAGTACCTGACCGAGCAGTTGCCGGTGCACGCCGACGATCTCGGCGAGTTCGGCGGCGATCGTACGGCCTGCCTGAACGCGATGATCGAGAAGGTCGTCGAGCGGATGTACGCCGAGAGCGATGACAACCGCTTCCTGGAGGTGACCTACGCCAACGGTGACAAGGAGGTCATGTACTTCAAGGACTTCAACTCCGGCGCGATGATCCAGAACGTCGTCGACCGGGCCAAGAAGTACGCGATCAAGTCCCAGTTGGACACCGGCGCACCGGGTCTGCGGGTCCAGCACCTGTTCGATTCCATTCTCGACGAGTTCGCCGAGAACGAGGATCTGCCCAACACCACCAACCCGGACGACTGGGCGCGGATCTCGGGCAAGAAGGGCGAGCGGATCGTGTACATCCGCACGCTGGTCACCGGCAAGAGTTCCGGTGCCAGCCGCGCCATCGACACCGAGACCAACACCGGCCAGTATCTGTAACCCACCCCGGCAACCCGCGACACACCTGCTGCCCGCCCCGTACTCCGGGGCGGGCAGCGGCGCGTGTTGGGCCACCCGAGCCGCGCGAAGTTCGACTTGCGCGTCGACCGTGCGGAGGACGTGCGAGGACGCGGTCGACGCCAGGCACTAGAGTCTGTCGGTGATGAACAGCAGCGTCTCGATGATCCGTGGTCGGGTGACGGTGGCCGGGGTGAGCCATCCACTGGGCGACGCGCACCGTGTCCGACTCGGTCGCACCCCCGACAACGAAGTGGTCGTCAATCATCCACTCGTGTCACGTCATCACCTTCTGATCGAGTGGCGTGGCACCGGCTGGTGGGTGGTCGACGCGGGCAGCACAAACGGTTTCTACAGCGGTGGCGCCCGCGTGTCGGAGCTACCGCTGACCGGCTCGACCAGTTTTCGTCTCGGTGACGGTGCCACCGGCCCGGTGGTCGAGGTGGCGCTCGAGGCACCGCGTGTACCGGGCCCGGCAGGGCCGGCAGGGCCACCGGGTCCGCCGCGTGGTCCCGGTAGCGGTCCGGTCGCCGGACCGCCCCCGGCGTCGGGACGGTTTCCCGCCGGACCGCCCGGGTCGGGTCGGATGCCGATGCGGGTTCCCGCGCCCGGCAGCTACACCCCGGGTGCGGTGGCACCGATGCCCGAGGAATTGCAAAACGCCCCTCACCTGCAGGCACTGAAGCAGAATGTGTCCGCGATCTACCAGCTTCCGGGACGCCCGGAACGGGCAGGGCGCGAAACGATCTCACTCGCGGGAGCGCAGACGATCGGCCGGACGCCGGACAACGACATCGTCGTCTCCGACGTCCTTGCCTCGCGGCGGCACGCGCGCGTCCTGTCACAGCCGGACGGTCTGTACATCGAGGATCTCGGCAGCGTCAACGGCACCTACGTCAACGGCCAACGGGTCTCGCGGGCACGACTCACCGACGGCAACGTCGTCACCATCGGCAACAGCGACTTCGTGGTCTCGCGCGGCAGCCTCGTCCGCGGCCAGGCCCAGGACGTCGTCGCCGGTGGTCTGCAGGTGCACGGCGTCAGCCTCGTCGTCGACGGCGGGAAACAACTCCTGCAGAACGTCGAGTTCAGTGCCCGTCCCGGATCGCTGACCGCGGTGATCGGTCCGTCCGGCGCGGGCAAGTCCACCGTGTCGCGGATCGTCGCCGGGCTCAACTCGCCCACCAGCGGTCAGGTCACCTTCGAAAACCGCAGTGTCCATGAGGAATACGATGCGCTGCGCACCCGTATCGGAATGGTGCCGCAGAAGGACGTGCTGCACCACAAACTCACCCTCCGCCAGGCGCTGCGGTACGCCGCCGAACTCCGGCTGCCGCCGGACCTGTCGAAGGCCGACCGCGACAACGTCATCAACGGCGTACTCGCCGAGCTGCAGTTGACCGAACACGTCGACACCCGCGTCGAAAAGCTCTCCGGTGGCCAGCAGAAACGCGCATCGGTGGCGATGGAACTCCTCACCGGGCCGTCGTTGCTGATCCTCGACGAACCCACCTCGGGTCTGGATCCGGCCCTCGACCGGCAGGTGATGTCGACTCTGCGCCGGCTCGCCGACGCCGGGCGCGTCGTCCTCGTCGTCACCCACTCGCTGACCTACCTCTCGATGTGCGATCAGGTGCTGCTGCTGGCACCGGGCGGCAAGACCGCCTATTGCGGCGCGCCCGCGGACGTCGGGGCAGCGATGGGTACCGCCGACTGGGCCGAGATCTTCGCCTTCGTCGCCGCGCAGCCCGACACCGCGCACATGCGCTACCTGCAGGGCCGTGGGCAACCCGCTCCGCCGCCACCACCTCGACCGCCCGGTCCGCCGATACCGGTCCCGCAGACGAGTTTCGTCCGGCAATCGAGCACCATCGGGCGGCGGCAGGTCCGGCTGATCTTCGCCGACGTCGGTTACCTGGTCTTCCTGGTGCTGTTGCCGGTGGTGCTGGGTTTGTTGACGTTGGTCATCCCCGGCGATACCGGATTCGGAAAGGCCGAACCCCCGCTGGGCTCGCCGCCGGGCACCCCACCTAAGGACGGGGCCGAGGCGATCCAGGTGCTGGTCGTCCTGGTCGTCGGTGCCGCCTTCATGGGGGCCGCGCTCACCGTTCGCGATCTGGTGGGAGAGCGCGACATCTTCGAACGGGAACGCGCGGTCGGACTGCGCCCGGGCGCCTACCTGTGGGCCAAGATCGTGGTGTTCTTCATCGCCGCCGTCTTGCAGAGCCTGGTGATGGTGGCCATCACCTTCGCCGGTCGCGGCCTGCCCGAGATGGGTGGCGCCATTCTGCCGCCGGCCGCCGCACTGGTGCTGGCGGTCGCCGCGCTCGCGTGCGTCTCGACGCTGGTCGGGTTGGCCATCTCGGCGTCGGTGAAGTCGAACGAGCAGGTGATGCCACCCCTGGTCATCGTCGTGATGGTGCAGCTGGTGTTCTGCGGCGGACTGTTCAAGCTCGACGCCCCCGGCCTGACCCAGCTGTCGTGGATCTTCCCGTCCTTCTGGGGGTACAACGCCGCCGCCGGCGCCGTCGACCTGGTCGAGATCAACCCGATCGCGCCCCAGATGATCACACTCTGGGAGACATCGATCGTGCACTCCGCGATCGCGTACGGAGTGCTGGCACTGATGGCGATCCTGCTCGCCGGATTCACCTACTCCCGGCTGCGCCTCAAGAAGCGCTGATCGGTGTTGCCCTGATCGGTGTTGCAGCGCACGCGCGTCGCCGGTAGGTGGCACAAACAAACACGGCACAAACAAACACGGCGCAAACAAACACGGCGCAAACGATCACGACCCGCCATCGGGACGATGGCGGGTCGTGTCATGTCGGAGGCGTCAGGACACCGGGTCGACGGGGTAGCGCACCAATCCGAGTTCCGCGTCGGTGCCGAGCAGGCTGTGGCTCGGCAGCACTCGTGCGGTGTAGCCGAGGACACCCGATCGGTAGGGGGTCACGGCGGTGGCGAATGTCAGCCGGCCGAAGGCGTCGACGTCGCCGACCGGGCTCATCGCGGTCAGGATCGGATCGTGGATGTCGCCCTCGTCGTCGACGCGGCCGAGCACCGCCTCCACCTTCACCTCTTCGGGGTCGAGCCCGCCCAGCCCGACCTGTGCGGTCAGTTGCAGGGCCTCGGCGACGGTCTCGGAGGCCTCGTCGATACCTGCGATCGTCACCGCGGGCCACGCCTTCTGCACCCGTGACCGATAGACGGCGAGATCCTTTGCCGCGGCGTGGTCGTCGGCCACGGCAGCGGCGTACGAGAGGGCGGCCGGGGAGTACAACTTCGTCGTGTAGTCACGAACCATCCGGGAGGCGAGCACCTTCGGCCCGAGGATCGACAGCGTGTGACGCACCATCTCCACCCAGCGCTGTGGTACCCCGTTCTCGTCGCGGGAATAGAACAGCGGAATGACCGTATCCTCCAGCAGCGAGTACAGTGCCTGAGCCTCGAGGTCGTCGCGACGATGCTCATCGGTGACGCCCTCCGCCGACGGGATGGCCCAGCCGTTCTCGCCGTCGGCCATCTCGTCCCACCAGCCGTCGAGGATCGACAGGTTCAGTCCGCCGTTGAGCGCCGATTTCATCCCCGAGGTGCCACATGCCTCCATCGGCCGCACCGGATTGTTCAGCCAGACATCGCAACCGGCATAGATGTAGCGGGCCATCGAGATGTCGTAATCGGGGAGGAAGACGATTCGGTCGCGGATCGCGGGATCCTCGGTGAAGCGAACCACCTGCTGGATGAGTGACTTGCCGCCGTCGTCGGCCGGATGGGCTTTACCCGCGATCACCAGCTGGACCGGCCGCTCGGGATCGGTGAGGATGCGTTTGAGCCGCTCCGGATCCCGCAGCATGAGGGTCAGGCGTTTGTAGGTGGCGGCTCGGCGGGCGAACCCGATCGTGAGTACCTGCGGGTCGAAAAGATCTGCGGTCCAAGAAAGTTCCACATCGGAGAAGCCGCGATCATGACCGCTGGCGCGTGCTCGCCGGCGCACTTCCGCGACGAGTTCGGCACGCAGATCCTGGCGTGTCCGCCACACCGCGGTGGCGCCCAGTGCGGCATAACCCGGTGCGGCCGAATCCTCGTCGTGGCCGACCAGCTTGCGCCAGGGTCGGGCGACCCAGGTGAAGCCGTGGACACCGTTGGTGATCGACCCGATCGGCACCTCGTCGGCGTCGAAGCCCGGCCACAGGCCCGCGAACATCTCGCGACTGACCTCACCGTGGAGTTCGGACACCCCGTTGGACCGCTGCCCGAGCCGGAAACCCATGTGGGCCATGTTGAATACTCCGGGGTGGCCCTCGTTGCCGAGTGCCAGCACCGTGCTCGCCGGGAGTCCGGGCAACAGTCGCGATCCGCCGTCGCTCTCGGCATCGAGATAGAACGACACCAGATCCTTGGGGAAGCGGTCGATTCCGGCGGGCACCGGGGTGTGAGTGGTGAAGATGTTCGACGCGCGCACCACCGACTCCGCCGATGCGAAGTCCAGTCCCGATTGGACGAGTTCACGCACTCGCTCGACCGCGAGGAAACCCGCATGCCCCTCGTTCATGTGGAACACCGTCGGCTCCTCTCGTCCGGTGATCGCGACGTATTCACGCAGCGCGCGCACGCCGCCGACGCCGAGCAGGATCTCCTGCTTGATGCGGTGGTCCTGGTCGCCGCCGTAGAGCCGGTCGGTGACCGAACGCAGCTCGATGTCGTTGGTGGGGATGTCGGAGTCCAGCAGCAGCAATGGGATCCGGCCGACGGTGGCGACCCACACCTGTGCGTTGAGCGTCCGGCTGCCCGGCATCGACACGGAGATCACCACCGGACGGTCGTCGCCGTCGGTGAGCAGCGTCAGTGGCAACAGGCCCGGGTCGTTGACCGGATACTTCTCGATCTGCCAGCCGTCGTGGGTCAGGCTCTGCCGGAAGTAGCCCGAACGGTAGAACAGCCCGACACCGATCAGTGGGAGACCGAGATCGGAGGCAGCCTTCAGATGGTCGCCGGCCAGGATGCCGAGGCCGCCGGAGTAGATGGGCAGCACCTCGGAGATGCCGAACTCCATCGAGAAGTAGGCGATCCCGCGCGGCATCGATGCGCCTGCCTGTTGCTGCTTGCCGAACCACTGGGGTGCTGTGCGATAGGTGTCGAGTTCGGCCCGCAGCGTGGCAAGTCGCGCCAGAAAGATGTCGTCGTGCGCCAATTCGGCCAGCCGACCGGGATCGACCTCTGCGAGCAGGCGCAGCGGGTCGCCCGAGGTGCTCCACAGGTCGTCGTCGATCGTGGCGAACAGATCCTGGGTTTCGCTGTGCCACACCCAGCGCAGGTTGTGGGCGAGGACGGCGAGGTCGTCGAGAGCGGCTGGCAAGGGTACCCGGACGGTGAACCGGCGGAAGGCTTTCACGGCGTAGACGGTACTTCGCCCGGGACCGTCGTGCACCGCGAGTTCGGCGACATTCATCACCCATTTGCCCAGGACACACCGAACGCCCGCGGGGATCGGATCCGCCGCCTCCGCAGAGTCGGATCGGTGCCGGCGGACAGGGACATCTACCCTCGAACATATGCAGCGAATCATCGGCACCGAGGTGGAATACGGCATCTCGGCCCCGGGAGACCCGACCGCGAATCCGATCATGACCTCGACCCAGGCGGTGCTGGCCTATGCGGCGGCGGCGGGCGTGCCCCGCGCCAAGCGCACCCGCTGGGACTACGAGGTGGAGTCACCGCTGCGCGACGCCCGCGGTTTCGACCTCGGGCGCGGCGCCGGTCCGGCGCCGATCATCGACGCCGACGAGATCGGTGCGGCCAACATGATCCTCACCAACGGTGCGCGCCTCTACGTCGATCACGCCCATCCGGAGTACTCCGCGCCCGAGGTCACCGATCCGCTCGACGCGGTGATCTGGGACAAGGCGGGGGAACGGGTCATGGAGGCCGCCGCCCGCTACGTCGCCAGCGTCCCCGGGGCACCGCGGTTGCAGCTCTACAAGAACAACATCGACAACAAGGGTGCCTCCTACGGCACCCACGAGAACTACCTGATGAGTCGGGAGACCCCCTTCACCGCGGTGATCGCCGGACTCACGACCTTCTTCGCCTCACGCCAGGTGATCTGCGGGTCCGGTCGCGTCGGTATCGGGCAATCCGGCGACGAGGCCGGGTATCAGCTGTCGCAGCGTTCGGACTACATCGAGGTGGAGGTCGGGCTGGAGACCACTCTCAAGCGCGGCATCATCAACACCCGCGACGAGCCACACGCCGACCCCGAACGGTATCGACGCCTGCACGTCATCATCGGTGACGCCAACCTGGCCGAGACCGCCACCTACCTCAAGGTCGGGACCACCGCACTGGTCCTCGATCTGATCGAGGCGGGGGAGAGTTTCACCGACCTGGAGCTCGCACGGCCGGTGCAGGCGGTCCACACGATCAGTCACGATCCGACGCTGCAGGCGACCGTGGCGCTCACCGACGGTCGGGAACTGACCGGTCTGGCGTTGCAGCGCGAATATCTCGAGCGGTGTGTGGCATTCCACGAGCGTGAGCATTCCGACGACACGCGCGCCCGCCACGTCCTCGATACGTGGGCCGACGTCCTCGATCGCCTCGAACGCGATCCGATGGAGTGCGCCGACATCCTCGACTGGCCGGCGAAGCTGCGCATCCTGGAGGGATTCCGTCAGCGCGAGGGCCTGGGGTGGTCGGCGCCGCGGCTGCACCTGATCGATCTGCAGTATTCCGATGTGCGCCTGGAGAAGGGGCTCTACAACCGCCTCGTCGCTCGGGGTTCGATGAAGCGCCTCGTCGACGAGGCCGATGTTACCCGGGCCATCACCGAACCGCCGACCAACACCCGCGCCTACTTCCGCGGTGAGTGCCTGCGTCGTTTCGGTGCCGACGTCGCCGCGGCGAGCTGGGATTCGGTCATCTTCGACCTCGGCGGGGATTCGCTGGTGCGCATCCCGACCCTGGAACCGTTGCGGGGCAGTCGAGCCCACGTCGGCAAGCTCCTCGACTCGGTGACCTCGGCGGCCGATCTGGTCGATCAGCTCACCACCTGAGACACGCCCGGGTTCGCCTCGTGTTCCACCCCTCGCGATCGGCCACTCGCCGGTAGTGTGGAGAGACACCGGCGACGCGGCACAGCTCCACCACGTGTCCGACCCGGTGATGTGGCCCCGGGGTGTTCCGCGCGGCGCCGCGATGCAGGAGGAAGCGACAAGCGAGCGAAGCGAGCAACGTCGCTGACGACGAAGAGCGGTGCAGCACAGCGCGGAACACACGCGGCGGCGGAGCCGCCGCAGAATTAAGGAGTGCAGATGGCGCAGGAACAGACCAAGCGCGGCGGTGGCGGCGACGACGACGATCTCGGCGTCGACGGCAGTGCGGGCCAGGAACGTCGCGAGAAGCTGGCCGAGGACACCGATGATCTGCTCGACGAGATCGACGACGTCCTCGAGGAGAACGCCGAGGACTTCGTGCGTGCCTACGTCCAGAAGGGCGGCCAGTGAGCGATCCGTTCGGTTCACTGAGTTCCCCATCCACAGCCCGTCCCTCCCTCTCGCTCGGCGCGGACATCTCCTCGTTCAGCGACTACCTCCGAACCCACGCCCCGGATCAGCTTCCGGCGGCGCGTGCTGAGCGCATGAGCGCGTTCGGTGGCACGGCCGACACATCCGAGATCCCGCACGGAACGACGATCGTCGCGGTGAGTTTTCCGGGTGGTGTGGTCCTCGCGGGCGATCGGCGCGCGACGATGGGCAACCTCATCGCCACCCGGGATGTGCAGAAGGTCTACATCACCGACGAGTACTCGGCCGCCGGCATTGCCGGGACGGCGGGGATCGCCATCGAGATGGTGCGCCTGTTCACGGTCGAACTCGAGCACTACGAGAAGATCGAGGGCGTCCCACTGACCCTCGACGGCAAGGTCAGCCGGCTGGCGTCGATGGTGCGCGGCAATCTCGGCGCGGCGCTGCAGGGTCTGGCGGCCATTCCGCTGCTCGTCGGCTACGACATCGATCACGACGATCCGTCCGAGCCGGGACGGATCTTCTCCTTCGATGTCGCCGGTGACCGTCACGAGGAATTCGGCGGGTACACCGCCATCGGTTCCGGTTCGGTGTTCGCGAAGTCGTCGATGAAGAAGCTCTACCGTCGTGACCTCGACGCCGATTCCGCTCTCGCGGTGGCGGTCGAGGCCCTGTACGACGCGGCCGACGACGATACCGCCACCGGTGGCCCCGACATCGTCCGCAAGATCTTCCCGCTCGCCGTGATCGTCGGTGCCGACGGCGCCCGTGAGGTCGAGTCGGAGGCCATCGAGGCGGCGGCGCGGGCGATCGTCGAACGTCGCGCGGCCGAACACGAAGGAGAGTCACGGTGACGTTCCCGTATTACGCCAGCGCCGAGCAGATCATGCGGGATCGCTCGGAGTTGGCCCGCAAGGGCATTGCGCGGGGACGCAGCGTCATCATCCTCACCTATGCCGACGGTGTGCTGTTCGTCGCGGAGAATCCGTCGAACACGCTGCGCAAGACCAGCGAGATCTACGACCGTATCGGCTTCGCGGCGGTGGGCAAGTACAACGAGTTCGAGAGCCTCCGGAAGGCGGGTATCCAGCTCGCCGACATGCGCGGGTACAGCTACGACCGCAACGACGTGTCGGCGCTGTCGCTGGCCAACACCTACGCCAACGCGTTGGGGTCGGTGTTCACCGAGCAACCGAAGCCCTACGAGGTGGAGTTGTGTGTGGCGGAGGTGTCACGTCCCGGCAAACCCAAGCCCTCGCAGCTTTTCCGGATCAGCTACGACGGTTCGATCGCCGACGAGACGCGATTCCTGGTGATGGGTGGGGCGACGGAGTCCATCGCCGCGGCGCTGAAGGAGACCTATCGCCCGGATCTCCCGCTGGCGCAGGCGTTGTCGGTGGCCGTGACCGCACTGGCCACGCCGATCGAGTCCGGCAACGGGAGCGCCGGGGCACCGCGAGACCTCGATCCCGGGGATCTCGAGGTGGCGATCCTCGACCGCAATCGGCCGCGACGCGCGTTCAAGCGGCTCTCGCGCGCCCAGGTCGAGGAGTTCCTGGGTGCCGCCGACACCGGGTCGTCACCGGCCACCGCGTCCACCGGTGAGGACACGGACCCGGACTCGGGATCGAACGCCGAATCGGGGTCGGGTGACACCGCGGGTGAGTGAGCGTCGCTGCCCGGTCAGCGGCCGGTCACACGGGTAGGGTTGATCACGTGCAGCGTCGAATCATGGGCATCGAGACGGAATTCGGTGTCACGTGCACCTTTCACGGACATCGTCGGCTCAGTCCGGACGAGGTCGCGCGGTATCTGTTCCGCCGTGTGGTCTCCTGGGGCCGGTCCTCCAACGTGTTCCTGCAGAACGGGGCCCGGCTCTACCTCGACGTGGGCTCGCATCCGGAGTACGCGACCGCCGAATGCGACAGCCTCGTCCAGCTGATCAACCACGACCGGGCCGGCGAGTTGGTGCTCGAGGACCTGTTGGTCGACGCCGAGCAGCGTCTGGCCGACGAGGGTATCGGCGGCGACATCTACCTGTTCAAGAACAACACCGACTCCGCGGGCAATTCGTACGGTTGCCACGAGAATTATCTCGTCGTGCGGGCCGGCGAGTTCTCCCGGATCTCCGATGTCCTGTTGCCGTTCCTGGTGACGCGGCAGTTGATCTGCGGGGCCGGCAAGGTCCTCGCCACACCGAAGGCGGCGACGTTCTGTCTGTCGCAGCGGGCCGAACACATCTGGGAGGGCGTGTCGTCGGCGACGACCCGCTCGCGGCCGATCATCAACACCCGCGACGAACCGCACGCCGACGCCGAGAAGTACCGCCGCCTGCACGTCATCGTCGGCGACTCGAACATGTCGGAGATGACGACCCTGCTGAAGGTGGGCTCGGCGGCGCTGGTGCTGGAGATGATCGAGGCGGGCGTCGCATTCCGCGATTTCGCGCTCGACAATCCGATCCGCGCCATCCGCGAGGTCAGTCACGACACCACCGGCACCCGGCCGGTGCGGCTGGCCGGCGGCCGGCAGGCCAGCGCCCTCGACATCCAGCGCGAATACCACGCGCGGGCCGTCGAGCACCTGGTCAACCGGCGTCCGGATCCCGAGATGGACATGGTGGTCGATCTGTGGGGCCGCATGCTCGACGCGGTCGAGAGCGGCGACTTCTCCGGCGTCGACACCGAGATCGACTGGGTGATCAAGCGCAAACTGTTCCAGCGCTATCAGGACCGGTACTCGATGGACCTGTCGGATCCGAAGATCGCGCAACTCGACCTCGCCTTCCACGACATCAAACGTGGTCGCGGCGTCTTCGACCTGCTGAGCCGGAAGGGGCTGGTCCGTCGGGTGACCACCGACGAGGCCATCAAGACCGCCGTCAACGAACCGCCGCAGACCACGCGGGCCAAGTTGCGCGGTGACTTCATCTCGGCGGCGCAGAAGGCCGGCCGTGACTTCACCGTCGACTGGGTACACCTCAAGCTCAACGATCAGGCCCAGCGCACCGTGCTGTGCAAGGACCCGTTCCGCAGTGTTGATGAGCGCGTCGATCGCCTGATCGCGTCCATGTGAGTCGTAGGCTGCTCGGGTGGCACCAACATCCAAGGTTTCCAAGGTCGAACGACTGCTCAACCTGGTGATCTGTCTGCTGTCCACACGGCAGTTCGTCACCGCCGAGTACATCCGCCGCAACGTCGTCGGCTACAACGACGACGACCAGTCGGTCGAGGCGTTCAACCGGATGTTCGAACGGGACAAGACGGAGCTCCGCGACCTCGGGATTCCGCTGGTCACCGGACCGTCGTCGATGGGTCATGGACTCGACGGTTATCGGATCAACCGGGACAGTTACGAGTTGCCCGACATCAGTTTCGAACGTGACGAGGCCGCCGCGATCGCCATGGCCGCCACCCTGTGGGACACCCCGGAGATCTCCGCGGTCTCCCAGACCGCGGTCCTGAAGCTGCGGGCCGCGGGTTTCGACGTCCGTGCCGACGACGAGATCGGCATGTCGGCGGGGGGCTCGACACGGTCGATGGGTACCGAGGCGACGCTCGGGGCGGTGCTGTCGGCCTTGCAGGCCGAGCGTGCGATCACCTTCACCTACCGCGCGGGGTCGGGGACCGCGGGGGTGCGGCGCACACTCGAACCGTGGGGCGTGGTCACCCACCGCGGCCGGTGGTATGTCGTCGGCCACGACCGCGACCGCGACGACACCCGCACATTCCGCCTCAGTCGCGTCACCGACGTCGACGCCATCGGACCGGCCGGCCGGTCGCGGCCACCCGAGGGCACGGACCTGCAACGGATCGTGTCCGCCGCGGTCGACTCGGCCGCCGGGTCGGACGGGCGGACCGCACGGATCTGGGTGGCGTCCGGCCGGGCCGCCGGGCTGCGCCGACTCGCCCAGCACAGCGAGTCCTTCGACCGTTCGGGGGAGCCGGGCGACCTGCTCGACCTCGAGATCCGTTCCCTGTCGACGTTGTCGCGGCTGGTCCTCGGGGCCGGTCCGGACGCCGTCGTTCTGTCACCACCGGAACTGCGCGAGTCGGTGGTCGCCGCACTCGATCAGTTGGCGCAGGTGAGCCGATGATGTCCGCCTCGGCACCCTCACGACTCAGCAGACTCCTCGCGCTGGTTCCGTATTTCCTTGCCCACGACGGGATTTCGGTCGCGCAGGCGGCAGCCGACCTCGGTGTCACCGTCCCCCAACTGACCAGGGACCTCGAGCAACTGTTCGTCTGCGGACTCCCCGGGTACTACCCGGATGACCTGATCGAGCTGGAGTTCAGCGAGGGACATGTCCACGTCGGATTCACCGCGGGGATGGACAGGCCGCTGCGGCTGACACCGACCGAGGCCAGCATCATGCTGATCGCCCTGCGTGCTCTCGTCGACACCCCGGGCGTCGTCGACAGCGAGGCCGCCACCCGGGCCATCGCCAAGATCGAGCAGGCCGTGGGCCTGACCATCCCGGGAGTCGCGGGCACATCCGGCGATGCGGGCGCCCACACCGAATCCGCGCAGTACCGCACGGTCCGGGAGGCGGTCCGCACCGGTCGCGCGCTGTCGGTCAATTACTACTCGGCCACCCGCGACATCGTCACCCGACGCGTGGTCGACCCGATGGGCATCCAGGCCGTCGACGGTCACACCTACCTGGAAGCGTGGTGCCGCGACAGCGAAGGCGTTCGGTTGTTCCGTTTCGACCGGATCGACGACGCGACATTGCTCGACGAACCGTCCATGCCGCCGGAGCAGGCCGCCGTCTCGTCGCAGTCGCCGATCCTGTCGGAGAACCCGGATCTCCCGACCGCGTTGATCGAGATCGATCCGGGGGAGTTGTGGATCCTCGACTACTACACGGTCGATCCGGTCGAAACGCTCGACGAACGAACGGATCCGCAGGCCCCGGTCCGCGCCCGGATCGTGTACGGATCGCCGGAATGGCTCACCCGATTCCTCCTCGGTTTCGGTGGGCACGTGCGGGTGATCGACGACGCCGACGTCGCGAACTCGGTTACCGCCGCGGCCGCGGCGGCGCGTGCACGCTATCGGTGACGGGGGCAACTCTTCGCGCCCGCAACGATCGGTGTGATCCGCGCGGTACGATGAGGACCAGACGACGGGGAAAGGGAAGTTCTTCATGGGTGCAATGTCGTGGTGGCACTGGGTCATCGTGCTGGTCGTGTTGGTTCTGCTGTTCGGGTCGAAGAAGCTCCCCGACGCCGCGCGGGGTCTGGGGCAGTCCCTGCGCATCTTCAAGAGCGAGGTCCAGGAGATGCAGAAGGACGGCGAGACCCCTGCGGCCGCCAAGCCCGAACCCGAGAAGCCACGCGAACTGCCGGCCTCGCCGGATCCGGCACCGCATGCCTCGTCGAGCACCGACGAGACCACGAAGAAGTCCGCCTGAGGTTCGTCCACGGTGCGGATCCCACTCGACCCGCGACGGCGCCAACGCAAACTGAATCCCGACGGCACGATGCCGTTGGTGGAGCATCTGCAAGAGCTGCGGTACCGACTGCTGGTCTCGATGGTGGCCATCGTGGTCACCACCATCGTCGGATTCATCTGGTATTCCCATGGGTTTCTGGGGTTGCCGTCGCTCGGTGACCTGCTGCGCGAACCCTACTGCTCCCTGCCGGCGTCGACGCGCGCCTCGCTGACCCCCGACGACAGTTGCCGCCTGCTGGCGACCGGGCCGTTCGACCAGTTCATGCTGCGGCTCAAGGTCGCGCTGACCGCCGGTCTGGTGCTGGCCTGCCCGATCTGGCTGTATCAGGTCTGGGGATTCGTCACCCCGGGCCTGCATTCCCACGAACGCAAGTACGCGATCGGATTCGTGTCCTCGGCCGCGGTGCTCTTCGTCGCCGGTGCCGTGCTGGCGTATCTGGTCGTCGCCAAGGCCTTCCACTTCCTGCTCACCGTCGGCAACGATGTGCAGGTCACCGCGCTCGCCGGCGATCAGTACTTCGGGTTCATGATCCATCTGTTGATCATCTTCGGCGTCAGCTTCGAGTTGCCGCTGCTGATCGTGGCCCTCAATCTCGTCGGTGTTCTCACCTACGCGCGTCTCAAGGCGTGGCGACGCGGCCTCATCTTCACCATGTTCGTCTTCGCCGCGATCGTGACACCCGGGCAGGACCCGTTCACCATGCTGGCGCTGGCACTGGCGTTGACCGTGCTGCAGGAGATCGCGATCCAGATCGCCCGCTTCAACGACCGGCGACGCGCGAAACGCTCGGCCGAGTGGGAATCGCTGCCCGACGATCAGGCCTCCACGATCCCGGCACCCTCACCCCGGCCGATGGCCTCGCAGGTCGGCGCACCCTCGTCGCAGGTGAGGGCCGAGGGGGCGCCCACCGCGTCATCCGCCCCTGCCGGTCCCCGGCGGTCCGCGCGGGACGGACACACCTTCGACGACGTGCTCTGATCGCGACCTGCTCCGATCGCGCCGGGCGCGCTCGGATCGCGACGTGTCGCTGCACCGCACATCGTCGACAGTGACATGCTGGAGGCGATGACTCCCACCGACCCCGCGGTCGATTCCCGGCCGGCTCCCACCCATCCGGCATTCGACCGGTTCGCCGCCCGTGTCGGCTTTCCGCTCGACGACTTCCAGATCCGTGCCTGTCACGCACTCGAGGACGGCCACGGGGTGCTCGTGTGCGCCCCGACCGGGGCGGGTAAGACCATCGTCGGCGAGTTCGCCGTACATCTCGCACTGGCGTCGGGAACCAAGTGTTTCTACACCACCCCGATCAAGGCGCTGAGCAATCAGAAGTACTCCGACCTCGTCGCCGTGCACGGCAAGGAATCGGTGGGGCTGCTCACCGGCGACACCTCGATCAACTCCGATGCGCCGGTCGTCGTGATGACCACCGAGGTCGTCCGCAACATGATCTACGCGAACTCCCCGGCGCTGACCGGGCTCTCGCATGTGGTGATGGACGAGGTGCACTTCCTCGCCGACCGCTTCCGCGGTGCGGTGTGGGAGGAGGTGATCCTGCACCTCGAACCATCCGTGCGGGTCGTCAGCCTGTCGGCGACGGTCAGCAACGCCGAGGAGTTCGGGGAGTGGATTCAGACCGTCCGCGGCGACACCACCGTCATCGTCGACGAGCATCGGCCGGTCCCGCTGACCCAGCACATGCTGGTCGGCAACCGGATGTTCGATCTCTTCGATCCGCACCACGCGCCGGGTGAACGACCGAAGGTCAATCCGGACCTCAAACGCTTCATCCGGCACCGGATCCTGCTGGCCGACGACGACAATCGGCGCGGCCATCGCGGGCGGTCCGGCCGACCGCGTCGCGGCAACACCGTGTCCCGGCCACAAGTGGTCAAACAGCTCGACCGCGAGGGCCTGCTGCCGGCCATCGGCTTCATCTTCTCCCGTGCCGGATGCGACGGGGCACTGGCACAGTGCCTGCGATCGGGTCTGAGCCTGCTCGCACCGGACGAGGTCGCCGCGGTCGACGAGGTCGTCGATCGTCACCTGATGGATCTCTCACCCGCCGACGCCGACGTTCTCGGTGTCGACGAGTGGCGTGCCGGGCTGCGACGTGGTTTCGCCGCGCACCACGCCGGGATGCTGCCGACCTTCCGCCACACCGTCGAGGAGCTCTTCGTCCGCGGGCTGGTCCGCATGGTGTTCGCGACCGAGACCCTGGCGTTGGGGATCAACATGCCGGCGCG
This sequence comes from Gordonia sp. VNK1, assembly GCF_040049135.1. Lineage (NCBI taxonomy): Bacteria > Bacillati > Actinomycetota > Actinomycetes > Mycobacteriales > Gordoniaceae > Gordonia > Gordonia sp. VNK1. Next base: position 33,975 of record NZ_JBDZDJ010000006.1, on the reverse strand, counting down.
GTCGGTCGTGCTCGAGCGGTTGGTGAAGTTCAACGGTGAGGCGCATGTCGACCTGAGTCCCGGCGAATTCACCCAGCTCACCGGGCGTGCCGGTCGTCGCGGCATCGACGTCGAGGGGCATGCGGTGATCGTGTGGTCGCCGGAGATGGTCCCCGAACAGGTCGCCGGCCTGGCCGGCGCCCGCACCTTCCCGCTGCGCAGCTCCTTCGCACCCGAATACAACATGGCGGTCAACCTCATCGGACGCCTGGGCATCGACGGCTCCCGCGATCTGCTCAACCGCTCATTCGCCCAGTTCCAGGCCGACCGTTCGGTGGTCGGACAGGCCCGCAAGGTCGACGAGATGAGACGGCAGCTCCGCAAACTCGACGTGTCTCTCGCCGAGACCGCCCGGGCCCGCGGGATCGATCCGGGACCGCTGGAACCCGGCGATCGGACCCCGGCAGACGGTGCGCATGACGGCTTCCTCGGCTACATCACCCTGCGTGAGGAGATCCGGCGAACCGAACGCGACCTCAAGTTCCGACGCCGCGTCACCACCCACGACTCGATCGCCGCCGAGTTGACCGCCCTCAAACGCGGAGCGGTGATCGGGGTGCCGAGTGGGCGGCACCGCGGCCTCGCGGTGGTCCTCGAAACCGCCACCCAGCCCGCCGACCCGAAACCCCTCGTGCTCACCGAGGATGCGTGGTGCGGCCGCGTCGGGATCGGCGATTTCATCAACCCGCCGGAGGTCCTCGGGGGCATGCGGTTGCCCCGCAACGTCGACCGCCGCACCGGCCGCGGCCGGCGGGATCTGGCCTCGGCGCTGCGATCCACCGGGATCGAGATGCCGCGCGGCCGCGGGAAGAAGCGTGCGGAGGCCACCGACGACGCCGAACTGCGCCGCCTCCGCCACGAACTGCGCGCCCATCCCGCCCACCGCATCGACGGTTCCGACGAACTGTTCCGGCTCGCCGAACGCCGCAACCGGTTACTCCGGGACGTTGTCAGCGCCGAGCAACGGATCGGGGAGCGCACCTCCACGCTCGGTGTCACCTTCGACCACATCGTCGGCGTACTCACCGAACTCGGCTACCTCGAGTACGTCCACGGCACCGTACGCGTCACACCCACCGGCGAGGTGCTCGGCCGCATCTACAGCGAGAGCGACCTCGTGGTCACCGAATGCATCCGGGCGGGCATCTGGGACTCGCTCTCGCCCCCCGACCTCGCCGCGGTGGTCGCGTCGATGGTGTTCGAGTCGCGGCGTGACAGCTATTCGGGGGTGGACGCCCTGCCCGGGAATCCGGCGCTGCGCACGGCGATGATGGACACCGTCGACATCTGGCGACAGGTGAGCACCCTCGAGACCCGTCACCGGGTCCCGCCGACCCGCGAACCCGATACCGGGTTCTCGGTGGCGGTGTCCCTGTGGGTGAGCGGCCGATCGTTGACCGAGTGTCTCGCCGCCGCCGGAGAACGCGGCCACATGCTCTCGCCGGGCGACTTCGTCCGGTGGAACCGGCAGGTCGTCGACCTCCTCGAACAGATCCGACTCTGCGTCGGAGACGATTCCCCGCTGGCGCGTCCGGCCCGGTCGGCGGTGGGTTCCATCCGACGTGGCGTCGTCGCGGCCGAGTTGGGGTGACCTCGCACGTTCGGTCGTCTGACCGACACTTGTGCGCATCGGGCGTGAGTAAGTGATTGTGTGTGGTGCCTGAGGTAACGTTTCGGACAGCATCGGGCGGTGTCGCAGTGTCTGCCGACCCGGTTGAGCGAGCAGCACATCCGGTGGCCACGGCGACCGAGAAGAGGGCGGGAGACACCACACATGAGCTACCCCAACGACCCGAACGGACCGGCGGGTCAGCCACCCCACGGAGCGGGCGGTGGCCACGAGGACGGTAAGACCGAGGTCGTCCGTATCCCCGGTCAAGGACAGCCACCCGCACCGGGTGATCCCACCACCGTGCCACCGGCGACACCCGGATACGGTCAACCACCGACATACGGGCAACCCGGTTTCGGACAGACCGGCCAACCGGCACCGCCGACGACCGCGACACCCACGCCGGGGCAGACGCCGCCGCCCGGATACGGCTCCGGCGGGTTCGGTACACCGCCGGGTGCGCCCGGACAGTACAACCCGACACAGATGGCTCCGACGACACCCCAGCAGCCGGGCGGATACGGTGCCGATCCCACCCAGCAGGCGGGCGGTCAGTACGGGCAACCCGGCACCACGCCGTACGGGACACCGGCCCAACCGGGAGCGGCGAGCAACCCGTACGGTCAGCCGGCGCAGCCGGGAACCTCCCCGTTCGGCGCGCCGGGCAGCGGTGGATTCGCCCCGGGACAGCCGAGCCAGCCGGGCACGGCAGGCTTCGGTCAGTTCGGTCAGCCGGGTCAGTTCTCCCAGCCGGGGCAACCGGGTCAGCCGGGCCAACCGGGACAGCCCGGACCGTACGGCGCCTACGGGCAGCCCGATCAGTTCGGTGGGATGGCCACCGGCCAGAAGAAGGGTCCCTGGAAGATCCTCATCGGGGTGGGCGCCGCTCTCGTCGTCATCGCGATCGTCATCGTCGTCACCGGATGGTTGTGGTGGTGGCCGCGGTCGCTGGATCAGTCCGCCGCCGAGAGTGGCGTCAAGCAGGTCCTCACCGAGGATTACCAGGCCAGTGACGTCACCGACGTCAGTTGCCCATCCGGTCAGCGCGTCGAGAAGGGCGCATCGTTCACCTGCACGGTCAAGGTCGGCGGTCAGCAGCAGAACGTGAAGGTGACCTTCCTCGACGACGACGGCAAGTATCAGGTGGCGCGGCCGACCAGCTGACGTGCCCCGATCTCGGTGACTCCTACGGTGCCCGGGTGAGCAGCCGGATCTGCTCACCCGGGCATCGTGGTGTCACAGCGCGTGTCACACGTCCCAGGCCAACGCCTTGGACAGCCGCGTGATCGACGCGCCGATGCCGAGTTCCTCGACGAGGTCGGCGAGGCGTCCCGGATCGGCCGGGGCCGTGGGCAGCCGGTCATTCCCGCTGTCGATCGTCTCCGCATCGGTGCGGACGAAAACGACGGTGCGGGCCACCGACAGATAGTCGGCGGCGGCGACCAGCGCCTTGCGATTGCGTGGCGGCAGATCCGATGCCGGGTCGGTGACGGCCGCTTCGAGTTCGTCGAGACCACCGAACGCCGAGATGAGCTTGGCCGCGGTCTTGTCGCCGATCCCCGACACGCCGGGGAGACCGTCGGACGGATCGCCGCGCAGGATCGCCATCTCCGCATACGCCGCGCCGGCCCGCTCCGGCGGCACGCCGTACTTCTCGGCCACCTCGTGCGGGCCCATCATCTCCGCCTTGGCCAGCCCACGTCCGACGTAGAGGACCCGCACCGGCACCGGGTCGTCGGTGACGACCTGCAGCAGATCCCGGTCCCCGCTGACCACGATCACCGGGTCCGTGGTCTCGGCGAACGCCAGTGTGCCGATGACGTCATCGGCCTCACATCCCGGCGCGCCCGAGGTCGACAGTCCCACCGCCGCAAGCACATCGGCGATCATGTCGACCTGCGGGGTGAGGGTGTCGGGTACTTCCTCGACGTCCACGTCGGTGCCGGCGGTCGCGGGTTGCGCCACCCGGTGCGCCTTGTAGGACGGAATGAGGTCGGTCCGGAACGTCGGCCGCCAGTCCAGGTCCAGGCACACCACCAGCCGCGTCGGATGCTCGCGGGTGAGCAGATTCGCGATGGTGTCGATGAACCCGCGGACGGCGTTGACCGGGCGCCCATCCGGCGCGGTCATCTTCTCGGGCAGGGCGAAGAACGATCGAAACCACAGGCTGGCCCCGTCGAGGAGCATCAGCGATCCGGTCGGGTGAGTGTCGGCCACGCTTACCACTGTGTCATCCCGGTCCGGGCCGATCCATCCCGGTGTCACGTCCACCTGCCGGCGTTCGCCGGCGTCGCGCTCGGGTGAATCCCGCGTAGGCTGCCCACATGAGCACCACCGCATCGCGTTTCGGTTCCGACGTCTATCGCGCGCGGGTGTCCCGCGCGGCCGAGCTCACCGGGAAGGCCGGTCTGGATGCATTGATCGTCTCGCCGGGTCCCGACCTCCGGTACCTGGTCGGGTCGCGCGCGAACACCTTCGAGCGTCTCACCGCGTTGGTGATCCCCGCCGACGGAACGCCCCGACTCGTGGTGGCTCGTCTGGAGACCGCATCGTTGCGTGAGTCCGCGGTGGGAGACCTCGACATCGAGGTCGCCGACTGGGTCGACGGTCAGGACGCCCACGCGTTGGCGCTCGCCGGATTGCCGTCCGCCGCCAGGATCGCGGTGTCGGACGCCATGCCGGCGCTCCACGTCATTCCGATCGCCGAACGGATTGCTGCGACACCCCAACTGGCGACCGATGTGCTGCGCGAGCTGCGAATGATCAAGGATGCCGACGAGATCGACGCCCTCCGTCGGGCCGGGGCGGCCATCGATCGTGTGCATGCGCAGATGGGGCAGTGGCTGCGGCCCGGGCGGACCGAACGCGCCATCGCCGCCGACATCGCGGCGGCCATCGTCGCCGAGGGGCATACCGGTGCCGAATTCGTCATCGTGGGGTCCGGACCGAATGGCGCCGACCCCCATCACGAACAGTCCGATCGCGTGGTGACGCCCGACGACATCGTCGTCATCGACATCGGTGGACCCGTGGAACCCGGGTACAACTCGGATTCCACACGCACCTACTGCTTTTCGGAGCCTTCATCGGAGATCGCCGATTCCTACGCCGCGCTGCAGGATGCGCAGGCACTCGCGGTGTCCGCGGTACGTCCCGGTGTCACCGCGGAATCGATCGATGCGGCCGCACGGGATCGGTTGCGGGAGAGCGGACTTGCCGAGCAGTTCATCCACCGCACCGGACACGGCATCGGACTCTCGGTGCACGAGGAGCCCTACATCGTCGGCGGCAACGACCTCGAGTTGCGACCCGGGATGGCGTTCTCCGTCGAACCCGGCGTCTACTTCGCCGGCCGTTGGGGTGCGCGCATCGAGGACATCGTGGTGGTGACCGACGACGGTCACGAGGCGCTGAACACCCGGCCCCATGAACTGCAGGTGCTCTGAGTCCTCACCCCAGGAGTCTCACCCCCGGAGTCCTCACCCCAGCAGGGTGCGCGATCCCATCACCCGCTCGACGGTCACCTCGATGACCACGCGCCGCGGGTTCGGCTTCGGTTGGCGGTACCGCGCGGCGTAGCGGTTCTCCGCCTCGGCGACGCGGTCGGGCTCGCGGCGCACCCGGGCCGGACCCTCGAGGGTCAACCACCGGGGCCCGTCGACGTGGGTGAGAGCGGCGTATCCACCGCGCTCGACGTTGCGGACCTTCTGGCTGCCGTCCACGGTGATCACCCGCGCCAGTCCCGACTCCGGGTCGTAGGTGAACCCCACCGCCACCGCATGTGGCGTGCCGTCGGCACGCAGGGTGGTGATGGCGCCCAGATGTCGTTCGGTGAGAAAGGTGAGCGCCTCGGCACCCAGGTCGGACCGCGATCGTGACATGGCCTCCACGGTAGTGGGGGACTCACCACCCTCACGCCCCACCTCACGTCGATGAAATACTCGGAACGTGACGGATGATGGTGGGCAGAACCGGACCGGCAGCGTCGTCGTCTTCGGCGGTCGCAGCGAGATCGGGGTGGCGCTGGCGGCCGAGCTCGCCCCGGGCCATCCGATTGTGCTGGCGGCACGACGCCCCGACGACCTCGACGCCGAGACGGCGACACTTCGGGCGGCCGGGGCGACGTCGGTGTCCACGATCGCCTTCGACGCCGACGACACCGACTCCCATCCGGCACTGATCGACGCGATCGTGCGCGAGCACGGCCCCATCGAGGTCGCCATCGTCGCCTTCGGCATTCTCGGTGATCAAGCCCGCGCCGAGACCGACATCACCCACGCCCTGCAGATCGCCCACACCGACTACCTCGCACAGATCAGTGTGCTCACGCCGTTGGCCACCGCGCTACGGGCGCAACGCTCGGGCACCATCATCGTGTTCTCCTCGGTGGCCGGGATCCGGGTGCGCCGCGCCAACTACGTCTACGGCTCCACCAAGGCGGGACTCGACGGATTCGCCTCGGGCCTGGCCGATGCCCTGCACGGCAGCGGTGCCCGCCTGCTGCTCGTGCGCCCGGGCTTCGTGATCGGCAACATGACCGCGGACCTGATGGCCGCGGGCACCGCGCCGGCACCGTTGTCGGTGACCGCCGATCAGGTCGCGACCGCGGTGGCGCGGGCGTACCGCAAGGGCAAGGGCGAGGTGTGGGTTCCGTGGGCTCTGCGGCCACTGTTCGCCGGGATGCGGATGTTGCCACGAGCGATCTGGCGACGACTTCCGCGATGACCCCGACACCAGAAACCCCAGCACCCGAAGCCGCTCGCGCCGACGGACCGCATTTCGTCGTGGTCGGGATCGGCGCCGACGGGTGGGACGGTCTCACCCCGCCCGCCCGTCGCGCCTTGGAGTCGGCGACCGTCATCCACGGCTCCCGCCGTCAACTCGACATGCTCGACGGACCGGCCGGCCGACGTGTCCCGTGGACCTCGCCCATGTCCGAACACCTTGCCGCGCTCCTCGATTCGACCACCGCTTCCGCGGGGTCGTCGACGGTCCACGTCCTCGCCAGCGGTGATCCCATGTTCCACGGCATCGGATCCACCATCGTCGGTGCCGTCGGCGCCCATCGCGTCACCGTCATACCGCAGGTGTCGAGCGCGTCGTTGGCCTGCGCCCGACTCGGGTGGGATCTGGCCCGGACCGTCATCGTCAGCGCGGTCACCGCCGATCCGGAGATCGTGCTCACCGAGATCACCGACGGCCGTCGGCTGCTGGTATTGAGCCGGGACGCCGCCACCCCCGCGCGTGTCGCCGACATGCTGGCCGACAACGGATTCGGCGCCTCGGGCATGGTCGTGCTCGAACAGCTCGGCGGCCCGGCCGAACGCGTCACCTCGGGTACCGTCGACGGCTGGGACCGCGCCGCGATCGTGGACGCTCTCAACATCATTGCGCTCGCCTGTGTGGGGCCGCACCGCTCGACGCTGCCCGGTCGCGCCGACGACGCCTTCGATCACGACGGTCAGATCACCAAGTCCGCGGTCCGCGCACTCACCGTCTGCGCTCTGGCCCCCTCGGCGCGACAGGTGTTGTGGGACATCGGTTCCGGATCGGGGAGCGTCGGCATCGAATGGCTGCGGGCCGCTCCCGGGGTGCGGGTGGTGGCGTTCGAGAAGGATCCGGACCGCGCCGAACGCATCGCGGCCAACGCCCGACACCACGGCGTCGCCGAGCGGGTCGACATCCGCGGCGCCGCACCGGACGCACTGCGTACCGCCGCACCGCCGGACGCGGTGTTCATCGGCGGTGGACTCACCCGCGACATCCTCGAATCCGCTTGGGCGGCACTACCTCCGGGTGGTCGTCTGGTCGTCAACGCGGTGACCATCGAGAATCAGACCCTGATGATCGACTGGCACCGCGACCATCCCGGCGTCCTGCGCCGGATCGGCATCGAGACGGCCGCGCCGCTGGGTGGTTTCTCCGCGTGGCGCCCGGCGTTGCCGATCGTCCAGTGGTTCGGTGACACACCCGCCGGGCAGGGGAGCCGATGACCGTCTACCTCATCGGTGCCGGCCCCGGTGCCGCCGACCTGATCACCCTGCGCGGGGCGCGCATCCTCGGGCGGTGTCAGACGGCACTGGTGGCCGGGTCCCTCGTCCCGGACGAGATCCTGGGACTCTGCGCACCCGACGCCCACATCATCGACACCGCGCGTATGCCGTTGCCGAAGATCATCTCCCACATCTCCGACGCCCACGCCGCCGGACATGACGTCGCGCGTGTGCACTCCGGGGATCTGTCGCTGTACTCGGCGGTCACCGAGCAGGTCCGACACATTCGTGCGCTGGGCATCGACGTCGAGTGGGTGCCCGGCGTCCCGGCCTTCGCCGCCGCCGCCGCGGCCCTCGAGAACGAACTCACCATTCCCGGTGTCGGACAAAGCCTTTTGATCACCCGGGTGTCGACCCTGTCGACCGACATGCCCACCGGGGAGGACCTCGCCACCCTTGCCGCGACGGGCGTGACCCTGGCACTGCACCTGGCCGCGCATCAGGCCGAGCAGATCACCGCCGCATTGACACCGCATTACGGCGCCGACTGTCCCACCGCGGTGGTCGCCTTCGCCTCACGATCCGATCAGCGGATCGTCCGGTGCGCGCTGTCCGACCTGCCCGAGGCGCTGGTGAGCAGGGGGATTCGACGCACCGCCGTCATCTTCGTCGGAGCGGTCCTCGCCGCGGCCGACAGCCCTGGCCGCCTCGACAGCTACCTGTATTCGGCGGCGCGGATGACGAAGCTGCGCAGCGATGCCGACGGAGCGGATCCGCACCCATGAACGGTCGACACCGGTGACCGGGCGACGCCGGGTGCTGATTCTCGGCGGAACCGCCGAGGCCCGGGCGCTGGCGCGTGTCCTCGACGACGGCCCGTATGACGCCATCAGTTCGCTTGCCGGTCGGGTGTCCAATCCCCGCCTACCCGTCGGAGAGGTCCGCATCGGCGGCTTCGGCGGCGTGGAGGGCCTGCGGGAGTGGTTGCGCGACAACCGCATCGGTGCGGTGGTGGATGCGACTCATCCGTTCGCGGCCACCATCACCGCCAACGCCGCGACGGCCTGCGCGCAGGCGCACGTCCCGCTGCTGCGGTTGCGTCGTCCGGCGTGGGTGCCCGGGCCCGACGACGACTGGCGGACGGTTCCGACGATCGGGGCGGCCGCACGCGCCGTGGAACACGGTCCGCGCCGGATTCTGCTGACCAGCGGACGACAGGACGTCTCGGCGTTCGCCCACATCTCCTCCGCCTGGTTCGCGATCCGCGTCGTCGACCCACCGACCGGTGCGGTACCACCGCATCACGAGATCCTGCGCTCCCGTGGCCCGTATCACCTCGACGGCGAACTGGCCCTGATGCGCGAGCACCGCATCGACACGCTGGTCACCAAGAACAGCGGGGGAGAGCTCACCCGACCGAAACTCGACGCGGCGCGCATGCTGGGTGTCGGCGTGGTGATGGTGGATCGTCCCGGCGAACCGGCCGACACGCCGGTCACCGACGATGTCGCGACCGCGGGCCGATGGGTGGCCGATCAGCTGCCGGCCGATTGACTCACACCCCGATCACCGCGTCGATCCGCCGCGTGGATGGTCGCGCGGGGTGAAGACCAGATCACCGGCGGCCCGCGATGCCACCGTCGTCGCCGACGACCCGATCATCACCAGGGTGCGCATGTCGACCGACCCCGGATCGAGATCGGCCACGGTGGTCACCGTGACCGACTGCTCCGGGCCACCGACGTCACGGCCGAGGATGATCACCCGATCACCCGGGACCGATTCGGCCAGAATCTCCTTGAGTGCCGCCACCTGCCAGTGCCGGCTCGCCGAACCGGGGTTGTAGATCGCGATCACCAGATCGGCGGCCAGCGCGCCGCGGATCCGTTCGACGATCACATCCCATGGCTTGAGCCGATCCGACAGCGAGATCACCGCGAAATCGTGACCCAGGGGAGCACCCACGGCCGCGGCCACCGCCGATGCCGCCGTCACCCCGGGCACCACCCGCACCGCCACGTCCGCCCAGCGTGGCTCGGCGGCGACCTCCGCGACGGCCGTCGCCATCGCGAACACCCCGGGATCACCGGAGGACACCACCACCACCCGGGCCCCACGCGACGCGAGATCCAGTGCGAATTCCGCTCTTTCGGCTTCCACGCGATTGTCCGAGGAGTGCACGCGCTGACCGGGCCGCGTCGAGACGCGGGCGAGGTAGGTCTTGTACCCGACGAGGTCGGTGGCCGCCGCCAACTCGCGGGTGACCTCGGGGGTGGTCCAGTCGTCGGCACCCGGACCCAACCCGACGACCACCACCTCACCACGCACCGGTTCGGCGACGTCGGCGCGTGGATTGTTGGTGCGGCCGGGGACCACGATCATCGAGAAGTAGGGCACCGCAGCCGGATCCACGTCCGCGGCCGGAGCCACCTTCTGCACCGACGTCGATGCCCGTTCGACGTACCAGGCCTCGTCGAGCCGTCCGGCCGCGGCGAGGGCGTCGCGCACCCGGGTGAACGTCCGGCCCAGTTTCATCACCACGAAGGCATCGGCGCGGGAGAACAATTCGCGCATCCGCGGCACCGGCAGAGTGCCGGGCACCACGGTGAGTGTCTCCTCACCCTCGACGAGCGGGATCTCGGTGGCCGCCGACGCCGCGCTGACCGACGTGACCCCGGGGATGATCTCGGTGGGGAAGCGGTCGGCGAGCCGTTTGTGCATGTGCATGTAGGAACTGAAGAACAGCGGATCGCCCTCGGCCAGCAGCGCCACGTCACGCCCGGCACTCAGGTGTGTGGCGAGCACTTCGGCGCTCTCGCTGTAGAAGTCGTCGAGTGCGCCGCGGTACCCACGGGGATGATCGGCCGTCTCGGTGGTCACCGGATACATCAGGCGCTCTTCGATCTGCCCGTCCCGCAGGTACGGCTCGGCCACCGATCGCGCGATGCTGCGGCCGTGGCGCGCACAGTGATACGCGACGACGTCGGCGCTCTCGATGACGCGGGCGGCCTTGACCGTCACCAGGTCGCTGTCGCCGGGGCCGAGGCCCACACCCCAGAGCGTGCCGACTCCCGGCGCTGCCGACACCCTCACTCCTCCGGGGTGGCCAGGGCGTTGACGGCCGCGGCGGTGATCGCCGATCCGCCGCGGCGGCCGGTGACGGTGATGAACTCGAGGTCGGTGCGGGCGGCGAGTTCGGCGCACGATTCGGCCGCTCCGACGAAGCCCACCGGCGCCCCCACGACCGCCGCCGGCCGCGGTGCCCCGGCGTCGATCATCTCCAACAAGGCGAACAGCGCCGTCGGCGCATTCCCGATCGCCACCACCGATCCTTCGAGGCGGTCTCGCCAGAGTTCCAGCGCGGCAGCGGTTCTCGTGGTCTGCATCCGTTCGGCGAGTTCGGCGACCCGGGGATCCTTCAGGTGACAGATCACCTCGTTGTCGGCCGGCAGACGCCGTCGGGTGATCCCGGAGGCGACCATCGTCGCGTCGCACAGGATCGGTGCACCCGAACGCAGCGCGCCGCGGGCGGCACTCACCACGCCCGGGGTGGCCACGACGTCACCGGCGAGGTCGGTCTGCCCGCAGGAATGGATCATCCGGACGACGACGGTCGCCACGTCCGGCGCGAACGCCGACAGGTCGGATTCCTCGCGGATCATCGCGAACGATCGCCGATAGATCGCGGCGCCGTCGCGCAGGTAGTCAGTCATGGTGGGACAAGCCTAGCGGGCGCTGCGCACGTATCCGTCCGGCCCGGCCTCCACCCGCAGATGCGGCCCGGCGGGCGACCCGCATCCACGCGCGCAGCCCACCCAGTGCTGCCGGTCGGTGATCTCGGCACCGGAGGCGATGTGCGCGATCAGGTCGGCGCGCACCGCGGCGTGGGCGTTGGCACAGCCGGGCGCCCCGACACAGCAACTCACCCGGGCCCACGGCGAGGCGGCGTCGAAGATCAATCCCATCGGTGCCAGAACCCGCACCACCGTCTCGGCGACGCCCTCGGTGAGATCGCAGATCAGGATCTCCCGGTTCGGCGTCACCACGATGGGGGCGCCGATGGCGGCCAGGAACTCCGCCAACCGCGCCGGCACTCGCGCCGCCTCGACGACGGCACCGAGCAGCACCCGATCGTCGTCCTGGGTGAACCATCCGACGATCGGCGCGATCGCCTCGGCCGGGCCGACCGGCTCGGCACCGCCGTCCGTCTCGGCCGGCGGCGTCAGCCGCGTGGCCGCCGACCTCAGCAACCGCTCGCGCGACGCCTCGTCGAGGTCACGGACACGCCACGCGCCACGCGGCCCGGCGAGTTCCACCATGTCCGTCGCCACGGCCACGAGTGCGGGCGCGACGTCGGCCGAGTCGGCCACCGACCCGACGACCGTCCCGTCGATCACGATGTCGGTGCGGCCGTCGGCGCGCGCCACGGCACACACGTCGGGACGTCGGGCGAGGATGTCACCACGCCCGTCGTCGACGCCGAAGAGGAAACGTCCCGACAGCGAGGTCAGCGCGGCCTCGGCGCGCAGCGCCAGGTCGAGCGCGACGGCCACCTCACGAACGTCGGCCCGACCACCGATCCGGCCGGTCAGGGCACTGACCTCGATGTTGCGGATCTTCTCGTGCGTGGTGCTGGGGACGAGGTCGGCGGCGATCAGCGCGTCGGCGACTGCCGCCACGTCGGTGATCCCGCGCAACTGGACGTTGGCGCGGCCGGTCAACTCGATGAAACCGTCGCCGTGGTCGGCGGCGACCCGGGCGAGGGTCTCCATCGCCGACGACCGCAGCGATCCGCCGACCAGCCGGATGCGCGCCAGCGCACCGTCGGCCGCGGGATGGGGGTCGAAGACACCCGGGCAGCGGTCGTGGGCGGGGCGTTGGACGTGGCCGGTCACACCGTCGAGGGTAGTCGCCGACACGAGTGTGTCCCCTCGCCGCCGACACGAGTGTGTCCCCTCGCCGCCGACACGAGTGTGTCCCCTCGCCGCCGACACGAGTGTGTCCCCTCGCCGCCGACACGAGTGTGTCCCCTCGCCGCCGCGTCGACGTGGGTGTTCCGGCGACGGTGGGCTCGACTAGGCTTTCGGGCACACCCAGTGCGGCAGAAGCCGGTGCGATTCCGGCGCGGTCGCGCCACTGTGTCGGGCCGACGACGCCCGCGAGCCAGACCTGCGACTGGGTACCCCGACCATCGTGACCGGGCGCGCAACCCCGGTGAGGAGTGCACCATGATCCTGCTGCTGTCGACCTCCGACACCGACCTCATCACCGCGCATGCCAGTGGAGCCGACTACCGGGTGGCCAACCCGTCGCGTCTGTTGGTCGACGAGGTCGGTGACATGGTCGCCGCCGCCGACCTCACCGTCGTCCGCATCCTCGGCGGTCGTCGGGCATGGGAGGAGGGGCTCGATGCGGTTCTCGCGGTGGGTTCCCCGGTGGTCGCGCTCTCCGGTGAGCAGCAACCCGACCCCGACCTGATGGCGCTCTCGACGGTGCCGGCCGGTGTCGCGCAGGAGGCGCACAATTACCTCGCCACGGGCGGCGTGCCCAATCTGGTCAATCTGTACAACTTCCTGTCCGACACCGTTCTGCTCACCGGCCTCGGATTCGAACCGACGGTGCAGACCCCGCCGTGGGGTGTGCTCGAGCGCGCCGCCGCCGACAACGACGGTCCGACGATCGCGGTGCTCTACTACCGCGCGCAACACCTCGCCGGCAACACCCGCTACATCGACGCACTGTGCCGGGCGATCGAGGCCAAGGGCGCACGCGCACTGCCGGTCTTCTGCGCGTCGCTGCGCACCGCACCCGACGACCTCATCGACCTCCTCGGCACCGCCGACGCCCTGGTGGTGACGGTCCTCGCGGCCGGCGGGGCCACCCCGGCGACCGCCTCGGCTGGCGGCGACGACGAGGCGTGGAATATCGAACGCCTTGCGGCACTGGATATCCCGATTCTGCAGGGCCTGTGTCTGACCGGTCCGCGGGCGGACTGGGAGGCCAACGACGACGGGTTGTCACCACTGGATGTGGCCACCCAGGTGGCGGTTCCCGAGTTCGACGGACGCATCATCACGGTTCCCTTCTCGTTCAAGGAGTTCGACGAGAACGGGCTGCCCACCTACGCGCCCGACGACGAACGGTGCGCGCGGGTCGCCGGAATCGCCGTGGCGCACGCCCGGTTACGGCACACCGCCCCCGCACAGCGTCGTATCGCGATCATGCTGTCGGCGTATCCCACCAAGCACGCCCGCATCGGCAACGCCGTGGGGCTCGACACCCCGCGCAGCCTGCTGCGCCTGCTGTCGGCGATGCGCACCGCCGGTTACGACATCGGACCGGAGACCGGTGACGGCGCGATTCCCGGTCTCGCCGAGGACGATTCCGATGCACTGATCCACGCGATCATCGCCGCCGGCGGGCAGGATCCGGATTGGCTGACCGAGGAAGCCTTGTCCGCCAATCCGATTCGGGTGTCGGCGGCCGATTACACGCGGTGGTTCGCCACCCTTCCCGACGGTTTGCGGGAGTCGGTGATCGCCCACTGGGGACCTCCGCCGGGTGACCTGTTCGTCGACCGCGCGACCAACCCCGACGGTGACATCGTCGTGGCCGCACTGTGTTTCGGCAACATCGCGATCCTGGTACAGCCGCCGCGCGGGTTCGGCGAGAACCCGGTGGCCATCTACCATGATCCGGATCTCCCGCCGTCACATCACTACCTGGCCTCCTATCGCTGGGTCGCCGGCCGGGGCGAGAATCCCTCGGACATCCCGGGTTTCGGTGCGGACGCGGTCGTCCACGTCGGTAAGCACGGCAACCTCGAATGGCTGCCCGGCAAGACGCTCGGCATGTCGGCGGACTGCGGCACCGACGCGGCCCTCGGTGATCTGCCGCTGGTGTACCCGTTCCTGGTCAACGATCCGGGGGAGGGGACGCAGGCCAAACGCCGCGCCCACGCGGTTCTCGTCGATCACCTCATCCCGCCGATGGCGCGCGCCGAATCCTACGGCGACATCGCCCGGCTCGAGCAACTCCTCGACGAGCACGCCAACATCTCCACCCTCGACCCGGCGAAGCTGCCCGCGATCCGCCAGCAGATCTGGACGCTGCTGACCGCGGCCAAGATGGATCACGATCTCGGTCTGTCCGAACGCCCCGACGAGGACGTCTTCGACGACATGCTGTTGCACGTCGACGGCTGGCTGTGCGAGATCAAGGACGTGCAGATCCGCGACGGCCTGCACGTCCTCGGCGAGCCGCCCGTCGACGACGCCGAGGTCGATCTCGTCCTGGCGATGCTGCGGGCCCGGCAACTGTGGGGCGGCAGCGCCGCGCTGCCCGGCCTCCGCGAGGCACTCGGCCTCACCGAGGGCAGCGGAGAGGCCGCCCGCGGCGAGGTCGACGAGATCGAACACCTCGCCCGCGGGCTGGTGCAGACGTGCGCGAAGGACGACTGGTCGGCCGCTGCCGTGGCGGCCGCGGCCGACGGTCACCCGCAGGCCGTCGCCGACATCCTCACCTTCGCCGCCACCGAGGTGGTGCCCCGCCTACGCCAGACCACCCGCGAGATCCCCCGGGTCCTGCACGCCCTCGACGGCGGTTTCATCCCGGCCGGACCCAGTGGATCCCCGCTGCGCGGGCTGATCAACGTGCTGCCCACCGGCCGCAACTTCTACTCGGTCGACCCGAAGGCGGTGCCGTCGCGACTGGCGTGGGAGACCGGCCGGGCGATGGCCGACTCACTGCTCGAGCGCTATCGCACCGACCACGGTGAATTCCCGGCATCCGTCGGATTGTCGGCGTGGGGGACCAGCGCGATGCGCACCTCCGGCGACGACATCGCCGAGATCCTCGCCCTGCTCGGGGTGATGCCGGTCTGGGATGACGCCTCCCGACGGGTGTCGACACTCGAACTCATCCCCCTCGCCGAACTCGGCCGACCCCGCATCGACGTCACCGTGCGGATCTCCGGATTCTTCCGCGATGCCTTCCCGCACGTCGTGACGATGCTCGACGACGCGGTCGCCCTCGCCGCCGGCGCCGACGAATCCGACGAGGACAACTTCGTCGCCGCCCACGCGCGTGCCGCGCTCGCCGAACACGGCGACCGACGTCGGGCCACCACGCGCATCTTCGGCTCCAAACCGGGCACCTACGGCGCCGGCCTGTTGCAGCTCATCGATTCCCGCGACTGGCGCACCGACGAGGACCTGGCCCGCGTCTACACCGAGTGGGGCGGCTACGCCTATGGCCGTGACCTCGACGGTGTCGCCGCCGTCGAGGACATGCGCGGCGCGTATCGACGGATCGCGGTGGCCGCGAAGAACACCGACACCCGCGAGCACGACATCGCCGACTCCGACGACTACTTCCAGTATCACGGCGGCATGGTCGCCACGGTGCGCGCGCTCACCGGACGCTCACCGGAGGCCTACATCGGCGACTCCACCCGACCCGACGCCGTGCGCACCCGCTCGCTGTCGGAGGAGACCAGCCGCGTGTTCCGTGCCCGCGTGGTCAATCCGCGGTGGATCTCGGCGATGCAGCGGCACGGATACAAGGGCGCCTTCGAGATGGCCGCCACCGTCGACTACCTCTTCGGGTACGACGCCACCACCGACGTCGTCGCCGACTGGATGTACGAGAAGCTCACCGAGTCCTACGTCCTCGACGAGACCAATCAGCAGTTCATGCAGGAGTCGAACCCGTGGGCCCTGCACGGCATCGCCGAACGACTCCTCGAGGCGGTGGAACGCCGGATGTGGCAGGAGCCGCCCGCCGAGATGCTCGCCGATCTGCGCGCGGTGTACCTGCAGACCGAGGGGGACATCGAGGGACGCGGGGACGACTGACGCGGGGACGACTGGGCCGGCGGCGCGAGTCGGCGGTGACGACAGGGCCGGCAGGTCTCAGCGACTTCCCAGGGACCGCTGCGGTCAGCGCGGAGCAAAATCGGACGCTCGTTCGTTGCATCGGGTAGACCGTCACCGAAAGGCCGTCACCGAAAGGCACCGCCATGCGACTCGCATACGTACTCATCTACCTCGCCGTGGAGATCGGCGTCTTCGTCGCGTTGACGATGACCCTGGGCTTCGGCTGGGCGGTGCTGATCACGATCGCCGCGGCCGTCCTGGGATTCGTGATGCTGCGGTGGCAGGGCGCCAAGGTGTTCGGCGAGTTGCGCCGCGCATCCCGCAACGAGGTCGACGCGCGCGCCCCGCTGGCCGACACCGCGATGCTCGCCGGATCCACATTCCTGCTGGTCATCCCCGGCGTGGTGTCCACGCTGCTCGGCATGCTGCTGCTGGCACCGCCGACTCGACGCCTGATCCGGCCCGCGGTGACCGCCTTCGGTGCCCGCCGCATGGTCGTCGCGATGGACCGCGCGGGGGTGTATGCCACCACCGGCTTCCGGCGCGGCACGGTCATCGACGGAACCGTCGTCGACGGTGACGTGGTCTCGGCCGACACCGGCGCGTGGACCCCGGGTGAACGTCAGTTGCCGCGGGGCCACTGACGGACCGGACACGCGCTCAGGGCACACTGGACCACCGTGTCTACCGAACTGTTGCTGGGCGGGGCCGTCTACTCCTCGAGCGTCCCGGACGCGACGGCACTCGCCGTCACCGACGGGATCGTCACCTGGGTCGGATCCGACGCCGTCGGCCGTTCGCTGCATCCCGACGCACACGTCACCGACCTGCGCGGCCGCTTCGTCGCGCCGGCGTTCGTCGACTCCCATGTGCATCTGACCTCCACCGGCCTGGCCCTCGACGGTCTGACACTCGGCGAGGCCACTCACCGCTCCGACGCACTCGCCCGCATCCGCGCCGCCGCCACCGACACCGCCGAGGGAGACCTCATCTGGGGTCTGGGCTGGGATGACTCCGGCTGGACCGGCACCGACCCCGACGAACGCCGGGTACCCACCACCGCGGAGATCGACGCGGTCGTCGGGCACCGACCGTGTTACCTCGCGCGGGTCGACGAACACTCGGCCGTCGCGTCGACGGCACTGCGCCGACTCGTCCCGGACCTGGCCGCCGCCGACGGGTTCCATCCCGATGAGCCTCTGGTCGCACACGCCCATCACCTGGTGCGGGCCGCCGCACGCACCCTGATCACACCCGAGATGCGCGCACGACTGCAGCGCCGGGCGCTCGACGAGGCCGCCGCGGCGGGGGTCGTGTCGGTGCACGAGAACGGCGGCCCGGAGATCGCCGGACTCGATGATTTCCTGGCGCTCGGCGAACTCGACCATCCCGTCGACGTGCGCCGGTACTGGGGCCAGGCGGCCGAGAGTGCCGAGCACGCCACCGAACTGATGTCCATCACCCGGGCACACGGTCTCGGCGGTGATCTGTTCGTCGACGGAGCCCTCGGCTCGCATACCGCGTGGCTGTCCGCGCCGTACGCCGACGCACCCGAACTCGGCGGCATCGCCTACCTCGACCCCGAGGTGGTCCGCGCCCACATCCACTCCTGCACCGTCGCCCGGGTTCAGGCCGGTTTCCACGTCATCGGTGACGCGGCTGCCAAGGCGGTGGTGGCGGGGTTCGCCGCGGTCGCCGACGACCTCGGCACCCCGGCGGTGGCGCGGTGCGCGCACCGCATCGAACACGCCGAGATGCTCGACGCCGACGACGCCGCGGTGCTGGCCCGGTGCGGGGTGGTGGCCGGCATGCAACCCCTGTTCGACGCCGAATGGGCGGGGCCCGGACAGTTGTACGCCCAACGTCTCGGCGACGCACGTGCCGCGACCCTCAACGATTTCGCGATGCTCGCCAAGACCGGTGTCGCCCTGTCATTTTCGTCGGACAGCCCGGTCACCCCGATCACCCCGTGGGCGACGGTGCGGGCCGCGGTCCATCCGCATCGCGCCGAGCATGCGGTGTCCGCGCGCGCGGCCTTCGCCGCCGCGACGCGGGGTGGCTGGCGGGCCGGGGGCACCCATGACGGCCTGACCGGCACCCTGGAACCGGGCGCCCCGGCACATTACGCGATCTGGGACGTCGACGAGCTCGTGGTGGTCGGTTCGCACGCCGGCGTCCAGCGCTGGTCGACCGACCCGCGATCCCGGGTCCCGGCACTGCCCGATGTGTCCGCCGATGCGCGACTGCCACATTGCGTGCGCACCGTCCGCGACGGCCACGACGTCTACGTCGGGGACGATTGGTGACGCCGGGGCCCGGTTCCGCACCCGAGGACACCGCCGCACACGATGCACGGGTGGCGGGCGACTCCGGGGACGACAACTCCGGCCACGACGGCTCCCACCACGACAACTCCGGCCACGACGACGTCGTCACCGCCGCCGGAACCGGCCGGATCCGATGGTGGCCGCGCAGTGAGCGATGGTCGCCGCGCACCCGCCGATGGGTCACCTGGGGTGCGCGGACCGCCGGGGCCGCGGTTGCGGGCCTCGCCATGGCGGCGGCATTCCCGCCCCGCGACTGGTGGTTCATGGCGGTCCTCTCGCTCGGACTGCTGTATGCGCTCCTCACCGAAGGGCCGGCCGCCGGGAGCGAGGTGCGGGTGCGGGTACGTACCGGCGCATGGATCGGATTCGTGTTCGGCCTGGGTTTCTTCGTCCCCCTCTTGCCCTGGATCGGGGTGTATGTCGGCCCGGTGCCGTGGCTCGCCCTGGCGGCCGCCCTGGCCGGTTATCTCGCGGTCTTCGGTGTGTGTGCCACGCTGACCACCCGTCTGCCGGTCCCGCCGATCTGGTTCGCACTGTCCTGGGTGCTCGTCGAGTTCTTGCGTTCGTCCTTTCCCTTCGGCGGATTTCCCTGGGGCCGAGCCGCTTTCAGTCAGGTCGACGGCCCACTGCTGCCGCTCGCCTCGGTGCTCGGCGCCCCCGGCGTGTCCGGGGCGGTGGCCCTGTTCGGCGCGAGCGTCGCCTGGGTGGTGCAGCTGACCATCCGGCAGGGCCGGGCCCCGGGCGCATGCCCCGACTCGGTGTTGCGCACGGCGGTGCTGGCGGTGGTACTGGCACTGCTGGCACCGGTGTCGGCGATCGCCCTGACTCCCGACACCGTCGATCGCAATGTCGCCGGGTCGTCGGCGCAGATCGCCGCCATCCAGGGCAACGTCCCCCGCCTGGGTCTGGATTTCAATGCCCAGCGACGCGCCGTCCTGGACAACCATGTCCGCGAGACGTACGCCCTGGCCGCGGCCATCCGGACCGGACACGCCGAACAACCCGCATTCGTGGCCTGGCCGGAGAACGCCTCCGACATCGATCCGCTCGCCAACCCCGATGCCGCCGCCGAGATCACCGCGGCGTCGGAGGCGGTGGGTGCGCCCATCCTGGTCGGCACACTGATCCGGGGCGAGGACGGCCGACCCACCAACACCGTCCTGGTGTGGGACGGGGCGCGGGGACCCGTCGACCGCTACGACAAGCACATCATCCAGCCGTTCGGCGAGTACCTCCCGTGGCGCCCGTTCTTCCGGAAGTTCTCGTCCTATGCCGACATGGCGGGCAATTTCCGGGCCGGGTCGGGCCCGTCGGTGGTGTCGGTTCCGGTGCAGTCGGGTCAGGTGACCGTCGGGATCGCGACCTGCTGGGAGGTGGCCTTCGACCGCGCCGCACGTCATGCGGTCCGCGACGGCGCGCAGATCCTCTACGTCCCCACCAACAACGCGACCTTCGGACGCACCGACATGACGTATCAGCAGTTGGCGATGTCGCAGTTCCGTGCGGTCGAACACGGACGGGCCGTGATCGTCGCCGCGACCAGCGGCGTCAGCGCGTTGATCGAACCGGATGGGACGATCACCGCCGAATCCGGCATCTTCGAGGCCGCGATCCTGCAGAATCGCATGCCGTTGAGTTCCGACGAGACGATCGCGACTCGCCTGGGACCATGGCCGGAACGGCTCGCGGTGATCATCGCCGTGGTGTCGCTTTTGGCCGCGCTGGCTTTGCGTACTAGGTTCACACAGAGATTTTCCGCCGCCGCACGTGGCGGGGAGCACCGACCACTCGGAGGAGTTCGCCGTTGACGAACAGTGACCCATCACCTGTTGGGGGAGTCGGGCGTACCCCACTCGTGGCCGCCGACGGCGGTGGCGCACTGGTGGTGATCCCGACCTACAACGAGCGCGACAACCTGCCGATCATCGTCGGCCGGCTGCAATCCACGCTGAGCGGCGTCCACATCCTCGTCGTCGACGATTCCAGCCCGGATGGCACCGGCGAGGTGGCCGACGAGCTCGCCGCCGCAGACGATGCCGGACGCATCCACGTGATGCACCGCGTCGACAAGGACGGCCTCGGAAAGGCCTACCTGGCCGGATTCGCGTGGGGCCTGGCACGTGACTACGAGGTCATCATCGAGATGGACGCCGACGGCAGCCACGCACCCGAACAGCTGCCCGCGCTCCTCGCCGCCATCAACGACGGCGCCGACCTGGTGATCGGCTCGCGGTACGTACGCGGTGGCAAGCTGGTCAACTGGCCCCGGCGACGTGAGATCCTCTCCCGCGGCGCCAACACCTACGCCCGTCTGGCGCTGGGCGCCGGCATCCACGACATCACCGCCGGATATCGCGCCTATCGTCGTGCCGCACTCGAGATGATCAGCCTCGACACCGTCGAATCGGCGGGCTACTGCTTCCAGATCGACCTGGCCTGGCGGACCATCCAGGCGGGATTCGACGTGCGTGAGGTACCCATCACCTTCACCGAACGCGAGATCGGCCAATCCAAGATGAGTGGCGGCGTGATGTCGGAGGCGTTCATCAAGGTGCTGCGCTGGGGCGCCGAGGCCCGCATGGCCCAACTCGGTATCCGTCGCTGAGCCGACCGCACAACTGAGCCGACCCGCACATACGACACGGCCGGGGGAGTGAGAACTCCACCCGGCCGTGTCGTTCGGCGTACTCGCCGTCAGTGATTCACGCTGTCAGTGATCACGCTGTCAGTGACTCACACCGTCAGTTGGTCACACCGCGACGACGCTGCTTGAGCAGCTCCAGACGCTCATTGAGAAGCACCTCGAGCTCCTCCTCGCTGCGCCGTTCGAGCAGCATGTCCCAGTGCGTACGCGGCGGCTTGGCCTTCTTCTCCTCGGGCTCGGCGCCCTCGAGGATGGTGCCCTCCATACCGTTCTTGCACGGCCACTTCGACGGCACCTCGGCGTCGTCGGCGAAGGGGACGTCAAAGATCTCACCGTTGTCGGTGCGGTACTGAACGATACGCCGCGGCGCAAGATCGTGATCACGATCGGTTTCGTAGCTCACCGCACCGAGGCGGCTACCCCGAAGTACTCGATCTGCCATTTCCTACTGCTTTCCTCTCGGCTTCGCGTCCTGGCCGGAATGAGCCGACCACAACCAGCTGAACAGATCCATTCTACTCTTCTCGGTGGCTGTACAGATCAACCACAACTCATGTCGGCCCCGGCCGACACCGGCGCCCGCCACAGATCGTGTCCGAGGTGGGACCGATCGGGTACGGTCTGACCCGTGGATGCGACCCGGTCCCGGCGGACCTATGCCTGCGCATGGTGCGGTTCGGCGGTGGCCGATTCCGACATGGGACGTCGCCGCAAGTACTGCAAACGTTCATGCCGTCAACGCGCCTATGAACAACGCGCCCTGGTGGCCGGAACTTCCATCCCCGACGATGCGGTGATCCTCACCCCGCTCGACGTCGCCGATTTCGGCGATCGCATGTTCGCCCTGCGGTGTGCCGCCGAGGATCTGGCGACCGCGGTGGCCGAGGCGGCCGATTCCGACACACTCTCCGGGCTCGCCGAGGGTCTGCTGGAACTGGCCCGCGACGCGGAACGGCTGCGGTGAGCGACCCCGCACCGCAACACCGGGATTCCGGCCCGGATTCCGGCCCGGATTCCGACGCGCCGGCCCGTCCACCCACGCGGCGTGCCGCGGATCTGCTCGCCCGCACCGACGCCAACCCGACCGCGGTCCGCACGATCCGCGCGCTGCGCAGCCTGTTGCCCGACGCCGCGCCGACGATCTCGACGGCGCGGACCTCCGACCGGGTGGCCCGTCTCATCGGTCAGTCGCGTCCCGAGCAGCCCAGCGCCTCCCGCGAACTCGGTCTGACCGCGGTGCAGGCCTGGCAGTCGTTGACCCGACGCCGACGCACCTCCGATGGTCCGGTCACCGCCACCATCCTGTTCACCGATCTCGTCGCATTCTCCACCTGGGCACTGGCCGCGGGAGACGACGAGGTGCTGCGCCTGCTCGCCGCGGTCAACACGGCCACCGACGAGGTCATCGGCCGTCGCGGCGGGCGCATCGTGAAGAACCTCGGCGACGGTGTGATGGCGATCTTCGCCGATCCCGACGACGCCATCGCGGCCGCCCATGAGGTGATCGGGGCGGTGTCCGCGCTCACCGTCGACGGATACCGGCCGCAGTTGCGGGCCGGTCTGCACACCGGTAATCCGCGGGCGGTCGGCGACGATTTCCTCGGCGTGGACGTCAACATCGCCGCGCGGGTGGCCGCCGCGGCCGGCGCCGGGGAACTGTTGATCAGCGATGCGACGCTCGCACTCGTCGATCCCGCGCGGTACTCGGTGCGGCGTCGACGCCGGTTCAAGGCCAAGGGCGTTCCGCGGGAACTGACGGTGGTCTCGGTCGTGCCGCGCTACGACGGCTGAGCACGCCCGGTCCGGACATCGACCGGACCTCGACACCCGCCTACGGATTGTCCAGTGCGACACGGTGTCTCGTTCACCGGATTCCGGGTGCGGACACGTTAACCTCGTCGGTGCGCAAATGACTGTGCAGCGTCACCGTGGCGGTGTACAAATGACGTCAACGCGCACACCGACCCACACGTGGCCAAGCAACGGCCATCGTGGCTCGAGTGCGGTTCATGACACTTCCAGGGCTGGGCGGCACCATGACGATGAGCACCGACAAACAACAGAAGATGGTCGACTTCGAGACCAGCTGGTACTCGCTGGGCGGCGGATCGTCGCGCGAGATCAGCGAGCAGTTCGGGCTGTCGGATCGCGACTTCTTCTCCGAGGTCAACCGCCTGGTCGATGCGGCCCCGCCGGCCCAGTTGAGCACCTCCGAGCTGCGGCGCATGCGTGAGGTGATCCGTCGCCGCCTGTGGATGGCTCGCTGAGACAGCGCAGTACCGGACCTGAGTCCACGGCCATGATCGACCGATGGCGCGGACTCCGGGATCCCGGTGCACACTGATATCCGATGCCTGGTTTCTCCGACGACGATCTCGAGGAGTTCTATCGCCGGGTCGAGGCGCGCACCGATCTCACTCCGCCACGCCGACGACGAGTGGCGCGACCGCGCCCGCCGTGTCCGACCCCGGACAAGGATGCGTTCCGGTCGGAACGGGCCGCCCGGGAGGGTATCGACCGCATCACCGAGTCGGGTCGCCGCTCGCCGACGCTACGGTGCTATCGCTGCGCCTGCGGCGCCTGGCACATCACCAGCAGTCCTCCGCGCGACGAGCCGCCGCGCTCCGGCCGACGCCGTGGGACCCGCGCGCGGTGAGCGGCGAGCGGTGAGGAATCCGGGAGAGGTGAGGTGAGGTGACCGAGCCCGACGCGCCGGCGGTCGTGGTGGATCTGGTGGTCGGGGACGTGCAACGGTCCGCGCTCACCTACGCCCGCCTGGTGAACCTGGCCACGCCGACCACCGACCTGTGCGTGGGCAATGCCCGAATTCGTTTGCAGCACACGGATATCGATGACGTCCATCGTGTCCTCGTCACCGCCGACGACCCGGATGCCCGGGTGCGTCTGCTGCAGCGCCGCGGGCTCGCGTTCAGCCCGGCCCCGCACGCATCGGGCGAGTGGTATGCCGACGCGTTTCCCCTCGGCGTGATCGGTACGGGCGACGGGCCGCCCAACACCGCGCCGCCCGACACCGCCCCGGAGAACACCGACCCCGGCGACATCACCGGGATCGATCACCTCGTGTTCACCTGCGTCGGACGGGACCGTGCGGTGGCCTTGTTCGGCGCAACGCTGGGATTCGATTTCCGCCTCGACCGCCGCGTCGTCGCCGGCGTCCGTCAATTGTTCTTCCGGGTCGCCGACCTGGTGATCGAGGTGGTGGTTCCCGATGAGGACCCCGACGACGAGTCGGTGACCGCGCCCGGGGGCGCTCCGCTGACCGCGCCCGAGGACGCTCCGGTGGCGCTCTGGGGCGTCGCGTGGCGCAGCCCCGACGTGCATGCCGCCCGGCACCGGCTGATCTCGGCCGGGGTCGGGGTGTCGGAGATCCGCGACGGCCGCAAACCCGGAACCCTGATCGCCACGGTCGCCGATGACGCCCTGGCCACCCGGACCGTCATCATCGGGCCCCGGCCGTGACCGCCCGATCACACATCCCGCGACAAGGAGAACTCATCAGTGAGCGCGTTCCACACCATCGCAGCCGCCGCGAACCGGGCGGTGATCCCGTTGTTGGGGCTACCGGTGATCGGCGGCGTCCTGGCCGGCTCGATGACCGTCGTGACCTACACGGGCCGCAGGTCGGGGACCACCGTGCGATTTCCCGTCGCCTATCGGCGACGGCCGGGATCTCCCGACGAGGTGATGATCGGTGTTGCCATGGCCGATGAGAAGACCTGGTGGCGCAACTTCACCGGCGCGGGATCACCGTTGAGCCTCGCACTCGACGGCGTCGATCGGCCTGGTCACGGCACCGCGCGCCGTGATGAGCAGGGCCGCGTCACCGTCCGCGTCGTCCTGGATCCGGCACAGTAGCCGGGCTCACCACGGCGGGATACCGGTGTCGGATCATCCCGCCGTCAGCGCCGGCAGCGGCCGCAGGGCGTCGCGCAGCCAGGGGTAGATCAGCTCACTGTTGAGCAGCGTGAAGTGGTGGGCGTGACCGATGTGCATGCCGTGCTCGGCGCGGAACCCGATGTGCCGGGACCGGTGGAATCCGCGGCCGCTCGGCGTGAGCACCAGACCGTCACCGAGGTAGCGGCCCAGCAGATGGTCCGGATCGTCGAACAACGACGCCGTGACGAACAGGTGCCGCGCCGAGGCGAGCAGAGCGACGTCGGCGCCGGGTGCCTGCCAGAAGCCGTCCGGATCGTCGGCGTCGGCATTCGCGTCGGCGATCACCGTGCCGTGGAAGAGATCCCGGACACCCGCACTGCGCCGACGCAGCAACTCGCCGAACGGTCGGGTCACGCTGAGTGCCCGCAGGGCCGAGGACGCCGCGTGCACACCCCGCGCCAGAGGCGCCCCGAGATGCGGCGAGCCGAGGCTGACCGTTTCGGTCACCAGCGGGATCCACGGTGCCCGCCGGGCCGGGTCGCCGACGGCGCCGATGTGGCATGCGCTGCGGATCACCAGACCGCCCATCGAGTGCCCGATCAGTGAGATCCGGCGCACCGGGACCGGCCACTGCAGCGTCAGCGCGGTCAGCAACTCGGCCAGCGACGCGCCGTTGTCGGCGATGCCGCGTCCGGTGTTGTAGCGCACCAGGATCTCGGTCGCACCGATCTCGAGGGCCATCCGACTGCCGTAGGAGGGTCGGTGTCCCATCCGCCACGCATGCTCGGTCTCCATCAATCCGTGCAGGAACACCACGAGATGCCCGGTCGCGTCGGGAAAGGCCGCGCGCAGCGCCGACGGCGACAGGATCACCGGGACGCCGTCGACGCGGACGGCCATCTCCGGCGCCAGCGCCGGTTCGTTGTCGACCAGGGCGTCGCCGATCAGCCCGTCGAGGACGCCGATCACCGCGGCTCCCCGCACGGTGCGGCTGGGCTGACGAGCGGTTTCCGGCAGTGCGTCGGCGACGATCCGGGCGGAGTCGAGGACTCCGGTGATCGAGGTGTACACCGTCTCGCTCACGGTGTCGTGCAGCATTCGGATCGGCTCGACGCGCCGCCCGGCGGCGGCACGCAACGCTCCGAAAACCGTCGACGACACAGCCTGATGGACTCGCGCGATGCCCACCGTGGCCGCCGACAGTTCGGTCAGGCCGAGCCGGGCGAGGGCGCGGACCTCGCCGGGTTCGTCGACGGTTGGCGTGGCGATCATGTGGTTGAGTGTACATTCGTCCACTCAAATGGCGACCCTCCGGCCTGGCGCGATCTCGATTCGAACATATGATCCATACATGGGTATGGCGCGCATCGGCGGGGACAGCGGTCGACCCCACCTGCCCGCCTTCGTTCGGGTGGGGCACCGGGCCGTCCTCATCGATCTCAACGCCCTGTATCCCCAGACACCGCACCACAGCGGCACATACCACCCCGACGGTCTGCAGGTCCGCAAGGTGATCACCGGCGTGCTCACCGAATGGGGACGATCCGAGTGGGGCGAGTGGTACGGCAAGGTGACCTACGTGCTGCATGCCCGCGACCGCGAGGAGACGGTGACCCACTGGGTACCGTCGTGGGCGCTACGCCCCGCCGACGACCCCGGGGTGACGGGCCGGCGCAACCCGCGGACCTGACCCGCCCGCTGCCGGATTCAGCACCATCGGGCCGAGCAGGTCACACGCGGTCAACGCGAGGGCGAGGTCGAGTCGGTCGCGATCGGGACCCACCTCCGACAGCGCCTTGCCGACGCGGTACTTGACCGTGTTGCGGTGCAGATTGAGTCGCGTCGCGGTGTGCAGGTGGCTTTCCTTGGTCGCGAAGTATACCGACAGCGTGTCGCGGAGCACGGCCGCCGACGGGGTGTCCTCGGCCAGCGATCCCAGCACGTCATGAACCCAGGAGCGGGTGCCGTCCGGATCCTGCGCGAGCAGCGACACCACGGCGACACCACGATCGGCGAAGCCGACGACGGCGCGGTCCGCCGTTCCCGGCATGGTCGCGACCGAGTATGCCGCCGACGCCTGCTCGTGGGTACGACGGAAACCCCCGACACCGTTGCCGGGCAACCCGACGGCCAACCGCACCCCCTCGGGCAGTACCGAGGGCGACAACGACTCCTCGATGACCGTCGTGCGTGCACGCAGCGGGATCCACAACCAGATGGTCGAGCGGTCCACGGCCATCACCAGCGGGGGCCCGTCGGAACCCAGACATGCGGCCAGCTCACGGGTCACCCGGTCGAGACGGCCGAGTGTGTGGGCGTCCGCGTCGTCGGTCCACATGATCCCACCGAGGTGGGTCCGGTCGAGGCGATACCGTGTCTCGGTCTCGAACGCCGTCGGATCGACGTCGGTGCGGTCGAGGACCCGGCGGATCGCGGCCGACACCACATGCGCGTCCGCGCCCAGCCACCGACGTCGCTCGTCCTCATAGGCCTCGAACACGAACAGCGTGATCCAGTCGATGTACCCGAACATCACATCGGACACATGCCGGGTCACCGCCATCGCCTGGGTCGCGTCGAGACCCAGCTCCTCGATGATCGAGTAGCACAGCAGCATCACGCTGTTCTGACCCAGATGATAGGCCCGGACCAGGGAATTGGAGGGCACGTCGCGCTGGGCCAGCCGTCGGGCGTATTCGACTGCGGCCGTGGTGGGTTGGAGATGATCGACGGGAATGTCGTTGGCGAGGACGTGGATGATGGTGGACACGTTGCCGTGCACGCTCGCCTCGAGCATCTCCACCAACTTGGGGTCGGTGTCGAGTTGATCGATCTCCCGGGCCATCATCCCGGCGAGATCGGCGACGATCTCGGCCTCCCGCTCACGCAGTCGGCCGGCGAGCACGCCCACCACGTCGAGCAGATCGGTGGTGGCCATCGCCGGAACCCGGGCCAGTCGGGACCGGGCCTCCTCGGCGTCGGCCGGAATGTAGGTCATCGCGACACCCGATGTCCTCGACCGTTCGATCCCGCCGAGCGCGTCGGCCGCCGCCGCAGTTCGGCCAGTGCCGAACTCGCGGCGTGAAACCCGCACAATCCGTGCACACCCGCTCCGGGCGGGGTGGACTGTGAGCACAGGTACACCCCGTCGATCCCGAGCGCATACGGATTGACCGCCACGCGGGGCCGGAACAGCATCTGCAGACCGTCGTTGGCACCGCCGATGATGTCGCCGAACGCGAAATTCCGGTTGTGCCGGTGTAATTCGGCCGTACCGGTGCTGTGCACGGCGATGATCCGGTCGCGGAATCCCGGGGCGAAGCGTTCGATCTGCGCGGTCACCGCCTCGGTGGCGTCGCCATCGAAGCCGCGTGGCACGTGGGCGTAGGCGTAGATCGGGTTGACTCCGTCCCGGCTGCGCGACGGGTCGGCGACATACTGCTGACCCAGCAGCACGAACGGCCGCTGCACCATGATTCCGGCCGCCCGCCGGCGCTCGGTGTGGCAGATCTCCGTCAGGTCGCCGCCGAGGTGAACGGTGCCCGCATCGGCGCACGCGGGGTTGCGCCACGGGATGTCACCGGCGATCGCGTAGTCGACCTTGAACGCCGAGGAACCCACGCGATACCGCTTCAACGAGGTGGCCACCCGCGACGGCATCTGATCACCGTAGAGTGCCAGCGCCTGCGCGGGAGAGAGATCGAGCAACACGAGGTCGGCGGGTGGGATGTCGGTCGACCGCGTCACCGGTACACCGGTCTCGATCCTGCCGCCGTGGGCGCCCAGTGCCGCGGCGGCCGCCGCGGTGATCGCACCGGAACCACCACGGGCGACAGGCCACCCGTAGCGGTGACCGCTGGCCGCGATCATCATGCCCAGCGACGCCGTCAGCGGCCGGTCGAGTCGGGTGAAGGCATGCGCGGCGATCCCACCGAACAACGCCCGTGCGGTGTCGGTGCGAAACAGCCTGGCCATGGCGCTCGCCGGGAGCAGTGCCCGCGGGCCGAAGGCCGCCAACCGGATCGGGTGGCGCGGCACATGCACGATCGGGCGCAGCAGGTCGGCAGCCAGGTCGTCGAATCCGGCGGCGAGATCGCCGAAGGCCAGCCGCCACCGGCGGCCGTCACGGCCGAGTGCCCGTGCCGTCTCGTCGATGGACCGGTAGAGCAGCCCGGCCTCGCCGGTGTCGAGCGGGTGTGCGCAGTCCACGGGTGGCAGGCACCAGGACAGGCCGTACCGTTCGAGTCCGACCGACTGCCAGAACGGGGATCCCATTCCCAGCGGATGGAAGGCGGCGCAGTGATCGTGGATCACGCCCGGCACGGTGAGCTCACCGGAGCGCGCACCCCCTCCGACCTCGTCCGCCGCCTCCAGAACGGTCACCTCGACGCCGTTGCGGGCCAGGTGCAGGGCGGCGGCGAGCCCGTTGGGCCCGCCGCCGACGACGACCGCAGTCGTCACTGCTGCACCTGCCCAGCGGGGACATCGGGCGCCGGGCCGGCGGGGGAGCCGGAGCGCATCTTCGGTTCGGCCACGATGTCAGGATCGGTCAGGGCGCGCCGGGCGTCAACGTCGAGCGTCCAGTCGACCTGCATGTCGATCGGCCCGTTGGGGAGCCACGGTTGCTCGGCGACGGCGTCGGCCACCCGGTACGTGCCGGTCTCGATGACACCGAGAGCGGCGTCGATCACCTTGTACCGCTGCGTGCCGCGGTGGATGGGCTGCGACTCGATCCAGGCGACGGTGAACTCGCCCGGGGCGAAATCGCAGCGTCGCTGCAGCGCGGCGATCATCTTCTCGTCGTGCAGGTGACCGTCGCCGAAGTTGAACGCCACCAACGAGTTACAGGAGAACTCCGCCTCCCGCAGGGTGTAGGTGTCGATGTCGGAACCGAGGTGGCGCAGCATCAGCGAGTAGAGCGCACGGCCCTGGCTGTGCATCGACCGCCACGCCATCATCTGATGCATCACCACGTCGGCCACCTCCGGCGGATAGGAGGCCAGCAGTTGGGTGCGCGTGTTCTTCGACGACCGGACGACGTACTGATCCAGCTTCTCCTCGGCACCCGGCGCGAACGCCCAGGTCGCCGACGCCCAGTTGCCGGCGTACTGCCGCATCGACGGCAGGAAGGAGACCAGATCGGGGCGCAGATTGCCCAGGACCGGGAAGAAGCACAGCGCGGCGGCGACGGCGACGAGCACCCACGGCATCGTGGTGTCGGTGAGCGCATACCCATCCCACGCCGGGTGGCCCCAGAACAGGAAGATCGCGGCGTAGGCGAACAGGATGTTCCATTCCAGCGGCACGGCGAGCGGGAACGTCGAGAAGATGAACAGGTGGAAGCACACCATCAGCACCACCGCGGCGAGGGTGAGCCACTTGTTGGTCGAGAACAGCAGCACCAGGGGAGTGACCACCTCGACGATGGTGCCCAGCACATGCCCGATGCCGCCGGCCAGCCGGGACGGACGCATGTCGTGCGGGAAGTCGCGGTAGTGGGCACGTTTGATCGCCTTGCTCGGCAGCCACGGCGTATTCGAGATCATCGGCGGGATCACCATCGAGAAGTGGTGTCCGAGTTTGGAGATGCCCGCTCCCACCCACACGGTGACGATGAGCAGCTTGAGCGCCAGGATCATGTCGAGGTACGGCAGGGCGGCGAAGAACACGATCGCGGGGAGGTACTGCTCGGAACGTGCGGCGATGAAGATCACCTTGTCGCGCAATCCGATCACCACGAACAGGGCGATCAGCGGATAGAGGACCGCCGGGTTGACCAGGCCGTGGTTGTCGGCCACCAGCGCATCCAAAGAGGCCGACGAGATCCCCGGAAAAACCAGCGCCACAACCAGATTGATGAGGATGACGGCGTAGATCGCGACGTCGACAACGGTGCGCTCATCACCCCGGGTGAACGGGGCCTTACCCGGCCACGGTGGCAGCCGGATGGTCTGCGGTCGCAGCCAGAACAGGAATCCGCCGGTGATCGGCTTGAAGTGACCGGCCAGGGGTCCCCACGATCCACCGAGGCCGAGCGTCTCGATCAGCACCGTCCACAACACGATCTTCTGATACACGATCAGCTGATCCCACCACGCCCCGACGTCGAGGACGTTGTAGCCCGAGGTGAAGGTGGCAATGCACAGTCCGGCAACGACATACAGGATCGCCACCTTCATCAGATAGATCATGTGCACCATCTTCGGTGTGCCGAAGCCGTATTCGGCCCAGTGCGCACCGAGGACGCGGAGCCGATCCAGAAAGGGCCTGTCCAGAAAGGTGTCCGGATCGACCGGCGGGAAATCGGGTTGGGTGAATCCCATGGGTACTCCTCCTCGAGTTCGGTAGAACAGTGGGTTTCGGTTTGGGGGTTTCGTTTGGGGGGCTTTGGTTTTCGGGGTTGGGTTGAGGGTTCGGTGATCGGTTCGGTCACCGCGGGTGGGCGGCACCGCTCGTCATCTCGACACAACCGGGCAGCCCTCGCCGTGAGACGGCGCGGACACGAATAATGCTGTGAAGGTAGGGTCAGGCGGGCGATGGGGTGGACAGGGCGGCGCGAAGTCCCGGCTTGTCGATCTTGCCCACGGGATTTCGGGGGAGTGCCTCGACGACGTGGATGACCGCCGGTCGTTTGACGGCCGTCAGCCGGGACTCCAGATGGTGGGCCAGATCGTCGGCGGAGATCTCCCGGTGCGGGTAGGCCACCACGAAGGCGATGGGCACTTCGCCGTAGACCTCATCGGGCGCACCGACGACGGCGCATTCGAGGACGTCGCCGTGGGTGGCGAGCGCGTTCTCGATCTCCTTGGGGTACAGGTTCTCTCCGCCGCGGATGATCATGTCCTTGATCCGGTCGACCAGGGTCAGGTAGCCGTCGGCATCCAGGCTCCCGACATCACCGGTGTGCAGCCGCCCGTCGACGATCGTCGCCGCGGTGGCCTCCGGCCGATTCAGGTAGCCGCGCATCACATTCGGGCCCGTGATGACCACCTCGCCCACCTCGCCGGGCCGCAGGTCGGTGCCGTCCGGGTCGACGATCGCGATCTGCTGGCCGGGGACGGCCGGCCCGACCGTCCCGAGTTTGCGGACCCCGGACCGGGGATTGCACGCGGAGGCGCATGTTCCCTCGGTGAGTCCGTATCCCTCCAGGATCGGGATGCCGAACAGGGACTCGACCCGGGCCAGCAGTTCCTTGGAGATCGGTGCGGCACCGCAGATCGCGAACCGCAGTGACCCCAGCGACTTCTCCGCCACATCAGGGTGCGACGCCAGCAGCGCGTAGATCGTCGGCACCGCCGAGAAGTAGGTGGGACGCAGACGTGCCACGTCGTCGAAGAATCGTGAGACGGAGAACTTTCCGGTGATACTCAGTTGCCCGCCCGCCAGCATCGGCGCGAGGAAGCTGACACAGATCGCGTTGACATGGAACAGCGGCAGGATCAGCAGTGCGTGATCGTCGGATCGCAGATCCAGGAGCGTGACCATGGCCGTGGCCATGTGGCGCAGATTCGCATGCGTGAGCCGGACACCCTTGGGCCGCCCGGTCGATCCGGACGTGTAGATGAGCAGGGCGTCGACGTCGGCCGCGTCGTCGTCCGGTCCACCGAGATCGGCGGGAAGCGATCCGGTGCCGCTCAGATCGTTCACGTCGATCACCGCACATCCGGCCACCTCCGGCCGGGTCGCCGCGGTCGTGTCGTCGACAACGACGACGCGCGCGGCCGCATCGGTGAGCTGGTACTCGGCCTCGGTGGCGGTGAATGCGGGATTCACCGGTGTCCCGACGGCCCCCAGCCGCCAGGCCGCCTGCAGCACGACGAGCAATTCGACGCGGTTGGGGAGCAATGTCGCGACGACGTCGCCGGCGCGTATCCCGTGACGGTGCAGGGCGCAGGCGGCCGCGTCCACCGCCTCCGCGAACCCGCGGTAGGACAACTCGACGGCATCGTCGCGGACGCAGGGCGTCTCGCCGCGGTCGAGGAGATCCCAGGAGAAGTAGGAGGAGCTGATCACTGCGCAGTGGCCTTCCGTGCGAGGTGGTGTGACCTCTGACACTAGGAAGGAAGAATGTGATCTGGTACGGCCTCGGGAGCCAGACTTTTCCGGCCGCATTGTGCCCGGGGGACAAAGGGTATTCCGCGGTGGGTATTCCGCGGTGGGCATTCCCCGGTCGATCTCGACCGGCATCACAACCACGTCCGGGCACCACCGTCCCGGCAGGGCGCCCACCAGAACGGCTGAGCACACAACGGCTGAGCACACAAAGAACTCCGACCGAGGGTGCCGGGTCGGGGGTCTGGCACTCTCGGTCGGAGCTATCTATGTCATCGGCGCCACCCGCCCGGGCGTTACACACCGCGAGAAATTCTTTTCGCCGGCCGCGTCGACAGCGCTCTCCCCAGCGTTGACCGGTGAGTGTCAAGCTGTGGTGAGTCAGTTCCCGATTTTGTTGTGTTATGCGGTGGGTGACGGCGCAGCGGACTGCGCGGGCGTTGGTCTTGATCAATGGTGTTGGCGACCCGGTACCACTGACGCAACGACCCCAGGTAGATCCCGTCGTCCCAGGTCGAGGCGAACGCGTTGAGCA